>JBGPIT010000073.1:0-15792 GCA_041485125.1 Binatia bacterium | reverse complement strand
GACAAGCTCTACTGGGGCCAGCAGTACCTGAACGCCGCGCTCTTCAAGCTGCTCCGCCGGCGCTGGAAGCAGCGCCTGTGCTTCATCGTCGCGCAGCGCGGCGACGAGCTCGTCGCCGGCACGTTCAACGTCCGCAAGAACGGCGTCCTCTACGGGCGTTACTGGGGCACCTTCGAGGAGCTCCGCTACCTGCACTTCAACGTCTGCTACTACGCCGCGATCGAGTACTGCCTGCGTGAGGGGATCGGCCGCTTCGAGCCCGGCGCCGGCGGCGAGTTCAAGCATCTGCGCGGCTTCGACGCCCGCCCGACGACCAGCATGCACTACGTCCGTGACCCGCGCCTGGCGCACGCCATCCGCGAGTACCTCGCCCACGAGCGCGAGGCCGTCGCGCGCGAGCTGGTCTGGATGAATGAGCAGAGCGCCCTCAAGCACTGAGGCCTCGACGGACGAGTCCGCGTCGAATTGATCGTCCTGTCAGGCGGGCGGCGCTTACGACGAGGCGCGCAATTGAAAGGATCCGTATGACACCCGTGGTCGACGGGTTCTGGGCATGAGCAACGCGCCATAGGGAGGCTCATCGCTCGGCAGGATACGGAGACCCCGCAGGCCGCGGCAGGGCCCGCGGGGTCTCGTCGCGCGTTCGGCAGCCGAGGTCGAGCCAACCCCGGCCGCCGTAGGCTATACGGATCCCTTCATCACGGCGCGAGACAGGGCACGCCGCTGCAGACGTCGACCACGGCGCCGGTTGGCTTCAGGAACTCCGACTTCTGGGTCCGTGCGTTGACGTTGCTGCGGGGCTTGCCGTGCGGATCGGAGCCGACGCTCGGCGACGTGTTGGTGATCGGCGGGGCGGCCGTGCCGCTGT
Organism: Binatia bacterium; assembly: GCA_041485125.1. Lineage (GTDB taxonomy): Bacteria > Desulfobacterota > Binatia > UTPRO1 > UTPRO1 > JBGPIT01. The sequence goes on along the minus strand of JBGPIT010000073.1, from coordinate 14,924 downwards.
CCCAGACGACCATCGCCGACCCGTTGAACGGGAAGCTCGGGATCGCGGGGATGCCGAGGAACGGCGTGACGTCGGTGTGGCGTCCTGGGGCAAGCGCCGGCTGGTAGATGCTCGCGCCGAGCGTCCTGGCCTCGATCTCGGTCGTGACGTTCGCGACCTGGAAGTCGCCGAACGCCTCGTGGAGCAGCACCGTGTGCGCCGGCGTGCCCGGCAGCAGCGGCGCGCGCGTGCCGGTCAAGTGGCTCGCGTAGCCGTTCGGATCGGAGCGATCCCACAGCATCTGGATGAACGAGAAGATCAGCGGCCGCTCGAGCTCGTTCGGGTACGCCGGGTAGAGGAACATCGCGTAAAGCGCGAAGTCGGTGCTGCGCGGGAGCAGCGTCGAGTAGTTCATGCCCGGCACGCCGAGGACGCCACGGGTGATGTCCTGGGCGACTGCCATGACGGTCCCACCGAAGATGCCGCCCTGGCTGTTGCCGTCGTAGTAGACCTCGCTGGTATCGATGACCGGGGTGCCGAACCCGTCCTTGAACGCGGCGTTCGACGCGAAGCCCTGCGGATGGATCATGAGCCGCGCGAGGAAGAGCATGTCCAAGACGCTCTGCTGCAGCCGATCGGTGACCGACGGGAAGTTCGAGAGCTCGCCGAGCGTCACGATCGCGTTGCCGACGTCCCCGCCCGCCAGGCCGATCCAGTCGGTCGCGCAGAACATGAAGTTGTGCTCGTTCGACATGTCCTTGACGTTGCCCGAGCCGACCTCGCCTGCGTCGCCCAAGAGGCCGTGGCCGTAGAGCGATGGGCGCGCCGGCACGGCCGTCGCTCCGGCGTTCGCCAGTGCCGCCCGCGGAATGTTGCATATGAAGTTGGCGACCTGCGGCGTCGCCTGGTGGGTCGGCAGACCGTTCGGGCCGAGCACGAAACGGGCGCCGGGCGCGGTGGTGCTGACGTAGCGCTCGACGTTGAACGTGCCGGTCACCGTCCGGAAGATCTTCGAGTCGACCTCGTCCTGCACCTGCGTCACGGAGAACGTCGGCGCCGCGACCCCGAGGCGGCTGAAGCCGTCGTCACGCATGAAGAGCAGGCGTTCGCTGAGGCTGCGGGTGCTCGCGACGGTGAAGTCCCAGGCGAGATAGAGATCGCCGCGCGGCACGCCGGCGCTCACGAGCGTCGCGAAGATGCTCTCCATGTGCGCCCGCCGCGCTTCCTTCGCCGGGTCGCCGGTGGGGACGTTGTCGCGGTAGGCGACGAAGTCGGCGTTCGGCGCGATCAGCGAGCCGTTGGTCTGCTTCATGTTGCGCAGCGCGACGATGTAGCGCGCGCCGTCGTCGAAGTTGATGCCGGGACGCATGATGACGGCGCGTGTCGCCTCCGACGTGGCGTTGGAGTCGACCTCGGCCCAGTGGAGATGATGGGCAAGCGTGGTGGCGTTGACGATCACGGTCGGCGAATCGACGTCGAGCGAGCGCGCCAGGTTGGTGATCGGCGCGGCGCCGGTCACGGCGAGATCCACGCTCGGCACGCGGAACTCGATCGAGCTCCCCGGGCTGAAGCCGTCGTTGCGGTTGTGGTCGACCGGATTGATGGGGACATTCGACGCGTTCCGCGGCACCGCGCTTATCGACATGTGCACGCGCCGTCCGGTGTCGGTCGTCGGGTCGACGATCGAGAAGTAGTCGTTGGGGAACGGGTAGAGGCAGACGCTCGGATCGAGCGGGTCGCAGACCCCGGGGCATCCGCAGTTCGGCTGGCAGGTACCCGGACAGGTCGGGGCGTTGGCGCCGTCACACTCCTCGTTCGGTGCGTTGATCTGGCCGTCGCCGCATACCGCGCACTGGCAGCTCGGCCGACACAACCCAGGGCACGCCGACGGCGCGCTGCCGTCGCACTGCTCGCCGGCATCGATGACGTTGTTGCCGCAATTCTCCGGCGGCTGCGTGGCGGGAACGCAAAGCTCGGCGGGCTTCGCGGCCTTGAGGACCTCGAACCCGAACTGGTTGCGGGTGAAGAGCGAGGTGATCGGCACGAACTTCGGCTGGTTGGTCTGCTTCACTTGGTAGCAGAGGAGGCGTGCGTCGTGGCTGCCCGCACCCGGCGCCTCGCCGTTCTTGTCGACCGGCAGGCACAGGCGCGTGGGCTTCACCACATCGACGGTCATCGCGCCGAACTGATCTTCGACCGTCACACTCTGGCGGACGAACGCCGCCGTGTGCTTCGTCGCCTTGATCTTGTAGCAGTGGAAGTGGTCGATCGCGGGCACAGGCGCCGTCGCGGGCGGATTGACGAGGCTCTTCGCCGTCGGAACCTGCAAGCCACTCGGCTTCTTGAGGTCCACGAAGTGCGTCCCGAATTGGTCCTGGACGCGCTGGTTCACGACCGCAAGGAACTTCGTCGCCGACTTGATCGCGTAGTCCTCGAGGTGAAGGGCGTGGCTCGGGGCCGATGGATCCTCGCCGTTCTTGTTGGTGGGCGCGCAGAGAAACTGCGGCTTCTTCACCTCGGCGTCCCCGTCATGCACGCCGTCCGCGAGAGCCACGGTGCGGGCGTTGAACTTCGTCGACCCGCTGGCCGCGCCGGCTTTGTAGCAGAGGAAGTGGTCGAGGCCCTGAGCCGCGGCGGGAGTCGCCGCGCTCATACCGAGCGCACCAAGAAGAGCCGCAGTGATCGCTGCACAGCGAAGCCCATTTGCACGCACACGCATCGTTACTCTCCTAGGTACAGCCAATGAGGTTGGTCGCCGCGACGGGTGTCGCGGCGTGTGCGTCACATCGAGTGGGCATCACATCGACGGGACGCGATGGCCCTTATCGTGCGCTTGCGGCGCCGCCGTCAAGCGCAAAGTCACCGTCGGCCGGACGATCGTGCCTGGATCACCCGGCCAAGGAGGGCGGTCGCGTCCGCTCGCGAGCCGAGGGCCAAAATGCCACGCGAGGCGCAGCGCGCGCAGCGCGTCAGACGTCGTCATCGACTCGAGCTACAGGTCGCCCTCGGCCGGCGGCTCCTCTGCGGGATCCTCCGGCGTCGGCAGCGGACTTTGCGGCTCCACTGACGGACCCGCGGTCCCGGCGACCGGCGCGGCGCTCTCTGCCGGTCGATCGCCGACCGGCGCGTAGTCGAACGTGAGCGCGCCGTCACGCACGTCGATCTCGACGCGGCCGCCGTCGCGCAGACGGCCGAAGAGGATGTCGTCGGCGAGGACGCGCTTGATCTCGGTCTGGATGAGCCGCGCCATCGGGCGCGCGCCGAAGGCGGGATCGTAGCCCTTCTCGGCGAGGTACCGCCGCGCCGCGGGCGTGAGCTGGAGGAAGACCTTCTTTTCGTTCAGCTGCGCGTCGAGCTCCAGGATGAACTTGTCGACGACGCGCTCGATGATCGGCATCGAAAGCGAGCCGAACGAGATGATCGCGTCCAGCCGATTGCGGAACTCGGGGCTGAAGAGCCGGGTGATCGCGCGGCCGCCTTGGTCCTCGTTGCTGCGGGCGCCGAAGCCGATCGCCGCGGCCGCCATCTCCTGCGCCCCGGCGTTGGTGGTCATGATCAGGATCACGTTGCGGAAATCGGCCTGCCGGCCGTTGTTGTCGGTGAGCGCGGCGTGATCCATCACCTGCAGCAAGATGTTGAAGAGGTTCGGGTGGGCCTTCTCGATCTCGTCGAGCAGCAGGACCGCGTACGGGGTTTTGCGGATCGCGTCGGTGAGCAGGCCGCCCTGATCGAAGCCGACGTAGCCCGGCGGCGCGCCGATCAGGCGCGAGACGGTGTGCGCCTCCATGTACTCGCTCATGTCGTAGCGGAGGAACGTCACCCCGAGGACCGACGCGAGCTGCTTCGCGACCTCGGTCTTGCCGACCCCCGTCGGACCGGCGAAGAGGAATGATCCGACCGGCTTCTCGGGATGCCCGAGACCGGCGCGCGAGAGCTTGATCGCGGAAGCGAGACCCTCGATCGCCTGGTCTTGGCCGAAGACCGAGAGCTTGAGGTCGCGCTCGAGCGTCTCCAGGCGCTCGCGATCGGAGACCGACACGCTGCGCGGCGGAATCTTCGCGATCGTCGCCACGACGTGCTCGATGTCCCGCATGCGCACGACCTTGCGGCTCTTGCTCGGCGGCAGCATCTGCACGATCGCGCCCGCTTCGTCGATGACGTCGATGGCCTTGTCGGGCAGATAGCGGTCGACGATGTGCTTGGCGGAGAGATCGGCGGCGGCACGGAGCGCGTCGCGCGTGTAGCTCACGCCGTGGTGGCTCTCGTAGTGCGACTTGAGGCCTTTCAGGATCTCGTGGGTCTCGTCCGGGGTCGGCTCGCGCACCTCGATCTTCTGGAAGCGCCGCGCGAGCGCCCGGTCACGCTCGAAGTAGCTCTTGTAGTCGTGGTAGGTCGTCGCGCCGATGCACTTGAGCTCGCCCGAGGCGAGCACCGGCTTGAGGATGTTGGACGCGTCGAGCGAGCCGCCGCTGGTCGCGCCGGCGCCGACCAAGGTGTGAATCTCGTCGATGAAGAGAATCGCGCCTTTCTGCTTGCGGAGCGCCGCCATCACGGCCTTGAGGCGCTGCTCGAAGTCGCCGCGGAAGCGCGTGCCGGCGAGCAGCGCGCCCATGTCGAGCGCGTAGACCTTGGAGTCTTTCAGAAGCGCGGGCACCTTGCCGAGATGGATCTGGAGTGCCAGGCCCTCGGCGAGCGCCGTCTTGCCGACCCCCGCCTCACCGACGAAGACCGGATTGTTCTTGCGCCGGCGGCAGAGGACGCGCGCGGTGCGATGGAGCTCCTCTTCGCGGCCGATCAGCGGATCGATCTTGCCGGCGGCGGCACGGGCGACGAGATCGACGGCGAACAGTGAGAGCGGGTCCTTGCGCGGCTTCCCGCCGCCTTCGCTTTCGCTGTCGTCCTCGTCGTCCTCGCTCTCGACGTCGGTCTCGACGGCGGTCGGCTCCTCGGCGATCTTCGAGACGCCGTGCGAGATGTAGCTCAGCACGTCGAGGCGACTGATGCCCTGCTGCTCGAGCAGATACGCGGCGTGGCAGTCGGGCTCGCGGAAGATCGAGACCAAAACGTTCCGGCCGAGGATCTCGTCCTTGCCGGCCGACTGCACGTGCGCGGCGGCGCGCTGAATGACGCGCTGGAAGCCGAGCGTCTGCTGCGGCGTCACCTCGGCACGGTCGGGCAGCGCCTCGAGCTTCTCGTCGAAGAACTTCTCGAGCTCGCTTTTGAGATCGACGACGTCGCCGCCGCACTGGCGGACGATCTCGGCGACGTCCGGATCGTGCAGCAGCGCGTAGAGCACGTGCTCGATGCAGAGGAACTCATGACGCCGGCGGCGCGCCTCGTTGACGGCAAGAGTGAGACTGAGTTGCAGCTCGCGGCTGATGCGCATCTAGGCCTCTTCCATACTGCAGCGCAACGGAAACTCTTCCGCCCTCGCCAGCGTCTCGACCTGCTCGACTCGGCTCTCGGCCACCTCACGCGTGTAGACCCCGGCGACGCCGAGGCCGTGCTTGTGGACGTGCAACATGATCTGCAGCGCGTCCGTCTCGGAGCGATGAAACACGTGCTGAAGGACGGAGACCACGAACTCCATGGTCGTGTAGTCGTCGTTGTGCAGCAATACCTTGTACATTTTCGGTTTCTTGAGCTTCCGTTCGGTGCGGGTGTCGGTTGCGACACCGGTGGTGTCCTCCCGAGGGTTCCGCCGGTCGCTCATGGGTGTGGAGCATACCATCGCGCGGGGTGGCGAGACACCTCGACCCCACGACCGGCGGCGCCCGACCGTGCCATCCCGAGCCTTTTCGGTGGCGAACCCCCGAACCGTCTGTAGTAAGGTAGCCCGCTGATGCGAATTCGGGACTGCTTCGACCGAGGCGAGCCGGTCTTCTCCTTCGAGTTCTTCCCACCGAAGACGGAACAGGCCGAGCACAAGCTCCTGGAGACGGTCGCTCGCCTGAAAGAGCTCGGCCCGAGCTTCGTCTCCGTCACCAAGACCGGCGCGCGGCCCGCCGAGAAGACGATCGAGCTGACGGCGCGGATCAAGCACGAGATCGGCATCGAGGCGATGTCGCACATGACGTGCGCGACCGCCGGCCGCGACGAGATGGCCCGGCTCTTCCGTCTGATCGCCGACGCCGGCATCGAGAACGTCCTCGCGCTCCGCGGCGATCCGCCGCGCGACCAGCCGGCGTTCGTCCGTCCCGCCGACGGCTTCGACTACGCGACGCAGCTGGTGCGCTTCATCCGCGAGCGCGCGTTCCCGTTCTGCCTCGGCGGCGCCGGCTACCCGGAGACGCATCCCGACGCCGCGAGCGCCGAGGACGATCTCGCCCACCTCGCCGAGAAGATCGACGCCGGCGTCGAGTTCGTGATCACGCAGCTCTTCTACCGCAACGACGAGTACTTTCGCTTCGTCACCCGGGCGCGGACCGCGGGCATCCGGGTGCCGATCGTCCCGGGGATCATGCCGATCACCAACGTCGGCCAGATCGAACGCATCGCCGCGCTCTCGGGGGCGTGCATCCCGCCCGAGCTGCAAGCCGATCTCGATCGGGCCCGCGACGACGACGGCGCCGCCCTCGAGGTCGGGACCGCGTACGCGACCGCGCAATGCCGCGCGCTGCTACGCGGCGGGGCGCCGGGCATCCACTTCTACACGCTGAACCAGTCGCCGGCGACGTCGGCGATCCTGCGCGCGCTCCGCGACGACGGCGATCCGCGCGCCTGACGGCGCGTGCGCGGCGAGCGCTACGCGTCGAGGTCGGCGGGCGAGACGGCCTGGCGCGCTTTCGCGAGCTCGGTTTCGAGAACGGTGACGAGCGCGGGCGCCGACTCGAGACTGCCGTTCTGGCCGAGCGTCTCGACCGCGGCGGCGAGGTCGCGCACACCGATGAAATCGAACTGCGCGGCGCCGCCCTTGATGTAGTGCCCGATCTGCCGCACCGCCGCGGCCTCACCGCCGGCGACCGCCGCGCGCAACTCACGACAACGCCCGATCGCGTCGTCGAGAAAGCGCGTGGTGATGTCCGCGAGCAGACCGGCGTCCATGTCCGGATCGTCGTCCGCGGCGGGCGCGGGATCCGGCGCGCCGTTGCGAGCGCGCGCGGGCTCGGCGGGCTGCTCGGGATCGCGTCCGGCCAGTGCACCGGTCACCGCGTCGAGCAGCTGCTCGCGCCGGAGCGGCTTGATCACGTAGCCGTTCATGCCGACGGCGAAGCAACGCTCGCGATCCTCGGCGGTGAGCGCCGCGGTGAGCGCGAGGATCGGCACGCGACGCGCGGGATCCTCGCTGGCCCGGATCGCGGCGGTCGCCGCGACGCCGTCCATGTCGGGCATCTGGACGTCCATCAGGATCAAGTCCGGCGCGACCGTCTGCGCGGCCGCGATCGCGCTCTTGCCGTCGACGGCGAGATGCACGTCGTAGCCGGCGCGACGCAGGACGGCCTCGGCGACGATACGGTTCGCCTCGTTGTCGTCGACGACGAGGATGCGGTGTGCGACCGCGGGCGCCTCCGCCGCGCCGGAGCCGTCGGCGCTGCCGAGGGCGGTGATCGCGCTCAACAGCTCCGCCTGCTTGATCGGCTTCGGCAGCGATGCCGCCAAGTGCAGCTCGTCCTTGCGGTCGTGGGCGCTCCGGCTGATCGAGGTGAGCGCGATGATGTTGACGTCGCGGATGGTGGGCTCGGCGCGAATCCGTGCGGCGGTCGTCATGCCGTCGAGATCCGGCATGTGCATGTCGAGCAGGACCAGATCGAACGGCTCGCCGTTCACCTGCGCGTGCTTCAGTAGATCCAGCGCCTCGACGCCGCCCGACGCGAGCGCGGCGCGACACCCCCAGTTTTGCAGCGTCTTCAAGAGGAACATGCGGTTGGTCGCATTGTCGTCGACGACCAACACGCGCAGGCCCTCGATCGGCAGCGCCGCATCCGCGATCCGCGCGCGCTCGGCGGGCGCGAACTTGGCGGTGAACCAGAACGTGCTGCCGCTGCCGATCGTGCTCTCGACGCCGATCTCGCCGTCCATCAGCGACACCAGGCGCTGCGAGATCGCCAAGCCGAGGCCGGTGCCGCCGTAGCGGCGGGTGGTCGAGCTGTCCGCCTGCGTGAAGGACTCGAAGATCGCCTGCTGCTTCTCACGCGGAATGCCGATGCCGCTGTCGCGCACGCTGCACCGGAGCGCGATCGACGCGGCGCTGGAGCCGCTCTCGGCGCTCTCGCCGTCCTGATCGCCGCTGCGTCCCGTGGCGGTGCCCGCGTCGTGGCGGTCGATGCGAATCACGACCTCGCCGTGATCGGTGAACTTCAACGCGTTGCTGCCGAGGTTGAGGATCACCTGGCGCAGCCGGCCCGGGTCGCCGCGCAGGCGTGGCGGCAGCCGCTCGTCGACGACGCCGACGAGCTCGAGCTGCTTGCGCCCGGACTCGATCGCGAGCGTGTCCAAGACGCCGTTCAACACGCCGTGCACGTCGAAGTCGATGCACTCCAGGTCGAGCTTCCCCGCCTCGATCTTCGAGAAGTCCAAGATGTCGTTGATGATCGTCATCAGGCTCTCGGCACAGGCGCGGGCGCGCTGGAGGAAGTCACGCCGCTCGGCGTCGTCGCTGGTGTCGAGCGCGAGCTCGGTCATGCCGAACACGCCGTTCATCGGCGTGCGGATCTCGTGACTCATCGTCGCGAGGAACTCGCTCTTCGCCCGGTTCGACGCCTCCGCTGCGTCCTTGGCGCGCCGCAGCTCCTCCTCCGCCTGCTTGCGGTCGGCGATGTCGCGGACGAACGCCGTGAAGGTGTGGCGGTCGCCGAGCTTGATTGCCGAGATCGAGAGCTCGATCGGGAACTCGTGGCCGTCGCGATGCCAGGCGGTGATCTCGACGCGGCGGTTCATGATCGCGCTGCTGCCCTCGGTGAGGAAGCGCGTCAGGCCTTCGGCATGCGCGGCGCGGTACTGCGGCGGGATGATCGTGTCGGCGAGGACGCGGCCGATTGCCTCCTTCGGCGTCCAGCCGAAGGTGCTCTCGGCGTGCGCGTTCCAGCCGGTGATGAGCCCGGCGGCGTCCATCGTCACGACCGCGTCGAGCGCGTTGTCGACGATCAGACGCGTGCCCTGCTCGGCCACCTGGGTCTCGTGCGCGAGCCGTCCCCACCGCGTCATCAGCCAGACGATCGCGAACGCGACCACGAGCGCGCTGCCGAGACCCACCCGCGCGACGGTCCACCACTCCCGCTGGCGCTCGCCGGCCAGCCACGAGGCGCGCGGCCATGCGCGCAGGGTCCAGCGTTGCTCGGTGACCGGCAAGGTGCGCGTCACCACGCGATCGCGGTCGTCCGGCTCGCCGCGCTCGCCCCACACCAGCGCGGTCTCGTCGTAGATCTGCAGCACGAACTGCTGGCGCTGCATCGACGAGAACAGGTTGGTGTAGAGCGGATCGAGAAGGATGCCCTCGAGCACGGCCTCGCCGTCGCGACCGGGAATCGGCAGGCGGAGCAGCAGCACGCGGCCCCACCCCGCGACGTCGGCGGCGAGCGCCTCGATGTCCTTCGGGTTCGCACGGTAGGCGGCGTCGAGACGGTGCTCGAGCTCGGACAGATCCTCGCCCGCCGCGGTACGCGTGAGGGTCCACGACGACGCCGCCGACGGCGCACGGTACGCGAGCATCACGACGCGCTCGAAATGCTCGACTGCCGCGGCCGCCACGCCGCGGGCGTGGAACGGGTCGTCGCCACCGCGCGCGAGCAAGGTGACGATCTCATGCGCGAGGCCGACGCGCGGCCGCAGGTACTCTTGATGGGGCCAGCTCGTGGCCTCGGCGAGATCCGCGAGGTTGGCGTTGATCAAGGCCGCGCGCCGATCGGCGGCGATACCGGCCATCAGCATACCCAGCAACCCGAGGACGAGCAGCGCCAGCACGCCGACGCCCCAGGCGCGCGCCCGGTAGCCGGTCAGGCGGCGGCGCACGCGCGCGAACCCGGACGTTCGCGCGAACGATCCCCTCTCGCCGCTGGATGGCTCGCCCGGGTGCTGCGGGTTCATCGCGCCTGCGAGCAGCAAGGACCATACCATCGGCAGCGCATCGTCTGCGTGGCGACCCCAAGGCTCGGCTCGTGCTTGGGCCGTACATCGGCGTCACTTCTGCCGCATTGGAGTCAAAGTTGTGATCGTGACCTCGACATTCGCGTCGCACCGCAAATCGCGGCTTGACAGCCGCGGCGGAGCCATCGTCTTATCCGCGATCGTGTCGATGAGATCCCCGATGCACCTGCCCCTCTGCTTGCTTCTCGTCGCACTCGGCGCGGCCATGCCCCGCGCGGTCGTCGCGCAGGGCGGCTGCATCGACGACGCGCAATGCGCCGACGGGAATCTCTGCAACGGCATCGAGCGCTGCGTGGCCGGCAGCTGCACCGCCGCGCCGCCGCTCACGTGCGACGACGGCGACGCGTGCACGGAAGACTTCTGCGACCCCGCCGCCGGCTGCGGTCATCACGACGTCGCGTGCCCGGCGACGTGTGGCCCGGCGGACGACGGCATCCGCTGCAGCGACGGCACGGCGTGCACCACCGGCGACACATGCAGCGGCGGCAGCTGCGTCGGGACGCCGCTCGCCTGCGACGACGGCGACCCCTGCACGACCGACGGCTGCGACGCGCAGCTCGGCTGCGTGTACCACGAGGAGCCGCATCCACCCGCGTGCATCACCTCGAGCGACTGCGGCTTCGCGGCCGACCACGTGCCGTGCGTCGCCGACGGCGATCCGTGCACCCAAGACGGCTGCCTGCTCGGCGTGTGTCAGGTCGGCTTGCTGCACTTCCAGCGTCAGTGCGCCGACGGCGACGCCTGCAACGGCGACGAGTTCTGCAGCCCGGTCAAAGGCTGCGAGCCGGGACCGCCGCCGTCGTGCGACGACGGCAACGCCTGTAACGGCGTCGAAACCTGCGACAGCGGCAGCGGCTGTCAGCCCGGCACTCCACTCGCGAACGGCACGCCGTGTGACGACGGCCGTCTCTGCAGCAGCGGCGACAGCTGCGCCGGCGGCACGTGCACCGGCACCGCCGTCGACTGCGACGACGGCGACGGCGCGACCGCCGACCTCTGCACGGAAGCGACCGGCTGTCTCCATTGCGCGCGCATGTCGCAGGCCAAGCTCACCTTGACCTTCCCGGCCGCGAATCGCACCGGCGCGTTCGGCGTCAGCGGGACGTTCGCGCCGCTCGGCGCCTTCGACGTCACCGGACCGAACGGCGCGACGCTCCTCGTCCACGACGGGACGGAGGTCATCCAACAGTCGCACGTCGCGGGCAGTGCCTTCATGCGGAGCGGCCACGTGCTGCGCTTCGCCGACCGCAGCGGCAGCGCCGCGAACGGTCTGACGCGCCTGCGGCTGCGTGAAGGCGCGGCGCAGCGGCGCTTCGCGGCGCGCGGCGTGCCGACCGGCGTGGCGTTCGGCGGCAACGCCGCGAACAGCGTCACCGTGGTCGCGGGCCCCTCGTGCGCGACCGTCGATCTCGCCTGCGCGCTCACCCGCAACGGGAAGACGCGCCGCTGCCGCTGACGTCGCCGCCCCGGGCGGCCGGACGACCGATCACCCGTATCGTTGACGCATGCGGGCGTGACCTTTAGAAAACGCCAACCGCATGAATGCACCGCGCGTAGTCATCACGGGGATGGGCGGCGTCACCCCGCTCGGCACCGGCGTCGACGCCATCTGGGAGAATGCCGCCGCCGGGCGCTCGGGCATCGGCCCGATCACGCTCTTCGACGTCTCCGATCAGCTCTGCCGCATCGCCGGCCAGGTGCGGGGCTTCGAGCCGCAGCGCTACATGCCCCCCAAGCACCTGAAGCGGATGGACGATTTCGCGCGTTACGCGGTCGCGGCGTCGGTCCTCGCCGTCGACGATGCGAAGCTGCCGATCACGCTCGAGAACAGCCGCCGCATCGGCGTGCTCCTCGGCAACAACAACGGCGGCGCGCGCACGATCTTCCGCACCGTCAGCACCTACAACGCCGAGGGCGCGGGCGCGGTGTCGCCCTTCTACATCACCGCGATCACCACCAACATGGGATCGGCCCAGGTGGCGATCCGCCTCCAGGTGCGCGGTCCGAACTTCACCATCGGCAACGCCTGTGCCTCGGGATTGAACGCGGTCGGCGAGGCCTGGCGCTACGTGCGGGAAGGCGTCTGCGACGCGATCCTCGCCGGCGGCACCGACGCCCTCATCGACCCGACGGAGATCGCCGGCTTCTCGAACTCGCGCGCGGTGACGTGCAGGAACGACGAGCCCGAGCGCGCCAGCCGGCCCTTCGACGCCGACCGTGACGGGTTCGTGCTCTCCGAAGGCGCGGCGATGGTGGTCGTCGAGTCGCTCGAGCACGCGCAGGCACGCGGCGCGCGCATCTACGCGGAGATCGTCGGCTATGCGACCGGCAGCGAGGCCTTTCACATCGCCGCGCCGCTCCCGGGCGGCATCGGCGTCGCCGCCTGCATGCAGTCCGCCCTCGAGAGCGCCGGCATCCGCCCGGAGGACGTCGACTACATCAACGCGCACGCCACCTCGACGCCGCTCGGCGACGTCAACGAGACGCAGGGGATCAAGCTGACGTTCGGCGATCACGCCTACCGCCTCCCGGTGAGCGCGACCAAGTCGATGACCGGGCACCTGATCGGCGGCTCCGGCGCGCTCGAGACGCTGATCACGGCGAAGACGCTCGAGACCGGCATCATCACGCCGACGATCAATCTCGATCGGCCCGATCCCGAGTGCGATCTCGACTACGTCCCCCACACCGCCCGGCGGGCCGCGGTGCGCTACGCGCTCACGAACTCCTTCGGCTTCGGCGGCGCGAATGCCGCGATGGTGCTGCGGCGATGGGACGGCTGAGCCCGCGCCGCATCGCGATCGCGGCCGCCGCCGCGCTCGCCGTCACGCCGGCTGCCGTGCTCGCAGTCTCGCAGGGCGCGTCGCTCGTCCGGAACGGCACCTTCACGCAAGGCACGGGGAGCGTGCCCGAGGGATGGCGCACGGAAGCCTGGGGCGCCGACCTCTCGCAGTTCTCGTGGAGCACTGACGGCGGTGAGGGCACGATCAGCATCGCGAGCCCGAAGGCGAACGACGCGCGCTGGTGCCAGACGATCCAGGTCGAGCCGGGCGCATCCTATCGCGTCGCCGCGCGCGTCAAGACGAGCGAGGTCGGCGCCAGCACCGCGGGTGCCTTCGTCGCGATCGAGCCGCGCATCGCGGATACCTCGGACGTCCGCGGCACGTCGGACTGGCGGACCGTCGAGATCGTCGCCACCGCCGGCGAGCAGCCGAACTGGGACATCTGTCCGCGTCTCGGCAGCTACGCGAGCCTGAACACGGGAACGGCCTGGTTCCGTGACGTCAGCGTGACGCTGATCGGCGCCGCGCCGGCGCAACCCGGTTGGCTGAGTCGCAGCGTGGCGTCACTGCGCCCGACGGTCATACCCAGCTGGCTCTCGATCGTGGTGCCGCTCGCCGGCGGCGTGCTGCTCGGCTACGGCCTCGGCATCCTGCGTCGCCGGCAGTAGCGTCGTCGTCTCGCCCGACCTTCCGCCCATTCCTCAGCCGGCGGTGTCGCGCTGCCGTCGGTTCCACGTTTTCACCGGCGACTGGCCACGCCGCAGCGCTGACGCGCTCGGAGCACCTCGCCCCTCAGGCACCACGAGCGGGGGAGCCCCAAAAAACGAAACGGGGTGTCCCGAAAGACACCCCGTCGCGTGGAGAGACGCGCGCGGGCCGGAGCCCGCGCGCAGGAGACAGCCTTTACGGCAGGCCCTTTGCGCTGCCTTTGAGCTTCAGGCGTCCGAGGCCGGGGAGACCGGCGGCGACGTTGACCGACGACGAGCTCGTCGGGCCGATGCAGAAGATCGACTCCAAGGTCGGTGTTGACGCGTCGTTGACCGGAACGACCGCGGCGCCGGTGGCCACGACCGAGCCACCGATGTTGCCGTTGTCTTGGAAGCACTCACGACGCTTGTTGACGCAACTCTGACCGGGGACGGTGCAAGTCGGACAGCCGACACCGGGGTTGCATTGCGCGGCAGTCGTGCAGGCCCGGAACGGCTCGAGCGAGCAGAGCAGATCGTTCGGGGCCGCTGCGCATTGGTGATCGTCACCGCCCCCTCCACCACCAGGCGCCGCATTACAGGTCGTAGTGCAGGCGTTCGGCGCGCTCGGTTGACCAGGCCGACTGCAGGTACCACCGCAATCGCTATCGCCATTCGGACAAGCCTCACCCGGATGCGGACCGCTCCCGCACGCCGCACAATCGGCGTCGACGTTGCACGGCAGTGTGTCGCTCGGACCACCGGCGCAGACCACGTTGCCCACGCATTGTCCCGGAACCGTCACGCACGCGCCCGGGCTCACGATGCCGCAAGCGGCATCGACGTTGGTGCCCTCGGTCGTGCAGGGCGTACCAGGCGACGAGCTACCGGTCAGGCACCGCAGCCCGCCGCAGATACCACCAACCGGACAATCCGAGTCCCGGCTGCACGCGCCTGCGGCGAGGTTGTTGCACGTGTCGCAGAAGCACTTACTGCCGACGAACGGGCCCGCCGTGCAGTTCGGGTTGAAACTAGTGAGCGTCCTCGTCTCCGTGTCCGTCGAGTTCTTGAGCGTAATAGGCAGGTCCGCGACCTTGGAGCTCGGAAGCGGCGGACAATCGAGGCTCGTGCGGCCGAACGACAGGATCGGCGATTGTGAGTTCGCATCGCACGTGAGGCCGTTGTTCTGGCCTCCCTGGCAGGTTCCGGTTCCCCCGTTGCTGCCGTCGTTGAGGGGACCCGGATCGGTGCAGATCGGACACGGCTTGGCGATGTCCGGGCTGACGTGAACGCGCGAGATCAAGCTCAGGGTGCTGGAGCTCTCGCCGGTCTCGACATTCGCCGTACCGGTGATGCTGCCAACGACCTGGTTGGTCACGCAGGTCGCGACGTT
>JBGPIT010000072.1:0-15891 GCA_041485125.1 Binatia bacterium | reverse complement strand
GCCCCATCTCGTGGAGGATCTCGCGGATCTCGTTCAGGCTCTTGCGGCCGAAGTTCTTGGTCTTCAGCATCTCCTGCTCGGAGCGCTGCACCAGCTCGCCGATGAACTTGATGTCGGCGTTCTGCAGGCAGTTGGCGGAGCGCACCGAGAGCTCGAGCTCGTCGACCGGCCGGTAGAGGTTCTCGTTGATCTTGCCCTCGCTCGACTCCTCGAGTGGCTCCTGGGCCTCGGTCTCCTCCTCGAAGTTGATGAAGATCTCGAGCTGATCTTGCAGGATGCGGGCGGCGTGCGCGAGCGCGTCGTCGGGACGCGCGCTGCCGTCGGTCCAGATCTCCAGCACCAGACGATCGTAGTCGGTGCGCTGGCCGACGCGGGCGTTGGTGACGTTGAAGTTCACCTTGCGCACCGGCGTGAAGATGGCGTCGAGCGGGATGGTCCCGACCGGGTCGCCTTCCTCCTTGTTGTGCTCGGCGGCGACGTAGCCGCGGCCGCGCTTCACGACCATCTCCATGTCGAGGTGCGCGTCGGCCGAGAGCGTCGCGATGTGCTGCTCGGGATTGAGGATCTCGACGCGCGGGCCGGTCACGATGTCGCCGGCGGTGACCTCGCGCGGCCCCTTGACGTTCAGGCGCACCGTATCTTGAGGAGCGTCGATGAGCTTCACCCGCACTTCTTTCAGGTTGAGCACGATGTCGGTGACGTCCTCGGTGACGCCCGGCAGAGTCGAGAACTCGTGCAGGATCCCCTTGATGCGCGTCGCGGTGATGGCACCGCCGTAGAGCGACGACAGCAGCACCCGCCGGAGCGAGTTGCCGATGGTCGTGCCGAAGCCGCGCTCGAGCGGCTCGGCGACGAACTTCCCGTACGTCGGGGTGAGGGTCTTCTCGTCGGGCTCGAGCTTTTTCGGTTTGATCAAATCTCGCCAATCTCTCTGCATGTGACCTCCCAGCTCGTTACTTCGAGTAGAGCTCGACGACCAGCTTCTCGTTGATCGGCATGGTCAGGTCGGTTCGCGCCGGCAGCGCCTTGATCATCCCCGTGAAGTTCGGACGGTCGACCTCGAGCCACTCCGGCACGCCCCGGCGCTGCGACAGCTCGAGCGCCTCCTGGATGCGCACGACCTTGTGGCTACGCTCGCGGACGGTGATCACGTCGCCGACCGCGACCAGCGCCGAGGGCACGTCGACCTTGCGGGCGTTCACCAGGAAGTGGCCGTGCCGGACCAGCTGGCGCGCCTCGGCGCGCGAGTTGGCGAAGCCGAGACGGTACACCATGTTGTCGAGCCGCCGCTCCAGCATGATGAGCAGGTTCTCGCCGGTGATGCCTTTGTCACGGTCGGCCTTCTCGAAGGTACGTCGGAACTGCCCTTCCAAGACCCGGTAGGTGCGCTTCAGCTTCTGCTTCTCGCGCAGCTGCAGGCTGTACTCGGAGAACTTGATCCGTCCCTGGCCGTGCTGGCCGGGGGGATAGTTGCGCCGCTCGATGGCACACTTGTCGGTGTAGCAGCGCTCCCCTTTGAGGAAGAGCTTCAACCCTTCGCGCCGGCACAGCCGGCACACTGACGCTCGATAACGAGCCACTAGTACGAACCTCCTCGGCCGACCACGTCGGCCGGCGCCTGTCTTTCGACGAGCGCGGCACCGCGAAACTTCGATCCGAATGCGATCGTCATTGCCGGCCCGATCACACCCGGCGCCGCTTGGGCGGCCGGCAGCCGTTGTGCGGGATCGGCGTGACGTCCTTGATCAGGCTGATGTTGAACCCTGCCGCCTGCAGCGAGCGCAACGCCGACTCGCGGCCCGCGCCCGGGCCCTTCACGAAGACCTGGACGCTGCGCATGCCGGCATCGATCGCGCGCCGAGCCGCCGCCTCGGCGGCGAGCTGCGCCGCGAACGGCGTACCCTTGCGCGATCCTTTGAAGCCGACGTTTCCCGCGCTCGCCCAGGCAATGACGTTCCCGGTCGGATCGGTGATGGTCACGATCGTGTTGTTGAACGTCGAGTGGATGTGCGCGATGCCCTCGGGGACGGTGCGCTTCGCTTTCTTGCGCCGGGTCGCCGCCTTGTCGGGCGCGGCCGGTCTGGTGTTGTCGGGTTTCGCCATGAACTCGTGCTCCGATCAGCCCTACTTGGTGGGCGCCTGCTTCTTGCCGGCGATCGTCTTGCGCGGACCCTTGCGGGTGCGCGCGTTGGTGTGGGTGCGCTGGCCGCGAACCGGCAGGTTCTTGCGATGGCGCAGGCCGCGGTAGGCGCCGAGATCGACGTAGCGCTTGATGTTCATCGCGACCTCACGCCGCAGATCGCCCTCGACTTTGTACGTATCGATGGCGCGCCGGAGCCGGATCAGGTCGTCCTCGGTGAAGTTGTCGCTCTTCACGTCGAAGCCGACGCCCGCCTCCGTGAGGATCTTGCGCGAGGTGCTGCGCCCGATGCCGAAGATGTAGGTGAGCGCGATCTCCGCGCGCTTCGCCCTGGGTAAATCGACTCCCGCTATGCGTGCCATGGATCCTCTCAGCCCTGCCGCTGCTTGTGCCGGGGGTTGGAGCACAGGATGCGCACGACGCCTTGGCGACGCACCACCTGGCACTTTTTGCAGATCTTCTTCACTGAAGCGCGAACCTTCATGTCATCTCATCCTGTATGTGATTCGGCCGCGGCTCAAATCGTACGGCGAGATCTCGACCGTCACTTTGTCGCCCGGCACGATCTTGATGTAGTGCAGCCGCACCGCCCCCGCGACGTGCGCGAGGATCTTCTTCCCGTTGTCGAGCGCGACCCGGAAGACCGCATTCGGCATCGACTCGACGACCGTGCCGTTCACCGCGATCGACTCCGCCTTCGGCATGGGCATGCTCACAGCTGACTCAGCACGTAGGGGCCGCCCTCGACGATCGCGACCGAATGCTCGAAGTGCGCCGAGAGGCTGCCGTCGCTGGTGACCGCCGTCCAACCGTCCTCTTTGAGCTCGACCTCCGGACCGCCGACGTTGAGCATCGGCTCGATCGCGAGGACCATGCCCTCACGCAGCCGGATGCCGCGGTCGGCCTGACCGAAGTTCGGCACCTGCGGATCCTCGTGCAGGCGCTTGCCGATGCCGTGGCCGACGAAGTCGCGCACGATCGAGAAGCCCTGCCCCTCGGCGTGCGCCTGGATCGCGGCGCCGACGTCGCCGATCCGCCGCCCCGGACGCGCCGCCTCGATGCCCGCCTCGAGCGCCTCGCGCGTCGCGCGCATCAGCTTCGTCGCCGCGGGTGTGACGGCGCCGACCGGGACCGTCACCGCGGAGTCGCCGTAGTAGCCGCGGTAGCAGACGCCGAAGTCGAGGCCGACGATGTCGCCGTCGCGCAGCACGCGACTCCCCGACGGGATGCCGTGTACGACCTCGTCGTTGATCGACACGCAGAGCGTCGCCGGAAAGACCCGGCCGCCCACCGTGTAGCCCTTGAACGCAGGCACCGCGCCTTTTTTGCGCGTCAGCTCCTCGGCGATGCGGTCGAGCTCGGCGGTGGTGACGCCCGGACGGACCGCGGCGCGGAGCTCCGCCAGCACCTCGGCGACGATCACGTTCGCGCGCCGCATGATCTCGATCTCTTCCGGTCCCTTGAGCACGATCATCGACGCACCCCGAGCCCTGCGAGGACCCGCGCCGCCACGTCCTCGCGTCCGCCGGTGCCGTCGACCTCCACGAGCAGCCCGCGGTTCCGGTAGTGCTCGAGCATCGGCTTGGTCTGGCGGTCGTAGACCTCGAGGCGTGAGGTGATGATGTCCTCGTGGTCGTCGTCGCGCTGGTAGAGGTCGCCGTTGCAGCGGTTGCAGATCGCGTCGTTGGTCGGCGGGTCGAAGATGATGTGGTACATCGCGCCGCAGTTGCGGCAGGTGCGGCGACCGGAGAGCCGCTTCACCAGCTCGTCCTTCGGGACCGTCAAGCTGACGACCTTGTCGACGTCACGACCGATCGCGGCGAGCGAGCCGTCGAGCGCCTGCGCCTGCGGCACGGTACGCGGAAAGCCGTCGAGGATGAACCCGCCGAGCGTGTCCGGACGACGCAGGCGTTCCTCGATCACGCTGATCATCACGTTGTCGGGCACGAGCTCGCCCTTGTCCATCGACCGTTTCGCCTCGGCGCCGAGCGGCGTCTTCCGCTTCACCTCGTCGCGCAAGATCTCGCCCGTCGAGATGCACGGGACGTTGAGCCGCTCGCCGAGCGGCAACGCTTGCGTTCCTTTCCCCGCTCCTGGCGGTCCCATCAAGATCAAATTCACCTGCGCGCGGCCTCGGCCCACTCAGCCCCGCCGCCCGCGTATCCGGCCGCGCCGCATGAACCCTTCGTAGTTGCGCGTGAGAAGATGGGTTTCCATCTGCGACACGGTGTCGAGCGCGACACCCACCACGATCAACAACGACGTGCCGCCGAAGAAGAACGTGACATTGAAACGCGAGATGAGGATCGTGGGGAGAATGCAGACCACCGCGAGGTAGAGCGCGCCGCCGAGCGTGATGCGCGTCAGGATGCGGTCGATGTACTCCGCGGTGCGCTTGCCGGGGCGGATGCCGGGAATGTAGCCGCCGAACTTCTTCATGTTGTCGGCGACGTCGACCGGATTGAAGCTGACCGCGGTGTAGAAGTAGCAAAAGAAGATGATCAGGCCAATGTAGAGGAAATTGTAGGGGATCGACGCCGGCGACAGGAGATCCGCCGCCTGCTGCGCCAGCGGGTTGTCCGGGAAGAAGCTCGCGATGGTGCCCGGGAAGATCAGGATCGAGGAGGCGAAGATCGGTGGGATCACGCCCGCGGTATTGATCTTGAGCGGCAGGTGCGAGGTCTGGCCGCCGTACATCTTCCGGCCGACGACCCGTTTGGCGTACTGCACCGGGATACGCCGCGCGCCGCGCTCCATGAAGATGATCACGCCGACCACGACCACCATGAACGCGAGCAGCGCGATCAAGGTGAAGATGCTCATCTCACCCTCGCGCACAAACTGGAACGTGGTCGCGGTGGCCGAAGGGAACGCGGCGACGATGCCGGCGAAGATGAGGAGCGAGATGCCGTTGCCGATGCCGCGCTCGGTGATCTGCTCGCCGAGCCACATCAGGAACGCGGTGCCCGAGGTGAGCGTGATGATGCACATCAGGCGGAAGCCCCAGCCTGGATTGAGCACCACCGAGGCGCCGGTGGGCGACTGGATTTGCTCGAGGCCGACACTGATGAAGAGGCTCTGCACGATCGAGAGCACGATGGTGCCGTAGCGCGTGTACTGGGTGATCTTGCGCCGGCCCATCTCGCCCTCTTTCGAGAGCTTCTCGAGATACGGCACGACGACCGTCAGCAGCTGCAGAATGATCGAGGCGCTGATGTACGGCATGATGCCGAGCGCGAAGATCGAGAAGCGCTCGAGCGCGCCGCCGGAGAAGAGGTTCACCAGCCCGAAGAAGTTGTTGGCGGCCTCCTCGAAGAAGCGCTTCAGCGCGGCGCTGTCGATCCCCGGCGTCGGGATCGCGACACCCACCCGGTAGACCGCGAGCATCATGAAGGTGAAGAGGATGCGCCGCCGGAGCTCCGGGACCCGCGATGCGTTCTGGAAGCCGCCCAACATCTCAGCTCACCTCGTCCGGACCGCCGCCGGGCGACTCGAGCGCGCCACCGGCCATCTCGACGCTGCCGCCCGCGGCGGTGACCTTGGCCCGCGCGGACTCGCTGATGCGGTCGATCTTGATCGTCAGCCGCTTGGCGATCTCGCCCTCGCCGAGGAGCTTCGTCCGCCGGCTCTTGTGGGCGAGGCCCGCGGCCACGAGCACGTCGCGATCGATCGTGGCGCCGTCGGCGAAACGGTCGAGCTGCCCGACGTTGACGACGCTGTAACTCTCGCGCGTCGGGTTGTGGAAGCCGCGCTTCGGCAAGCGCCGTTGCAACGGCATCTGACCGCCCTCGTAGCCCGGCGGCGTGTTGCCGCCCGAACGCGCACCGCGACCCTTGTGTCCCTTGCCCGAGGTCTTGCCCGTCCCGGAGCCGATGCCGCGGCCGATGCGCTTGCGCGCGCGCCGCGCGCCCTTCGCCGGATGCAGGTTGGAGAGATCGAGGAGCTCCACGGGTTGGTCTTGCTTCGCGTCCACGCTCAATCCTCGACGACGACGAGATGGGCGACGGTGCGGATGAGTCCGAGCGTCGCCGGGTTGTTCTGCACGATCACCGAGCCGCCGATCTTGGCGAGGCCGAGGCCGCGCAGGCTCATGCGCTGGCGCCGGGTGCCGCCGATGGGGCTCTTCACTTGCGTGACCTTCAACATCTTCGCACTGCCCTTCCCGCTCATCGGATCTCCGCGAGCTCCTTGCCGCGGAGCGCGGCGACGCGCTCGGGCTCACGCAGCTCGCTCAGCGCCTGCATGGTCGCCTTGACCATGTTGTGCGGGTTGTTGGAGCCGATGCACTTGGTGAGGACGTTCTGGATTCCCGCCAGCTCGACGACGGCGCGAACACCACCGCCGGCGATGACGCCCGTGCCGTCGGAGGCCGGACGCAGCAGCACGGTGCCGGCTCCGTAGATGCCGGTGATCGTGAACGGGATGGTGCCATCCTTGATCGGGACGGTCGTCAGCGTCTTCTTCGCCTTCTCGATGCCCTTGCGGATGGCCTCGGGCACCTCGTTCGCCTTCCCGAGGCCGTAGCCGACGTGGCCGGCCCCGTCGCCGACCACGACGAGCGCGCTGAAGCTGAAGCGCCGCCCGCCTTTGACGACCTTGGCGACCCGGTTGATGTGCACCACTTTCTCTTTCAGCTCGAGGCCGTGGGCCTCGATGCGTCGTGCTGGTCCTCGCGCCATTGTACTCCCGTCAGATCTGCAGCCCGGCTTCGCGGGCGCCTTCGGCGACCGCGCGCACACGGCCATGGTAGAGGAAGCCGTTGCGGTCGAAGACCGCCGACTTGATCCCCTGCTCCACGCAGCGCTTGCCGATCAGTTGGCCGAGCGCCTTCGCGGCGGCGACGTCGGTCGTCTTCTTGAGATTTCGTTTGACGTCCGCGACGACGGTCGAGCTCGCGAGCAAGGTCTGCCCGGTCTCGTCCGAGATCACCTGGACGTACATGTGCTTCTCGCTGCGGAAGACGCAGAGCCGCGGGCGCTGCGCGTTGCCGCGCACCTTGCGACGCACGCGCTTTTGCCGGAGCTGCCGAGCTTGCGAACGTTGATCACCGAACATTGCTCTTCCTCAGGATGCCGCGCCGACGGCCTTGCCGGCCTTCCGGCGGATGGTTTCCTCGGCGTACTTGATGCCCTTGCCTTTGTACGGTTCCGGTGGCCGGAGCTTGCGGATCGCGGCCGCCGCCTCGCCAAGCACCTGGCGGTCGGCGCCCTCGAGCGTCACCACGGTCTGCTTGTCGACCTTCGCGTCGATGCCCTCGGGCAGCTTGAAGACCACCGGGTGCGAGTAGCCGAGCGCCAGATGGAGCTCGCGGCCCTTCGCTTCGGCGCGATAGCCGACGCCGTTGATCTCGAGCACGCGGCGGAAGCCGGTGCTGACGCCGGTCACCATGTTGGCGACGAGCTTGCGCGTCAGGCCGTGCGCGCCGCGCGCCTCGCGCGAGTCGTCGCGCCGCACGAACACGACCGTGCCGT
Source organism: Binatia bacterium (assembly GCA_041485125.1). Taxonomy (GTDB): domain Bacteria; phylum Desulfobacterota; class Binatia; order UTPRO1; family UTPRO1; genus JBGPIT01. The sequence continues at coordinate 8,280 of JBGPIT010000072.1, read as the reverse complement.
TCTCGAGTTTGACCTCGACGTGCGGGCTGATCCGGGCGCCGAGCTTCCCTCGCGGTCCGGCGACCCGGACTTCCTCGTTCTCCAGGGCGACTGTCACCCCCGAGGGCACCGGAATCGGCTTCTTTCCAACGCGTGACATGACTAGCTCACCATACCGAGCAGAGCAGCTCGCCGCCGACGCCGCGTCGCTTCGCCTCGCGGTCGACGAGGATGCCGGCGGGCGTCGACAGCACGTTGATGCCGAGTCCGTTGCGGATGGCGGGAATGTTGTCCTTGCCGACGTAGATGCGCAGGCTCGGCCGGCTCACCCGCTTGAGGCCGGTGATCACCGGACGGCGCTGCTCATCGTACTTGAGGACCAGACGGATCACCTTCGCGGTGCCCTCGCCCACCACCGCCGCGTCGCGCAGGAAGCCCTCGGCGACCAGCACACGCGCGAGCGACTCCTTGGTGCGTGACCACGGTACGTCGACGCGCTCCTTGCGCGCCTGGTTGCCGTTCCGGATCCGCGTCAGCAGATCCGCGATGGGATCGGTCATCGACATCGCGTCACCAGCTCGCCTTGATCAGGCCGGGGATCTGGCCCTTGCGGGCGAGATCGCGGAGGCACAAGCGGCAGATTCCGAATTTCCGGTAGTACGCGCGCGCACGACCGCACAGCGGGCAGCGATTGTACTGCCGCACGCTGAACTTCTGGCGCTGCAGCGCCTTCACTCGTAGACACGTCTTCGCCAATGCCGCCTCCTAGCTCCGGAACGGAAATCCCAACGCGCGCAGCAAGAGCTTGGCGTCGCTGTCGCTGCGGGCCGTGGTGATGATCGAGATCGTCATCCCCTTCACTTTGTCGATCTTGTCGAGGTTGATCTCGGGGAAGATGATCTGCTCGCGAATGCCGAGCGAGTAATTGCCGCGCCCGTCGAACGAGCGATCGGAGAGGCCCTTGAAGTCGCGCACGCGCGGCAGCGCGACGTTCACCAGCCGATCGAAGAACTCGTACATGCGATCGCCGCGCAAGGTCACCATCGCGCCGATCGGCATGTTCTCGCGCAGCTTGAAGTTCGCGATGGCTTTCTTCGACTTGGTGACGACCGGCTTCTGGCCGGTGATCGCGGTGAGCTCCTCGACCGCGGAGTCGAGCACCTTGACGTTCTGGATCGCCTCGCCGAGCCCCATGTTGATGACGACCTTGTCGAGGCGCGGTACCTGCATGTGGTTCTCGTAGCCGAGCTCCTTGCCGAGGGTCGGCCGGATCTCGCTGCGGAAGCGCTCGCGCAGCCGTGAGGCCGTACCTGATGCCGTAGTCATCGGCCGATGACCTCCCCGCAACGCCGGCACAGGCGCACCTTCGAGCCGTCCTCGAGCAGGCGCGCGCCGACGCGCGTCGGGGCGTTACAGCGGTCGCACATGATCATCACGTTGGAGAGGTCGATCGACGCCTCCTTCTCGACCACCCCGCCCGGGCTTTGCATGCCGCTCGCCTTCTTGTGGCGTTTCACGACGTTCAAGCGCTCGATGATCACCCGGCCATCCTCGCGCAGCACCCGCAGCACCTTGCCGGTCTTGCCGCGCTCCTTGCCGGCGATGACCATCACGGTGTCGTTCTTCTTGATCCGGGTCTTGGTGAATGGCGCCTTCTTCGCCGCGCCCGCCTTCATCAGAGCACCTCCGGCGCGAGCGAGATGATCTTCATGAAGCGCTTGGCGCGCAGCTCACGCGCGACCGGTCCGAAGATGCGCGTCCCGATCGGCTCGCGTTGATTGTCGATCAGCACCGCCGAGTTGTTGTCGAAGCGGATGTACGATCCGTCCGGGCGTCCGACCTCCTTGGCCGTCCGCACGATCACCGCTTTCATCACGTCGCCCTTCTTCACCTTGGCGTTCGGGATCGCCTCTTTCACCGACACCACGATGATGTCGCCGAGCGACGCGTACCTCCGGTGAGAGCCGCCGAGGACCTTGATGCACAAGACCTTGCGCGCACCCGAGTTGTCGGCAACGTCCAATATGCTTTCCGCCTGCACCATCGCTCGTTCCGTTCTTTCCTCGCCCGGCGCCGGTGGCCGGGCGTGCCCTCACAGCTTGGATTTCTCCACGATCTTGGTGAGCCGCCACCGCTTGTCGCGACTGAGCGGCCGCGACTCGGTGATCAGGACGCGATCACCGACGCCGCACTCGTTGCGCTCGTCGTGCACTTTGTAGCGGGTACGTCTCGTCAAGAACTTCTTGTACTTCGCGTGCTGCACGCGGCGGTCGACGGTGACCACCGCGGTCTTGTCCATCTTGTTGCTGACCACGACGCCGGTGCGGGTCTTGCGATGCCCGTGTTGTGCGCTCGTCTCCATCGATTCCCTCAACTCGCCTTGGCGCGTTCGCGCTGGATGGTCCTGAGGCGCGCCAGATCGCGGCGCACCGCGCGCACTTTCATCGGATTCTCGAGCTGGCTCGTCGCGCGCTTGAGCCCGAGCAGGAAGAGCTCCTCCTCGGTCTCGCGCAGGCGGGTGTCGAGCTCGGTGTCGGAGAGATCGCGGATCTCGCTAGGCGACATGCGCCATTCCTCCGCGCTCGCGCACCTTGGTCGGGATCGAGAGCTTGTGCGCCGCGAGCCGCAGCGCCTCACGGCCGATCTCGGGCGCGACGCCCTCCATCTCGAAGAGCATGCGTCCCGGCTTGATCACCGCGACCCACATCTCGGGCGCGCCCTTGCCTTTGCCCATACGGGTCTCGGCCGGCTTCTTGGTGAGGGGCTTGTCGGGGAAGACGCGCACCCACACGCGGCCACCGCGCTTGATGTGGCGCGTGAGCGCGACGCGCGCGGCTTCGATCTCGCGCGCCGAGAGCCAGCCGCGATCGGTCGCCTGCAGGCCGAAGTCGCCGAACGCGAGACCGGACCCGCGCCAGGCGGTGCCCTTCCGTCGGCCCTTCATGCGTTTCCTGTATTTGACCTTCTTCGGTGCGAGCATGTCAGTCCTCTATCGACCCCGAGCGCATCATCCGCCTTGGGCGGCGCGCTGCTCCTCCTCGTGCTTCGTCAACACCTCGCCGCGGAAGATCCACGTCTTGACGCCGATCACGCCGTAGGTGGTGTAGGCCTGCGCGAACCCGTAGCCGATCTCGGCGCGCAGCGTGTGCAGCGGCACGCGCCCCTCGCGGTACCACTCGCGGCGCGCGATCTCGGCGCCGCCGAGCCGTCCCGACGACTGGATGCGGATGCCGAGCGCGCCCATGCGCATGGCGCGGGCGACGGCCTCTTTCATGGCGCGACGGAATGCCACCCGGCGCTCGAGCTGGAGCGCGACGTTCTCCGCGACCAGCTGCGCGTCGATGTCCGGGCGGCGCACCTCGTGGATGTTGATGAAGCACTCGCGACTCGTGAGCTTGCCGAGCTCTTGCTTGAGCTTCTCGATCTCGGCGCCCTTCTTGCCGATCACGATGCCGGGCCGGGCGGTGTGCACGTTGACCTTCGCCTTGTTCGCCGCGCGTTCGATCTCGATCTTCGAGATGCCCGCATGGTAGAGGCGCCGCTTGATGAACTGGCGGATGCGGATGTCCTCGTGCAGCAACGGCGCGTAGTCGCGCTTCGCGTACCACTTGGAGTCCCAGCCCTCGATCACGCCGAGACGAAAACCCTTCGGATGTACCTTCTGTCCCATGATCTCTAGATACCCCTAGGCGCGACGGCGCCGCTCGGCGCGGGTCGCATCTTTCTTCTGCCGCTCGTCGATCACGATCGTGACGTGGCACGACCGCTTCACGACGCGGGTGGCGCGCCCGTGCGCGCGCGGGAGGAATCGTTTCTGCACCGTGCCGGCGTTCACGTACGCGGCCTTCACGTAGAGCGTGTCGACGTCGACGTTCTGCGTCGCCTCGGCGTTCGCGATCGCCGACTTGAGGGTCTTGGCGATCACCGGCGCCGCCCGCCGCGCGTTGAACTCGAGGATGCCGATCGCCTCCTCGACGCCGCGGCCGCGCACCAGGTCGACGACCAGACGCGCCTTGCGCGGCGCCATGCGTACGTGTCGTGTGCTCGCCTTGATCTCCATCGTCTCAGCCCTTCGCGCCGCCCGCGCCGCCACCACCGCCGCTCTTCACCTCGGCCTTCCGCGCACCGGAGTGCTGGTGGAACGTGCGGGTGGGAGAGAACTCCCCGAGCTTGTGGCCGACCATGTTCTCGCTCACGAAGACCGGGATGAACTTGCGGCCGTTGTGGACCGCAAACGTGTGCCCGATCATGTCCGGGATGACGGTCGAACGGCGCGACCAGGTCTTGGTGACCTTGCGCTCGCCCGAGGCGTTCATCGCATGGACCTTCTTGAGCAGGTGCTCGTCGATGAAAGGACCCTTCTTGACCGAACGTGCCACGCCGCCGCTCCTACCTACTTCTTCCGCTTCATGATGATGAAGCGGGTTGTGCGCTTGTTGTGCCGGGTCTTGTAGCCGCGCGAGGGCATGCCCCACGGCGTCTGCGGATGATTGCCCTTGGAGCGTCCCTCGCCGCCGCCGTGCGGGTGATCGACCGGATTCATCGCGATGCCGCGCACGCGCGAGCGGCGACCGAGCCAGCGGGTGCGGCCGGCCTTGCCGATGGAGATGTTCTCGTGATCGAGGTTGCCGATCTGACCGACGGTGGCGCGACACTCGGCGCGTACCAGCCGCTGCTCACCCGACGGCAACTTGATCAGGGCGTGCTCGCCCTCCTTCGCCATCAGCTGCGCGGCGGCGCCGGCGCTCCGCACCATCTGTCCGCCCTTGCCGGGGCGAAGCTCGATGTTGTGGACCATGGTGCCGAGCGGGATCGAGCGCAGCTGCAAGCAGTTGCCGGGACGGATGTCGGCGTCCGGACCCGCCATCACCTCGTCGCCGACCCGGAGGCCGACGGGCGCGAGGATGTAGCGCTTCTCGCCGTCCTTGTAGTGGAGCAGCGCGAGCCGCGCCGAACGGTTCGGATCGTACTCGACCGACGCGACCTTCGCCGGCACCTGCTCCTTGTCACGCTTGAAATCGATCACGCGGTAGCGCCGCTTGTGACCGCCGCCGCGATGGCGGAGCGTCATGCGCCCGGCGTTGTTGCGTCCGCCGCTCTTGCGGATCGGCTCGAGCAACGAGCGTTCGGGCGTGTCGCGGGTGATCTCCGCGAAGTCGAAGCCGGTGCGGAAACGGCGTCCCGGTGAAGTCGGTTTGTAGAGCTTGATCGCCATGGGTCAGACCTGCTCGAAGAAGTCGATGCGCTGGCCTTCGCCGAGCGTCACGTAAGCTTTTTTCCAATCCGGGCGCTTGCCGAGCGACTTGCCGACACGGCGCTTCTTGCCGAGGAAGTTGCTGGTGCGGACCTTCAGCACCTTGACCTTGAAGAGCTGCTCGACGGCGCGCTTGATCTCGAGCTTGTTCGCGTCGGGGCGCACCTCGAAGACGACCTGGTTGCCGACCTCGTTCACGAACGTGCCCTTCTCGGTGATGAGGGGCGCGGCGATGATGGCCATCTCGCGCCTCATGCGGCCACCCGCGAGGTGATGGCGTCGAGCGCGGCGCGCGTGACGATCAGGTGATGGTAGCGCAGTAGGTCGTACACGTTGAGCCCTTCGGCGCGCAGCACCTTCACGTTGGGTACGTTCCGCGCCGCCCGCTCGATGCGATCGTCGGCGGCCTCGATCACCAGGAGCGCCGTGTCGGCGATCTCGAGTGCGGCGAGGAAGGCGACGAAATGCTTGGTCTTGAGCTCGGGGAGCTCGATGCGGTCGACGATGGTCAACCGCTGCTCGCGGTATTTCTGCGCCAGCGCCGAGCGCAGCGCCGCTTGGCGGGCGCGCTTCGGCAACCGGTAGCTGTAGTCGCGCGGGTGCGGGCCGAAGACCGTGCCGCCGCCCGGCCAAATCGGCGAGCGGATGCTGCCCGCGCGCGCCCGTCCGGTGCCCTTCTGCTTCCACGGCTTCTTGCCGCCGCCGCGCACTTCGCCCTTCTCTTTCGTCGCCGCCGTGCCGGCGCGCCGGCTCGCCGTCTGCATGCGGACGACGTCGGAGAGAAGCGCGCGCCGCAGCGGCTCGCCGAAGACGGCCGGCGGGAGATCGATCGTACCGACCTCGCTGCGCGTCTGGGACACGACGGTCGCTTGCAACGGCGTCGATGTGGTGTCCGCCGCGCTCATGCCTTGCTCCGCTGCGCCGTCTTCCGGCGCTTCCAAATGATCACCGTCCCGCCGCACGCGCCGGGGATCGCGCCCCGGACGAGCAGCAGATCTTGATCGGCGCGCACCTCGACGACTTGCAGGTTGGGAACCGTCACCCGCTCGTTGCCGAGACGGCCGGCCATGCGTTTGCCCTTGAAGACGCGGCCGGGGAACGAGCGGTTGCCGATCGAGCCGCCGTGACGGAAATACTCGTGGGTTCCGTGCGACCCCGGGAAGCCGCTGAACTTGTGGCGCTTCATGACACCCGCGGTACCGCGGCCCTTGCTGACCCCGGTCACGTCGACGGCGTCACCCGCCTGCAGCACCTCGGCAACGCGGATGTCCTGACCGACCTCGACCGACGCATCGGGCGCGAGCTGAAACTCGCGCAGCTCGCGGAACGCGCCCTTGTTGGCCTTGGCGACGTGCCCCTGCGCGGCCTTGCCGAGCCGCGACGCCTTCTGCGCGCCGAAGCCGACCTGGACGGCAGCGTACTTGTCGCGCGCAATGGTCTTCTGCTGCACGACCGTGCACGGCCCGGCCTGGATGACGGTGACCGGCACGAGGTTGCCCTCGCCGGTGAACACCTGCGTCATCCCGATCTTCTTTCCAATGATGCCCGTTAGCATTTCGATAGCCTCAGCCCCCGCTCGGCTTCGCCTCGCGATGGGCGTCGGTCCGCGGAGTGAATCCGCGGACCTCCAGCCCCCGTCCGATCTGCAGCTGTTCTGTTCAACGTCATTTCAACATCACTGAAGCTTGATTTCGACGTCGACGCCGGCGGCTAGGTCGAGCTTGCCGAGGGCGTCGATGGTCTGTTGCGTCGGCTCGAGGATGTCGAGGAGGCGCTTATGGGTGCGCAGCTCGAACTGCTCGCGCGATTTCTTGTCGACGTGCGGGGAGCGGTTGACCGTGAAGCGCTCGATGTGGGTCGGCAGCGGGATCGGGCCGGCGACGCGGCCGCCGGTGCGGCGCACGGTGTCGACGATCTCGCGGACCGACTGATCGAGCAGCCGATGGTCGTAGCCGCGCAGGCGTATGCGGATCTTCTCGTTCACGTCCTACTCGAGGATCTTGGTGACGACGCCGGCACCGACGGTGCGGCCGCCCTCCCGGATCGCGAAGCGCAGCCCGTCGTCCATCGCGATCGGCGTGATCAGCTTCACCACCAGCTTGATGTTGTCGCCCGGCATCACCATCTCCGTCCCTTCGGGCAAGGTCGCCACGCCCGTCACGTCCGTCGTCCGAAAATAAAACTGCGGCCGGTACCCGTTGAAAAACGGCGTGTGCCGCCCCCCCTCTTCCTTCGTCAACACGTACGCCTCCGCCTCGAACTGCGTGTGCGGCGTGATCGACCCCGGCTTCGCCAACACCTGCCCGCGCTCGATGTCCTCCCGCTTCACCCCCCGCAACAAACACCCCACGTTGTCCCCCGCCTGCCCCGCGTCGAGGATCTTCCGAAACATCTCGACCCCCGTCACCACCGTCTTCTGCGTGTCCTTGATCCCCACCACCTCCACTTCCTCGCCCACCTTCACCCGCCCGCGCTCGATCCGCCCCGTCGCCACCGTCCCGCGCCCACTGATCGAAAACACGTCCTCCACCGGCATCAGAAACGGCTTGTCGACCTCGCGCTGCGGCTGCGGAATGTAGCTGTCCAACGCGTCGAGCAGCTTCCCGATCGACCCCTCGCCAATCTCGCTCGGATCGCCCTCGAGCGCCTTCAACGCGCTCCCCCGAATCACCGGAATGTCGTCGCCCGGAAACTCGTACTTCGAGAGCAGCTCCCGCACCTCCAGCTCCACCAGGTCGAGCAGCTCGGGATCGTCCACCATGTCCACCTTGTTCATGAACACCACCATGAACGGCACCCCCACCTGGCGCGCCAGCAAGATGTGCTCGCGCGTCTGCGGCATCGGCCCGTCGGCCGCCGACACCACCAGGATCGCCCCGTCCATCTGCGCCGCCCCCGTGATCATGTTCTTCACGTAGTCGGCGTGCCCCGGACAATCCACGTGCGCGTAGTGCCGCTTCGCACTCTCGTACTCCACGTGCGCCGTCGCGATCGTGATCCCCCGCGCCTTCTCCTCCGGCGCCTTGTCGATCTGATCGAACGCCACG
>JBGPIT010000071.1:0-15985 GCA_041485125.1 Binatia bacterium | reverse complement strand
GTCGTGCTGCGTCTTGGCACGGACCGTGGCGCGCACCTTGTCGGCGGTGCCGACCGGAACGGTGCTCTTGCAGACGATCACGCGATAGCCGTCCATCGCCGCCGCGATCGCTCCGGCAACCGCGAGCACCGCGCGCAGATCCGCCGAGCCGTCCGATGCCTCCGGCGTGCCGACCGCGATGAAGCAGATCTCCGAGGCCCGCACGGCGGCGGGCAGGTCGGTCGTGAAGCTCAAGCGCCGCTCGTTGATGTTGCGGCGGATCAGCTCCTCGAGCCCAGGCTCGTAGATCGGCACGACGCTCTTCTGCAGCGCCGCGATCTTCGCCTCATCGATGTCGACGCACATGACGTCGTTGCCGCCTTCGGCGAAACAGGTACCTGCGACGAGCCCGACGTAGCCCGTCCCGATGACGCAAAGCTTCACACGACCTCCCTGGTGATACCGGCGCGCGCGGCTCCGGCGTAGCTGGCGTGCGGTCTCCTATGCGCGTCCGTTGGGCGAGCTCTCATTCCTGGAGACCGGGGGTGCAGAGAAGGTACCGGCCACCGGGCGTCGCGTCAAACCGCTTTTTTTCGCGGTGACGCTCGGTCGCCGAGCGGCAGAAACCCGCATCGATGCGACGGAAAAGCGGCGGTGACGGGGGGAATCGGAAGGCCCGCCCCGCGACCGCATCCGGCCCGGCTCGGCAGTCGTAGATCCTGCAAATCCCCCGAAGGAGGCTACGACGATGCGGCGACTCACGACCCTGGCGGCGATCGGTTTGATGGCGATGATCACGGCTCCTTCACGGGCGGCGGCGCGGACGTCGAACGCGATCTGCAAGGTGGCGTGCGCGCCGCGTATCGCGGAGCAATGCGCCGGCCTCTCGGGTGCCGAGCTCCACCGCTGCCCCCGCCCGATCATCAAGGCCTGCAAGAAGACGACGCCGGCGATCGGGTGTCCGACCACGAGCGAGGTCACCGCGACGCTCGCGGGACGCGTGGTTCGGACGGTCGATCCGAACCCGACGGACATCACGCTTTGCGACAGCGGGCGGTTCTCGTTGCTCGAGCGTCTCGCGAACCCGGCGCCCGATGACCCCGGTGTCGTTCGCGCGACCTCGGGTGCATGGGCGGTCCGCATCGTCGGCGCGGGGCTCGGCCTCGTACTCGCGGACGACAGCGCACAGGCGCCGCTTCGCCTCGACCACGATCCGTCGGGCACGCTCCTCGTCGACGGTGCGCCGGCCTCGCTCGCAGCCGCGGGAACGGCCTGCGCCTCGGCGGCCGTGAACCCGGCCGGCGCGGATCGGCTCGTGATCGTCTCCGCGACGCGCGCCGTCACCGACCGTACGCTCGTCATCGGCACGGGATCCGACGCGGACGAGCTGACGCTCTGCAGCTCGGGACTGTTCGTTCAAGGCACCGAGTCCTCACCGGACACCATCGAGGGCACGTGGACGATCGACGTGAGCAGCGGCGAGCCGCGCCTGCGCCTCGCCCGCGAGAACGCGCTTACCCCGATCTTCGGCCTCGGCTTCCGCGCCGACGGCGCGATTCTGGTCGACGACGTGCCGGTCACGCAGCGTGACGCGCGCGCCGAGTGCACCATCCGAGACTTCGAGGACCGGCTGACCGCGGCGCTGAAGGGCACCGCGTTCTTCTTCGTGACGAACGGCACCATTCCGGTCCGCACCAAGCTCGGCCTCTGCGATTCCGGCCGCTATCGCCTCGATCAGACGAGCACCGAACACGGCAATTGGCGCGTCGCGGTCTCCGCGAGCGGCGCCGACCTCGAGCTCGTGAAGGACGGCACGCAGACCGTACGGCGCTTCCCAGTCGGATTCGACGCCAACGGCGGCATCCGCGTCAACGGCAGCTCCCCCATCGACGAGCCGAGCCTGGTCGACGCCGCCTGCGCCGGTTGAGCCGGCCGCCCGCAGCGGCGCCCGCCCGGCGCCGCTGCGGGTTCACTGTCCGCCATGCCCTCCTCGTCGTCCCGCAGTGAAGTCTCCTCCGGTTCGACGCGCGCGGAGTGGATCTAGCGAGCGCGCTCGGCCGCGGACGACTCCGCCGTCGACACCGGCAGCTCACGGATCTCGCGCACCATGTAGATCGGCTTCGCCTGCGACTCGTGGTAGGTGCGCGCGAGCATCTCGCCGAGGAGACCGAGCGTCACCAGCTGCACACCGCCGAGGACGAGCAACAGGCCGAGCAGCAAGAGCGGCCGATCCGCGAGCTGCGTGCCGAGAAAGATACGCTCGAAGCCGAGGACGCCGGTGATCAGGAGGCCCGCGATCGTCGCCAGCAGGCCGGCGAAGCCGAAGACGTGGATCGGGCGGGTGGAGTAGCCGGAGAGGAACTTGATCGTGAGCAGATCGAGGACGACGCGGATGGTGCGCGAGATGCCGTACTTCGAGGTGCCGCGCGTGCGCGGCCGGTGGTGCACGGGGATCTCGACGACGTTGGCACCGAGGTCGCCGGCGATCGCCGTGATGAAGCGGTGCATCTCGCCGTAGAGCTTGAGCGCCTTGGCCACCTCGGCACGGAACGCCTTCAAGCCGCAGCCGTGATCGTGGATCGGCACCTGCGTGGTCGCACCGATGATCGCGTTGGCGATGATCGACGGGAGCTGGCGCGAGAGAAACGGGTCTTTGCGGTCTTTCCGCCAGCCGGTGACGACGTCGTAGCCGGCGTCGAGCATCGCGAGCAGGCGCGGAATGTCGGCGGGGTCGTTTTGCAGATCGCCGTCCATCGTGACGATGACCTCGCCGCGCGCGTGGTCGATGCCGGCGGCGAGCGCGGCCGTCTGTCCGAAGTTCCGCCGCAGGCGCACGATGCGGAAGCGCGCGTCGTCGTCGGCCGCGCCGGCGAGCAAGGCGAAGGTCTCGTCGGTGCTGCCGTCGTCGACGAGGACGACCTCGGTCGTCGGCGTCAATCGGTCGAGCGTCTCGCGCAGCTCGAGGACGAGCGCCTCGGCGTTGGGCGCCTCGTTGTAGACCGGCACGACGATCGAGACTTGCGGGCTCATCGCGCTCCTCTCATGGCACGTCGAACGAGGTCAGGCTGACGAACTGCCGGTAGCGCTGATCGATCTCCTCGCGCGTCAGGCGCCGCAGCCGCTCCAGGCTGAACGCCTCGACCGTGAACGACGCCACCACGCTGCCGTAGACGATCGCGCGGCGCAGGCTCTCCGGCGTGACCGTGCCGCAGCTCGCGAGATAGCCCATGGCGCCGCCGGCGAAGGCGTCGCCGGCGCCGGTCGGGTCGAACACCTCTTCGAGCGGGTAGGCCGGCACCGCGAAGACGGTCTCGCCCGAGAAGTAGATGACGCCGTACTCGCCGCGCTTGATCATCACGCTCTGCGGGCCCATGGCGAGGATCCGCCGCGCCGCCCGCACCATGTTGCGCTCGCCCGAGAGCAGACGCGCCTCCTCGTCGTTGATCATGAGGAGCGGCACCCGGCGCAGCAGCGCGTCGAGATCGGCACGGGTGGTCTCGATCCAGAGGTTCATCGTGTCGGCGCCGACGAGGACGGGCTTCCGCACTTGGTCGAGGACGCGCGCCTGCAACGCCGGCGCGATGTTGGCGAGGAAGACGAAGGGCGTGTCGCGGTAGCTCGCCGGCAGCTCCGGCATGAACGACTCGAAGACGTTGGCCTCGAAGGAGAGCGTGTCGCGGACGTTCATGTCGTCGTGGTAGCGGCCGGTCCAACGCAAGCTCTTTCCCGGCCGGGTCTCGAGGCCGGTGAGGTCGATGCCGCGCGAGCGGAACCACTCGAGCTCGTGCTGCGGGAAGTCGTCGCCGATGACGGCGACGAGTTGCACCGGCGTGAAGAAGCTCGCCGCGACCGCGAAGTACGTCGCCGCGCCGCCGAGGACGTCCGGCGCCCGGCCGTGCGGCGTCTCGAGCGTGTCGATCGCGACCGACCCGACCACGACGAGGCTCATGCGTCCTCCGGAACGTAGCGGCCGATGATCGGCGCCAGGTCGCGCTTCACCTTGGCGGGGATGCGGGCGCGGTCGGTGATGATGGCGTGCTCGAGCGCATGACCACAGCCGCAGGGCGGGTTCGGCGCCAGCGCCGGCACGACGTCGTGCACCACCCGCTTCGCCATCGCGACGTTCGCGGTCAGGACGGCGAGGATCTCCTCGATCGCGACCTCGGCTTCGCCCTGCCGCCAGCAGTCGTAGTCGGTCGCGAGCGCGAGCGTGGCGAAGCAGAGCTCGGCCTCGCGCGCGAGCTTCGCCTCTTGGAGATTCGTCATGCCGATCACCTGCGCGCCCCAGCTGCGGTAGAGCTCCGACTCGGCGCGGGTCGAGAACTGCGGGCCTTCCATGCAGACGTAGGTGCCGCGCGCGTGGACGGTCGCACCGGCTCGGCGCGCGCCGGCGACGAGCGCCTGCGAGAGCAGCGGGCAGACCGGATCGGCGAAGCCGACGTGCGCCACGATGCCGTTGCCGAAGAAGGTCCCGATGCGGCCGCGGGTGCGGTCGATGAACTGATCGGGCACGACGAGATGACCGGGGGCGATCTCCTCGCGCAGGCTGCCGACCGCGCTCACCGCGATGATGCGCTCCACGCCGAGGTGCTTGAGCGCCCACACGTTGGCGCGAAACGGCAGCTCGGAGGGCAGCAGCCGATGACCGCGCCCGTGACGCGGCAGGAAGAAGAGCTGCGCGTCGCCGAGCATCCCCGCGACGATCACGTCCGAGGGCGGTCCGAACGGCGTCTCGACCGCGAGCTCGCGCACGCCGGTGAGACCCTCCATCTCGTAGAGCCCGCTGCCGCCGATGATGCCGATCGTCACGCCCAAATGTTCCTCCCGCGCCGCTCATCCCCGGATCATCGACAGCATCGGCCCCGTCTTCATCGTGATCGCGGGCACCGGGTCGAGGATGTCGCCGTCCATCATGAAGCTCGTCGGGGTGGCGAACTGCATCACCGCCGTACGTGCCAGGTTGTCGTAAAAGTCCGGCTCTTCCAACGGGAACCCTTTGTGGAAGCGCACGATCTTGCGGGCGAGCCGGAGCGGGCCGATCGGCCCCGCCAGCAGGTGAAAGTGGTGGCGTTTGCGCGCCGCCAGATACATCGGTTTGAAGCCGAGCGCAACGTGAGTGATCGTGCCGGCGAGCACGACCGTGAAGGTCCGGAACGGCACGCGCTCCTCGTCGCAGTCGAGATCGGCCTCGACGCGGCGAAAGACGCCGCGCACGAGCGACGTGCCCGTGCACGCCGAGGCGACGAGCCGCGCCAGCAGGCGGGTCGCGGTCACCGGACCCGGCGCCGGCTCGCTGTAGTAGAGCCGCAAATAGTTGACGATGACCCCGACACCGACGACGAAGCCGGCGTGCTCGTCGTTGACGATCAGCAGATGCCGCTCGACGGTGTCGTGGGTACGGCCGTGGCGGTAGTCGTGCACCACGTGCGAGAGCACGTGCTCCGGCCCGCCGTGCATGCAGCCGATCGAACGCGCGATGTAGTTCATCGTGCCGGCGCGGAGCGGCAGAAAGAGCGGCAGCGGCGTATCGCCGTACACGCGGCGCATGGCGGAGAGCGTACGAAAGTGGCTGCCGTCGCCACCGCAGACGCCGAGGACGTCGATGCGCTCGCGCGCGAACTCGTGGGCGACGTGATCGATCGACGCGAGATCGGGCGTCACCCGCACGATCCCTTGATCGCCGACGATCTCCTCGAAACGCCGCGGCCGGTCGCGACGTCGCCGATTGCTGCCGGCGTGTGGATTGATGACGACCCCGATGCCGGGCAGGTTAGGCCCCCTGCCCTTCCGCAAGCGGCTCGCGCGTCCCCGCCGGGCGGTGCTGCTGCTCCGCCACCAGCTGGCCGCACGCGGCGGCGATGTCCGGGCCGCGGCTCTCGCGCACCGTCGCGTGGATGCCGGCGCGACGCACGACGTCCTGGAAGCGTGCGACGGTGACGTCGTCGCTACGACCGTACGGCGAGCCCGGAAACGGGTTGAACGGGATCAGGTTCACCTTGCAGCGAATCCCGGCGAGCGCGCGGCAGAGTGCGCGCGCGTGCACCGGCGAGTCGTTGACCCCCGCGAGCATCACGTACTCGAAGGTGATGCGCTTGCGACGCGGCAGCGGCAGCGCGCGGCACGCCGCGAGAAGCTCGGCGACCGGATACTTGCGGCTCACCGGCATCAGCTCGCGACGCAGCTCGGGATCGACCGCCGTGAGCGACACGGCGAGATGCACCTGCGTCTCCTCGAGCAGGCGCTGCATCTCGGGCACCAGACCGACGGTCGAGACGGTGATCCGGCGCGACGAGACGTGCGTACCCCACTCGGCCGTCAAGGTCTCGATCGCGCCGACCGTGCCGGCATAGTTGTGGAGCGGCTCGCCCATCCCCATGAAGACGAGATTGGTGACGCCGTCGGCCGCGGTGGCGTCGGAGGCCGCGACGGCGTCGGACGTCGCGGCATCCGAGGCCACCAGCGCGCGCGCCTGCAGATACTGATCGACGATCTCGCCGCGCGAGAGGTGGCGGGTGAAGCCGAGCGTCGCGGTCGCGCAGAAGCGGCATCCCATACCGCAGCCGACCTGCGTCGACACGCAGAGCGTGAGGCGCTCGCCGTCGGGAATCAGCACGCTCTCGATGGTGGCGTCGTCGCGGAGCTGGAAGAGCAGCTTGCGGGTGCCGTCGGCGGACCGGCTCACGTGCGTGAGCGTCGCGGCGCCGATGTGGAGCTCTGCCGCGAGCTCGTCGCGGAGCGCGCGCGGCAGGTTCGCCATCGCCGCGAAATCGCGCGCGCCGTTTCGATAGACCCAGATGAGGATCTGCGCGGCGCGATAGCGCGCGTGGCCGTGCGCCTCGCACCAGTGCTCGAGATCGGCGAGCGCGAGGCTCAGGAGATCGGCCGCAGCCATGACCGACGACTCTAGCGGCGGCGGTCGAGACCGTCCATCGCGCTCGGCGGCAGTGCTCAGCGGACGACGGTCGCCGCGGCCGCCGCTTCGTCCGCCTCGGAAAGCCACGCCGGCCACGGCCAGCGCACGCGCCGGTCGCCGAGGCCGATCCAGTCGTCGAGATGCCAGCACACGACCGGAGCGACGGCGCTGAGATAGCTGAAGCTCGACCAGTAGCCGGTGTAGAGCGTCACCAGAAAGACCCAGGTACCGGCGGCCGCGACGTCGCGGCCGCTCCGGACCCGACGGCCGGTGACGACCGCGCTCACGGCGCCGAGGACGATCCGCAAGCCGTTGAAGAGCGTCGGCGGCATCGACGTCGCGCTCCACCACTCGATCAGCCACGCCAGCGACCAGAAGGAGCGGCTCTGGACGATCGCGGCGGTCAGCCGCACGCCCTCCATCATCGAGCCCGGCCCGAAGACGACGGTCGCCGTTCCCCACGTGAGCGCGGCACCGACGAGGAACCCGGCGAGCCCGGTCGTCCCCGACCAGAAGACCAGCGCCGGCAGCCACGCCGCGTTGTGGAGCTTGAAGCCCGCCGCGAGCCCGAGCAGCAAGCCGCCGAGCCAGGGCGCGCGCGGGATCGCGATGACGGCGAACAAGAGGAACAACCCGGCGCTGGTATCGTTCGAGCCGTCGGCGGTGAGCGCGATCAAGAGCGGCGAGAGCGCGTACAGCACCAGGCCGAGCGGCCCGCCACGCGCGGCGAGGAGCAGGAGCACGACCACCGAGACGTAGAGCTCGACGCGCTTCGGATCGTCGCGGAACGGCAGGTACCAGAGCAGCGTGAGCGGGCCGTAGGGAAACGGCGAGCCGGGCGGCAGCGAGCCTTCGTAGCCGACGCCGTAGGGGCTCTGGCCCGTGAGCATGCGCTCGATCGCGAGGCGCGTCACCGTCAGCACGTCCGAGTAGCCGCCGACGAACTGGTTCGGATAGCGCAGCCAGATGCCGAGGCCGACGAGCACCAGCACGACCAGGTAGCCCATGCGCCAGCGGATCGAGAGCGCGAGCGTGCCGCCGAGGATGAAGATCGACGTGACGAGATGCAGGCTCGTCTGCGCGAACGGGATCAGGAACGCGACGCCGAGCACGAGCGCGAGCCAGAGCGTGCCGCCGTGCTCGGCGGTCTCCCGGCTGCGGAACCAGGTCGCGACGAGACCGGCGCGGGCGGGCAACGATCCCTACGCCGAGACCCGGGTTGGCTCGGCCTGCAGCAGGCGCTGCGCGTGCGCGAGCACCTCGTCGACGGTGATCGCCTGCAGGCACACGTTGTTGGTGCAGGGGCTGTTGCGGTGGTTGAGCGCGCTCAAGCACGGGCTGCACGCGAGGTGGGCGTAGAGGTGCACCGCATGGTCGCCGAGCGTGCCGTAGAGCACCGGCGTCTCGGGGCCGAAGAGGGTGATGCTCTTGATCGGGGTCAAGGTCGCGAAGTGCGCCGGCCCGCTGTCGTTGGTGATCAGGAGCTCGCTCTGGTGGAAGAGCTGGATGACGTCGGTCAACGTGCGGGTCTTGCCGACGAAGTTCACGCAGCGCGCGCTCCCGGCGCGCTGCAGGATCGCGCGTGCCGACGCCTCCGCCTCGCCGATGCCCATGAGGACGACGACGATCTTCGGATCGGACGCGAGCAGGCGCTCGACGAGGCCGGCGAAGCGGTCCATCGGCCAGGCGCGCAAGGGGAGTAGATTTCCGGCGTCGTGATTCACGACCACGACGCGGTGCTCGGGAGTGACCGGGTACACGGCGCGGAGCTCGCGCTGCACGTACGCGTAGGGCTCGGCGTCGATGCCGATCCGCACCGGCGGCGACTGCAGCGGAATCAGCCGCTTCGGCTGCGGCACCTCGGCGGGATCGAACTCGAGCGCCTCTACCAGCGCCATGAAGTTCTGCGACATGTGGAGGTAGGCGTTGTAGTTCACCCGATGGGTCAGGTGCTCGCCGCGATAGAGGCCCTCGCCGCGGTAGTTGTGGAAGCCGACCCGGTCGGTGGCGCCCGAGAGCAGGCTCAGCAACGAGGAGACGCGCGAGTAGAGCTCGAGGTCGATCACGGTATCGATCTGCTGCTCGCGGCAGAAGCGGACGAAGCGCAGCAGGTCGGCGCCGACGGTCGCCACCGAGTCGTCGCGCATGGTGAAGATGTTGCGCTCCTCGAACAAACCGAGGAGCCGCAGGCTCGGCGCGTTGCGCTCGAAGATCACGAAGCAGTGCTCGGCCTCGTGGTAGCGCTCCTGCAGGCGGCGGATCGCGGCCGAGGCGAGAATCGTGCTGCCCATCTCGGAGAGCTCGATGAAGAGGACCTTCCGCGGCCGGCGCAGCGCCGCGGGGCGGCGGCCGCGGAAGACGTCGCGCAAGCGGACGAGACCGGTCAGCACCGCGCACGCGGGGATGCCGATGTAGCGATCGATGCGCCGTTGCGTCGTGAGCTTCATGTGCGCCGTTCCGCCGCTGCCCCTGCGCGGCGACCCGGCCGCCACGACGGAGCCGAAATCCTAGCGCAAACCGGTACGGCACGCGAAGCAGATATCGACACGCGCGCCGATCACGCGATTCAGCCGCGCTCGAGCGTATACAGGACGTATCCTTCGCCGTCTCGTCGCACCTCGCGGATACGGGCGCCGAAAAGCCCCTCGACGCTGCGGGCGAACGCCTGCTGCCGGCAGCACAACCCAGCCGAGATCGAACTCGCGGACGAAGGCGTCCACCTCCTCCAGCGGGTACGCCGGCAGCTCGGTGAGGAGCGCGCGCAGCGCTGCGCTCCGCCGGTGCGTGGCAACGCCGAGGACAGGGGTTACGCGCCCGTGCTCACCACAGTCGCTGCACCTGGAGGATGTTCAGGACGTAGACGTACCAGGCGTTGATGACGACGCACGCGACCACCGCGGTGACGTGCCACCAGCGCAGCGGCCGATCCATGCCGCGCATCGTGAGCAGCACGAGCAGCGGGTAGAAGTCGAGCGCGAAGCGGTAGCCGAGCTGGGTCATGCCGGTGCCGCAGTGCTGCATAAGGACGGCGAGAAAGAGCAGGATGCAGAGCCAGCACGCGGCGGTGAGCCGGTCGAGCGGGGCGCGAAAGGCGTAGATGAAGGCCGGCGTGGTCGACCAGATCGCTCCGCCCCCGACGGAGGGAGCGACGTACGGGAAGGTGTCGAGAAAAATCGGCTTCGCCTTGAAGAGGACGTGAATGTGGCCCCAGAAGTAGTGGTACGAGAACAGCCCGTAGGGATACATGGGCGCGACTTCGGGCTTCTCGATCAGCATCCGGTAGCCGTAGTTCTCGATCGTGCCGTATCGAACGTAGTTGTAGAGGAATTCGA
This sequence comes from Binatia bacterium, assembly GCA_041485125.1. Taxonomy (GTDB): domain Bacteria; phylum Desulfobacterota; class Binatia; order UTPRO1; family UTPRO1; genus JBGPIT01. The sequence continues at coordinate 5,761 of JBGPIT010000071.1, read as the reverse complement.
GCGCGATCACCGCCACGATCGGCGCCGCCAACTTGAAAAGCCAGCGCCAGCGTAGCCGGGGCAGCAGCTGATCGACCGCCGGCGCGAGCCAGCGATCGGTGAGCGTGACCAGGATGAACGGCGCCGCGATGAGCGTCTCCATGCGGCACCAGAACGCCGCGGCGATCCACAGGCCCAGGAGCGCCGGACGCGCCTTGCCGAGCCACTCGATCACGAGCAGCCACATCATCGTCACTTGGACGATCTGCGCCACGTACCAGACCGAGCCGACCGTCGCGTGGTACCAGTGGATCGAGCCGAAGCCGAAGAGAATCGCGCCCCAGTTGGCGGCGCGGCGAGAAAGCGGCGCGCGCCCGAGCCCGATCCGCGCCAGCGCGACGCTCAGCGCACCGAGAATGAGCGAGAGCCCGGTCTGAAAGCCGCCGAACGGGAAGTTCCAGCCGCCGTTCAGCTTGACGAAGAAGCTCCGTAGCGGCTCCTGCTCCGCGATCGCGAGAAACGGCAGCATGATGAGCGACGGCGTCGGCGGGTTGGTGAAGTAGGCGCGCCCCGCGTACTCCGCCATCTCGAGATGCGGCGGACGCGACGGCAGCGACAGATGGCCGTGCAGCAAGCAGTCGGCGAAGAGCCCGTACTGATCGTACGCAGTCGGGCCCGGCGACGTCATCGCGTAGACGGCGAGCGCCGCGAGGAACATCCAAAGGGCGTCGCGTGCGGCGCTTCGATCCCGCGATTGCACGGTCCACCTGTGCTGCCATGCACAGAGGATCGCGTCAACGCACAAACGCCGCGCGACGCGCAGGCGTGGCCGCACGACGTCGTTCGCAAATGTACGATCGGCGCGCACCGAACGTTCGCCACCTTGCCCGCCTCTCCGACGCTGTGGCAGAACCGGCGGTGATGAACGCGATGCCAGCGCCGGCGGCCGCCTCCCTCGTGCCCTGCGCGCTCTGCGGCAGCGCGCACTACCGGACGGTCGTGGACATGGGATGGCGGCGCATTCTCCGCTGCGCGGGATGCGACCTGGTGCGGGCCGACCCGCTGCCGAGTCCCGAAGAGAAGCTCCGCGCCGAGACCTACGACTACGACCAGGACGAGGCGTGCCCGGAGGTGCAAGACCTCTTCGCGAACTATCACCGCGACTACGTCGAGGACCCGATCATCAGCCGCATGCGCCAGCACCTGGAGGATCTCGAGCACGCGGTCGGCAGCCCCGGCTCGCTCCTCGACGTCGGCGCCGCGACCGGCATCTTCATGCACCTCGCGCGCGAGCGCGGCTGGCAACCGACCGGCGTCGAGCTCTGCGCCGAGCGGGCTGCCGAGGCGGTGAAGGAGTTCGACCTCTCGATCGTGGTCGGCCCGTTCGAGCAGCAGCAGTTCGACGGCCACCGTTTCGACGCGATCTCGATGCTCGACGTCGTCGAGCACGTCCCGGATCCGCTCACGATGCTCCGCCGCGCGCACGCCTTGATTCGCCCGGGCGGCGCGGTCTTCATCGCGGTGCCGAACCAGCAGTGTCTGTTGACGGTCCTCGTCAACACTTACGCGCGGCTCGGCGGACCGTCGGCGCAGAAGCTCTTGCCGCGTCTCTACGTACCGCTGCACCTGAACTACTTCACGCCGGCGACGCTCACCCGACTCGTCACCGCGGCGGGCTTCCAACCGCGCCTCCTGCGCCACGCGCCGGTCTACCTCGGCCGCTACAAGATCCCGCTCTGGATGAAGGTGCCGCTGAAGACGATCCTCACCGTCGGCGGCGCGCTGCGGATGAACGCCCGCGTCGAGATCGTCGCCGTCAAGGCGTGAGCAGTCCGATACGAGTAGCGCCTCGAACCGGCCTGCGTAGCTCGCGCGCGAGCGCACATGCTATCGTCGACTGCGATGAAGAGCGCACCTCGCCCCGCCACGTACGCGGATGTTCTCGCCGCGCCGGAGCACATGGTCGCGGAGATCGTCGAGGGGACGCTCTACACGACGCCTCGGCCGGCGGCACGCCACTCCTATGCCGAGACGATGATCGCACGAGATCTCTCGTCTGCGTTCCATCTTCCGCCTGGTGATCCTGCTGGCCCAGGAGGCTGGTGGATGCTCTTCGAGCCCGAGCTTCACCTCTCCGCCGACGTCGTCGTGCCGGACATCGCCGGCTGGCGGCGTGAACGTCTCGCCGCGATTCCCGATACGCCCACGATCACACGGGCGCCGGATTGGGTGTGCGAGGTCGTATCGCCGAGAACCGGGACGCTCGACCGCGGACGGAAGATGCGCGTCTACGCCCGCGAAGGCGTCGCCCACATGTGGATCGTCGATCCGGTCACGCGCACGCTCGAGGTGTATCGCCTCGGCGCCGACGTTTGGCTCGCGGTGAGCGCGCACGGTGATGGCGATCACGTTCGCGTCGAGCCGTTCGACGCCATCGTGATCGATCTCGCTCGCTGGTGGCTCGAGCCGCCGGCGGCCTGACGGTCAGCCGCGATCGACGACGTCGAGACCGTCGAAGAAGTAGCCGATCTCCATCCGAGCGGTCTCCGGCGCGTCCGAGCCATGGGTCGCGTTCTGCTCGACGTTGAGACCGAGGTCTTTGCGGATCGTGCCGGGATCGGCCTTCGCGGGGTCGGTCGCGCCCATGAGGCCGCGCCACTTCGCGATCGCGCCGTCGCCCTCGAAGACGAGGACCATGACGGGCCCGGACGACATGTACTCGGTCAGGCTGCCGAAGAAGGGCCGCTCGCGGTGGACGGCGTAGAAGCCCTCCGCCTGCTTCTTGGTCAGGTGCAGAAAGCGCGACGCGGCGACGCGCAGGCCGCCCTGCTCGGCGCGGCGGATGATCTCGCCGATCAAGTTGCGCTTCACCGCGTCAGGCTTCACGATCGCTAGCGTCTTTTCCACTGCCATCACATGCTCCCGTAGTACGAGGTTGGATCAGCGCCCGAGCGCGGCGGCCATGGTGCTGCCGAGCTCGGCGGGGCTGCGCGCGACCGTCACGCCGGCGTCCTCGAAGGCGCGGATCTTGTCGGCCGCCGTGCCGCGGCCGCCGGAGATGATCGCGCCGGCGTGGCCCATGCGTTTGCCCGGCGGCGCGGTCTGGCCGGCGATGAAGACGACCACCGGCTTCGTGACGTGCGCCTTGATGAACGCCGCGGCGTCCTCTTCGGCGGTGCCGCCGATCTCGCCGATCAGGATCACCGCCTCGGTACGCGGATCGTCTTGGTAGAGGCGGAGCGCGTCGACGAAAGAGGTGCCGATGATCGGGTCACCGCCGATGCCGATGCAGGTCGATTGCCCGATGCCGAGCTTGGTGAGCTGGTGCACCGCCTCGTAGGTGAGCGTGCCGCTGCGCGAGACGACGCCGACGGTGCCCGGCTTGTGGATGTACCCCGGCATGATGCCGATCTTGCACTCGCCCGGCGTGATGATGCCGGGGCAGTTCGGCCCGATCAGGCGCGTCGAGGTGGCGTCGAGGTAGCGCACGCAGCGCACCATGTCGATCGTCGGAATGCCTTCGGTGATGCAGATCGCGAGCGGGATGCCGGCCTCGGCCGCCTCCATGATCGCGTCGGTCGCGAATGGCGGTGGGACGAAGATCAACGTCGCGTTCGCACCGGTTGCCTTCACCGCCTGCTCGACGGTGTCGAAGATCGGCACGCCCTCGAAGTCGGTGCCGCCCTTCCCCGGTGTGACACCGCCGACGATCTGCGTACCGTACTCGCGGCAGGCGCGCGCGTGGAACTGTCCGGTCGCGCCGGTGATGCCCTGGACGATGACCTTGGTCGACTTGTCGACGAGGACGCTCATCGCTTGCCACCCGCCGCGGCGACCGCGAGGCGCGCGCCCTCGGCCATGTCGGCCGCCGTCTGGATCGCGAGACCCGACTCGGCGAGGATCTGCTTGCCGCGCTCGACGTTGGTGCCCTCCATGCGAACGACGAGCGGCACCGACAGGCCGACCTCACGCGCGGCTTGCACGACGCCTTCCGCGAGGACGTCGCACTTGAGGATGCCGCCGAAGATGTTGATGAAGATCGCCTTCACGCTCTCGTCGGCGAGGAGGATGCGGAATGCGGCGCGGACTTTCTCGGTATTGGCGCCGCCGCCGACGTCGAGGAAGTTGGCGGGCTCGCCGCCGGCGTACTTGACGATGTCCATCGTCGCCATCGCGAGACCGGCGCCGTTCACCATGCAGCCGATGTTGCCGCTGAGCGCGATGTAGCTGAGGTCGAACTTCGCGGCCTCGCGCTCGCGCGGATCCTCCTCGTTCTCGTCGCGGTAGGCGCGCAGATCGGCGTGACGGAAGAGCGCGTTGTCGTCGAGGCTCATCTTGGCGTCGAGCGCGACGAGATCGCCGGCCTTGGTGACGACCAGCGGATTGATCTCGAGCAGCGCCGCATCGCACTCCTGGAACGCCCGCACCAACGACGCGAAGAACCCGATCGCCTTGTTCGTCAGCTCTTTCGGCAAGCCGAGCGCGAAGGCGATCCGCCGGCCCTGGAACGGCGCCAGCCCGACGACCGGATCGAGCACCTCGCGGTGGATCTTCTGCGGCGACTTCGCCGCGACCTCCTCGATCTCGACGCCGCCTTCCGACGAGGCGATCACCGCGACGCGGCCGGTGCCGCGGTCGACGACGACGCCGAGGTAGAGCTCACGCGCGATGTCGCAGCCGGCTTCGACGAGCACCTGGCGGACGACGCGACCTTCGGGACCGGTCTGGTGCGTGACGAGCGCCTTGCCGAGCAGGCCGCGCGCGAACTCGGCGGCAGCCTCCGGCGACTTCACGACCTTGACCCCGCCCGCCTTGCCGCGCCCGCCGGCGTGGATCTGCGCTTTGACGACCACAGTGCCGCCGAGGCGCTTGGCGATCGCCGCCGCCTCCGCGGGAGTGTGCGCGACGCCGCCCTCGAGGACGGGGACGCCGTACTTTTTCAGAATTTCTTTCGCTTGGAACTCGTGGATGTTCATCGTCCGAACAGATCCTTCAGCATCTTGCGCGTCGCTTGCCGGCCGGCGTCGCCGATCGCGCGTGTGAGCGGTACCTCTTTCGGACAGACGACGACGCAGTTCTGCGCGTTGCCGCAATCCACCACGCCGCCGACGCCCATGAGCTCGGCGACGCGCTCTTCCTTGGTGAGTGGACCACTGGGATGGAGGTTCTTCAAGATCGCCTGGCCGATCGCCGCCGCGCCGATGAACTCCGACTTGTCGCTCACCTGCGGGCACGCCTCCAAGCAGCAGCCGCACGTCATGCAGCGCGACAGCGCGTAGGCATACTCCTGCTCCACCGGCGACATGCGCGGGCCGGGACCGAGATCGTACGTCCCGTCGATCGGCACCCAGGCGCGCATGCGCTTCAAGCTCTCGAACATCCGGCTGCGGTCGACGCAGAGATCGCGCACGACCGGGAACTTCTGCATCGGCTCGATCACGATCGGGCGCTCGAGGCTGTCGACGAGCGCCGTGCAGGCCTGCCGGATCTGGCCGTTGATGCGCATCGTGCAGGAGCCGCACACCTCCTCGAGGCAGGCAGCGTCCCACGTGACCGGCGACGTCACGTTGCCGTCGCTGGTGACCGGCCGGACCTGGATCTCGGTGAGGAGCGAGTGCACGTTGTGCCCCGCCTTGTAGGGAATCGTGAAGTCCTGCCAGTACGGCGCGCTGTCGGGCCGCTCCTGGCGCTTGATGCGCGTCCGGATCGGCTCGGTCGATGCCCGCTTGCGATCGGGCGACGCGGCGCCGGCGTGTGCGGCCATCAAGCTGCCGCCGTCTTC
>JBGPIT010000070.1:0-16247 GCA_041485125.1 Binatia bacterium | reverse complement strand
TGATCCTCCCCCGCTTTGGTGGACATCGTGACTATGCCGCCAACGCCGCCACCTGTGCCTTCAACTCGAACTCGATGGGACTGATGTAGCCGAGATGGGAATGACGACGCTGCGGGTTGTAGAAGCGCTCGATGTAATTCGCAATGGACGCGATCGCCGCATCGCGCGTCGCGTAGAGCGTGTGCTCGGTCAGTTCGGTCTTGATCGTCGCGAAGAAGCTCTCGGCGACCGCGTTATCCCAGCAGTCGCCCCGGCGACTCATGCTGGCGACGATGCCGCGGCTCGCCAGCGCTCGTCGGTAGTCCCCGCTGGCGTAGGGGCTCCCGCGATCGGAGTGATGCACGAGCCCCGGTCCCGGATTCCGCTCACGCAGGGCGTGCCCAAGCGCCGCGAGCGCAAGTGCCGTGTCGTTCACGTCCCGCGCCGCCCACCCGACGACCCGCCGCGCGAACAGATCCAGCATCACGGCCAGGAAGATCCATCCCTCTCCTGTCCATACGCAGGTCACATCGGTGACCCAGACCGCGTTCGCCGCCCGCACCGCGAACTGGCGCGCGAGAATGTTGGGCGCGATCGGATGCGCATGGTTCGAGTCCGTCGTGCGGCGGAAGCGCCGCTTCCGGCGTCCCTGGAGGCCGCGCTCGCGCATCAGCCGCGCGATGCGCTTGCGGCCAACGCGGAAGCCCTGGGCGTGCAGTTCCACATGCACCCGCGGGCTGCCGTAGGTCGCCCGGCTCTGCTGGTGCGCCGCCGCGATCGCGACGGTGAGCTGCGCGTCCGCCTTCGTCCGCGCTGGCCGTGGGCGGTCAATCCAGGCGTAGTAGCCGCTCCGCGACACGGCCAGCACCGTACAGAGCACGCGCACCGGGTACAGCGCCCTCTCCGCATGGATGAACACGAACCTCACGTGCTCTCCTTCGCGAAGAAGGCCGCCGCTTTTTTTAATATGTCACGCTCCATCTGCAGCCGCTTGTTCTCGCGCCGCAACCCCGTCAGCTCCGCGCGCTCTTCCGTCGTCAGCGCCCCCACCGGCCCTTTGCCCGCGTCCACGGCCGCCCGCTTCACCCATTCGCGTACGGCCGTCTCCGTCAAATCCAAATCCGTCGCGACCTGCGCAATGGTGCGATCGCCCACCTCACACAGGCGCACCGCCTCTCGTTTGAACTCCGCCGTAAACGACCGCCTCTTCCTCTTCTTCATGGATCACTCCTGGCGCCTTGTCGCGCCTTCTCGGGTGTCCATCAAGACGGGGGAGGTTCAGTCTGTCCACTACGTCGTGTCCCTCCGAAACCCGCCATCCGCAGAGTTGGCCGGCCTCAAGGCCGAGATTCAGGTTCGCACATCCCTTCAGCACGCGTGGGCGAGTACGTCGCGAGCGCTACAGTATACCCGTGAGACGGACGTTCCTAAGGAGCTGCGTCGCCGGTTGCATCGGGTCTCAGCGCTGTTAGAGCTCGCTGACGGCGAGTTCGCTGCGATCCGCGAAGAGCAGATGAAGATGGAACGAGAGGCGCGGGCCAACACTGGTGCTGCGGAAGCGGAGACGATCACCGCCGACACGGTAAACATCTACCTCTGGCGCTCGCCCGAGGTTCAGCGGCTCGTCGAGGTCGCTCAGGGTCTCGGGTACCAGATCGTGGAGGACGACCCTCACGTATCTGAGTTGCTTTCTGAGTGTGCGGCGCTGGGTATCACGACTATTTCTGCTCTCGACAGTATCGTGCGCGACGGCGTGAAATGGAGTTATCAATTCTTCGATCATATCAAGCGCGGTAGTTGGACAGGATCACGGTCGTTCCTGGTGACACTGATCTTGCTGGAGACAAGAAGCGGTGAAGTGACTGCCAAGTACCTAGCTGCGCGCGGTTGGCAACCTGAATGGTTTGTTGACCAAATGATCCGCGCCCTAAGGGATTGGAAGCGCCCCGCACTGCCCTGACTGATACGCTGTCTGGTGGAGCGTCCGACGCCTTCTCATCGCAACGGGAAAGTGCCTGATGGTGGGAACGTCGCGGCGCTCGCCGCTACGGGCATCAGGCTATCGAGCACGACTCGACCGCTAGCCTGCACGCGGCTGCCATGCACCGTCTTCTGTGTAGTTGAAGCTGCGCGGGAAACCTCCGCACTGCCACAGCATGTCGAAGATCGGACGGAGCAGCCGCGAAGCCTCCTCGACCGGTTCCTCGACGATGAGCTCAGGCAACTGCACAACCTCGCGGTCAATCGGGCGGCGGACTTCATCCGTCGCGCCAGGGCGATCGTACAGGAGTGCTCCTCGAACACCGACGAGCGACAGGCAGAGGAAGATGGGTCCGGTGACACCGATCACCTTCATCACGCTGAGGTAGCGCTCCGTTGCGCCAATCACCTCGCGTTCGATCGACGTCACAAAGAACCACTGTCCGCGTTGGTTTCGGCGGAAGTGCCCCACATCGACCGCTTCGACCGCGCCGTTCCGCATGCCGATCGTGTACGAGCCGAGCGGCTCCGACCCGCCCGAATGCGCGACGTATCCGTCCAGGGAATAGCGCTCGTTGAACCCGCCGCTCGTCGACATCGGAATGAGCCCAATCAGCTTGTTGTGCATCGCATGGACGTCCACGGCGACGGGCGCGGCGAACGCGGACGCGGGGATGAGGTGAAACACGACTCGCGGCTCGTCGGGCTCAAGAACCACCGGCGTCTCACCCGCGATGAGCCGAGCCAGGCGCTCGTCCCTGAACCGCCGGACACGCTCGGGCAACGCCTCGGTCATCAAGAACCCGGCGCGAATCTCCTGCACGTCCATCACATACCGACCCGCCGCGTTGCGCGTGTAGAAACGCGAGTGCTCTTGAAAGGTCACCATGTGCAAGGCGAGCCAACTTCGCGGCACGCGGACGACGAGGATAGGTCCGCGAGGAAAACCCACCACGACATGAAACGCGACACCCGGCACCCTCGGTGCGATGCCGTTGCGGATCATCTGATCGAGACGGAGCTTCTCGCGGTCGGCGTTGAAGTCGGCGAGCCCGAGGAGTTCCGGCGTCCCCGTCGGGCGGTTGTTCTCATCGCGAACGTCGCGCACTCCGTAGAGGATGTCGCCGCCCGCCGCGTTCGCGAATGAGGCGATGTCGCCGAGAAACTCCTTGCGCGCCCCCTCACTGCCGCCGGGTAGTTCCTGCTTGTAGTCGAGCGTCCGGCGCTCAGGCACCGCTGCGGCGGCGAGGGCGTCGATGTCGTCCTTGATGATTGTATCGAGGGGCTTGTCGAGCATCCTGGTGCCTACGGCACGAGCCCCCATAGTGGGAGGCGTCGGATCAAGTACTCCACGAGGCGTCGGTAGCGCTGATACAGCTTCTGGTCCCCGGCGTCCGCGAAGCGTCGGACTTGCGAGAGCGCGAACGCATACGCTCTCCGCACCGTGTCCACGTCGATGGCCTTGCTGTCGCGAGCGGACGTGCCGAAGATGTCTAGCATCCGCCGGCCGTCGTCAGGGTCGACGGTCACGAGTTGCATCGAGAGCTCCGCGAAGCGCCGAGCTAGCTGACCTTCTGGCGTCTTGAACTCCGTCGCTCCAGCGATCACCTCCAGGTAGCGCCACATGTTGTCGCCGATCAGCACGCGCGGGTAGTCGGCCTGTTTCGATTCCAAGACGTAGGCTTGCGCGAGCGCCGGCCCGTACACCTCGTCCTCCGCAATCTCGATTCCCACCGCGATTTCGATGCCACCCCTGATCGGCTTGCCCTCGGCGAGCGCGATTGTTGTCACGGCGGCAGCGGCGGTCATCGCCCTCCACACGCCGAGTGTCGATCCGCGATACTCCTCTTCCTTGCTCAACGGCACGGTGACGACGAGCGAGTCGGAGAACACCCGGTAAGTCCCGTCGGCCTTGCGCATCGCGAGAGCACGTTGCCTGTCCTCGGGCGAAAGCCCGTCAAGCAACTTGGTCGGGGCGTCGACCTTTTCGAAGAAGCGCCTGAATGCCTCGCGGACGTCCAACACCTGCCGAACGGCGGGATCGAGCACGTCCTTGATCTGGTCAGCCGTCGTTTCTTGTAGCGTTCCAAATTGGAGCAGCGGCTTGCTCTGCGCGAGGCTGTCGAGGAACGCGACGAGGTAGTTACGATAGACGCGCGTTGCAGGAGGCTTCGCGGGTTCCGCCGCCGCCGGAACCACCGGCGCGGGTGCCTGCACTCGCTTCGCCGCTCGCCGCTGTGTCCGCGTGCGCTTCTTGTTCACGACGCCGTTCTCTATCGTGGACAAGTCCGCGTCTCAATCGCCGATGACAACCGTTGCCAAACGAGTTCCGCACACGTCGCCTCACGGGATAGTGTAGGTGAGCGGTGCTACGACGTGAGGAGGGGGGATGAATGCAGCACGGCCCGTGTCCGGCATGCGATGAGGCTCTCAATCTCCAGCGGTCGACCGGTGGCGACCGAACGTACTTCGATTGCCCTACGTGCGGCCGATTTGAATTGGATGGCACTGCGGTCGCCTGTTTGCCTTCGATGCGTCAGGATGATCCGCGCATCAATCGCGTGCTGAGCTATGCCATCCGACAACGCTACGAGAGCGGCCAAGTGCCGCGCCTCAGCGTCGCGCTCATCAACGAGATTGCAGCGAACACTGCGTTGCCCACCGTCGCCGTGCAAGCGGACAACTTCATCCTATGGATTGGGGATCATCTTGTTGCGGGCGAAGTCCGCAACTTCACCGCGCGAGAATACCGCTCTGTCATCGGCTCGGGGTCGGTCAGCGAGTTCACGCTTGTCGGTCGACACCTGATCGAGCGTGGGCTGTTGGACCGTGGCGGGTCCCACAAGGACGGCGTACTCGGCGCGCTCTCCTTTGCCGGTTGGGAACGCTACGAGGTCTTGAAAGGCGAACGAATCCCGATGAGCTCCGAGCCCGAATCCACTGGATGGCAACGTGTGGATCGCAGCCTCGACAAGATGAGAGCAGCGCTTGGGGCGGGGCGCGACGAAGAGGACTTTCAGCACGTAGGGCTACTCGGCCGCGAGACCCTAATCTCGTTGGCGCAAGCGGTGTTTGATCGCGAGCGCCACGAGGTACCCGACGGCGTCGATCCGAGCGACACCGACGCCGGCCGTATGCTCGAAGGCTACATCGCGACCGAAATGGGCGGAGGTGCGAACAAGTACGCGCGGAAGTATGCGCGCGCATCTTTGGACCTCGCCGTCAGCTTGCAGCATCGTCGTACCGCCACCTTCCGTGACGCCGCGCTCTGCTACGAGTCGACCGCTTCCGTCGTGCGCTCCATCGCGATCGTTTCAGGGCGTCGCGACCCCGAGCACTGAGCCGCTCGTGTTGCTGCCCGACGCGGGGGTGGACCGGGCGGTGTGCAAAGCCCTGCGCGTTGATGCCGGGAGTCCCCACGAGGCGATTGAGCCCTGCCGTGGGATGCAGGCGAGCGTGGAAGCCTAGCGAGATTTGCCGATCGGTTCGATCGACGGCACAATCACGCGGAGGGTTACGACATGGAATCAACGCGACCGTGCTTATTCTATGAGGACGAAAAGGAGCCGCAAAAGACCGCCGAGCACATCTTGCAGAAAGGACTCGGCACGAGTTGGACGCTAACGGAGGACGTCTGCCACGGCTGCAACACCCGCGAGTTCTCCGCTCGCGACGGCGAGTTGGTGCGGTTCGCTCGCCGCCTGAACTGGAACCATCCTGCGATCGGAGGTCGCTTCCCTTTTGGCAACGACCTCTGCTTACAGTTCGACCCGTTCGCAGAAGCGTGGATCACGGTTCGGCTCGATGCGACCGCAACACCCATCGTCTTTCCTCAGCTCATCTTCATGCGGACGGGGCAACCCGTGCTCATCGTGCAGCCGGAATCGTCACCGGCCAAGTCGCGTCCGCTACTTGAGGTGATCCGCGAGGAGCTCATGGGCATGCACCGCCTGAAGGTGTCGACGCGAGCGGTGCCACGTCCCGACGCCGATCTTGCACCCCTCAGGCCGGCACTCATTCGGAGCGCACCAGGAGTGTACGTCGCGCAAGCAGACCACCTCGATACAGCGGAGCAGCTCGCAGAGTTTGCTCGTGCAGGGAAGTTAAGCTCTCAACCCTTGCCAGATGCTCTTCCTCCCGCTCGAAGTCTTGAGCCCGGCGAGGTGCACACGAGGCTCCACGTCAACATCAAGATCGGTGACGTCTATCGCGCGGCTGCGAAATCAGCCGTCAATCTCTTGTGCGCCGTCGTCGGACCCGAGATCGCGCGGCACCCGGCATTCGATCCCGTGAAGCAGTACGTGCTACAGGGCGATCCCGAAGGCGATGAGGGTGGCGGGTTTGTCCATGGCCTTTGGGGCATGGAGCGCCAGAGCGACTTTGTATCCGCACTCGAACGAGGGATCGCGAAACCCGAACTTCACACCTTGTTCTTGGCGAAGGCCGCTGAGCGACCGGGAGTGTTTTTCTTCCTCTACGGCAAACCGTTCGCATTCGTGTGGCTGACAAAGGCCGCGCTCCCGTCCAACCTCATCCCGAAACTAGAGACGCTCGCCTTGTTCGACTTCGCCACGAAGACTCACGTCGTCGCCGCCTATCGAGACTCACCGCTCTACTGCGCGCGACCCGCGACGCGGTAGGCATCTCCTGCCGCAGGCGTCAGCCAAGGCCGCGCACGCAGACGACGCCCGAATCCACCGCGCGCATTCCCGATCCCTAACACCCACATCCTGCCACGCAGATAGTGCCCTACGGGCGCCAAGAGCCACATTCGGCCGGGCTAAGGACGTGACTGCTCGCACTCTGGTTCTGTCCGCCATAGAACCACGAATCCCGCGGGTACGCCCCGCGATACGGAGGCCAAGTGACACTGATCGTCGAGAAAATGAGGTCAAGTCAATCTGTGGGTAAATAGGGATCAGGCGGCGAGCCTCCGCGGCGCAGGTTTTACAGCCACACCATCGACGAACTTCTTTCCCGCATAGACCTCCTTCATCAATCGCGGACCATTGAGCCGGCGGAAGGTCCGTTCCGCGAGCATCAGGAGTTTCCAGATCAACGCCTCGGCACTCTCAACCTTCTTGAAGCGCTTGGCCGCCGAGGTCCGGAGCCGCACCGCGGCGAACGGGGACTCGACGATGTTCGTGGTGCGCAGATGAATCCAATGCGCGGTTGGGAAGGCGTAAAACGCCACCATGCGCTCCCAGTCCCGGCCGAGCGTCTGCACCGCCTTCGGGTAGGACTTCCGGTAGCGGGCGCCGAACTCGTCGCGCAATCGCTCGCACTCGGCCTGCGTCTTCGCGTACGGCATCACCCGCAGCAGGGCCTTCGCCTCGGCCTGGAGCTTCAGCGGAAAGTGATCGAGGACGTTCACGATCTTGTGATTCCAGCACCGGAGCTCCGCGTCACTGAGCGCCACGGTGCGCAACGCCCCCCAGATCCCGAGATGCCCGTCGGCCACCGTCGCCTTCCAGGGCTTCAGCCCCCGCGCGCGCAGGTCCCGCAGGATCCGCGCCCAGGCCTCGCTCGATTCCCGCTGCCCGCTCTCGACCGCGAGCACCACCTTGCGCCCGTCTTTCAAGGCCCCCACGATCACCAACAACGCGGCCTTCGCATCCTCGAGCCCGGCCTTCACGTACAGCCCATCGGCCCACGCGTACACCACGTCGAGCTGGTCCAACCGCGTCGTCTTCCAGGCGGCGAACTCGTCCTGCCACTTCTCGCGCAGCCGCTGGATCGACGAGGCCGACAAGGGCGCCCCCGCGCCGAGCAAGCCCCGCAGTGCGAGCTCGAAGTCGCCCTGCGCCAGACCGTGCAGGTACAGCTCCGGGAGCAACGCGCCCACTTCCGCGGTCCGCCGCTTGAACAACGGCAGCACCCGGCTCTCGAACCGCTCCTCGACCCCGCGCACCCGCGGCCGCCGCACGGCGATCGTCCCCGCCATCATCGCCACCCGCCGGGGGTTCCCATGGCCGTTGCGGTAGCCCGCAGGCGCATCGACGTTCCCGCCCCGTTCCGACTTCTGCCGTCCCAACAGCTGCGTCACCTCCTCCTCGAGGAGATCCTGCAGCCAGCCTTGAATGCGCATCCGGGCAAACCCTTCCAAGGTGGCCCATTCCGGTCGCGCCTCAGATTTCTTCCTTGCACGACGTCCCTCTCGTCTGCTTTGCTTCCCCATGGCGGTGTCTCCTTCCTGCCGGCTTTGCCGGCTGGGTCTCGCAACCCGGAAGGCTACATCGCCTTTTCTCTATTTACCCACCTCTTGGTCCTACCTCCCGAAAATCGACGCCCACGAAAACGAAAACGGTCACGCTGACCGACTTCGGGACGAAACCAGTCACCTCCGATGATCCCGTGATCGCTTCCTCCGTCGAAGTTCTTCCTCCTCTCGCCGTCCACGAAGCATTACGCATGCCGCAAGCGCGGCGTGTGATGGCCGCGACAAAATGGGGCAGAACGCGCTGGCTCTTCGCAGAACTGACGACGGCTGCGCATCGACGTTCGCACCGGCGAGAAATGCCAGGATGGGCGACGAAGGTCGTCGTCAATGAAGCGGAGGGGGGTATATCGTCGTCGATCGTCGTCACACTGGCGGCATCGGCGCGACCGTCGACGGCATCGTCGGCACGACATCGCCCGCAGAGAGAAGCGGTCAGCTTGGCCGGGTTTGCGACGGAAACTACCCGACGCGACGTGTCAGGGAGACGCGGCAAGCCCGGCCCCATCCATGCGCTCATGGCCGCTGCTTTCCATGGAGATCGCATCCGCTTGCCTGTCGGTACTTATTCCAGCGCTTCGCCAACGCCTTCGCTTCGTCTTCTGGTGCGATGCCGAACCGGCTGAGAGCAAGGATGGTTGCGTGCACCGAGACGTTCGCAGAGCCCTGGGTCATGGGAGCCTGACAGCAGGGGCACAACATGGAGGCTGTGGCGGGCTGAATGTTACGCGACTCGCGAATGTGCTGCAGCATGCGGTCGAGGCGATCACGGAGGGCGATCAGCTCGTCCCAGGACATCTCGGCTCGCCACTCAGTACGCAACGCCTCAACCATCTCCGGAAACCACGTACGCTGTCGATCGCCTGCTGGCATTGAGGGGCCTCCGTCAGCGTGGGCCATAACGTTCGAGCTATAATAACCGGCGACCAGTGGCCGCTGGCCGCCGGTTGAGCGAGGGTTAGCCCGCGGTCTGGCCGAAGCCGAAGGCGGTGGCCACTATCACTTGCGTTTCAGTCCATCTCGCCAGGCAATCGCCTCGAGTTCGACGCGGACAGCGTCCTCGACGGCAATCACGGGTCGTGCCTGGAATTCAAAAGCAGGCCAGGTCGAGCAGAACTTGTGAACGGCCAGCGGATCGTCGCAGTCCACCAACACGTGCCCACCCCACTCACCCACTCGCACAACGAATAACTCGATCTTGAAATTGGCAGGCGCCTTCCATTGAGTGAAAACCTCCAGTATCCGCTTCTGGGCATTCTCGTACTCCGTAGGCGATCCTTGCGGGCGTTCGAACCAACTGATCATGTACTTCATTGGCATCCTCCTCGATTGAGTTGAAATCCTCCGCGCTGCGCACGATGAAAGCGAACTTCGTCGACGCCGAACGTATGAGCCTCACCAATTATGTCGAGATCGAGTCGCGCCGGCACCTCGAAGTGGCCGGTGGTGAGGACGCGCGCGAAGCCTTCCGCGCGTTTATCGAGAAACGCCCGCCTCGTTTCAAGTCGAGAGCCTGAGCCGCTTACTTCCACCCGCGTGGGTTGGCGAAGAACTTGCGCTCCCATTGCTCGATGGCGGTAGGCAGTCGCGCCGCGTCGTTCTGCGCCACCCCTCGTTTCAGCGCTCTTGCCCGCGGCGCTACGGTACGTCGAACGCCGCCTTGATGGCTTGGTTCAGCTCCGCGACTTTGTCGCCGTCGCACGCACCCATCAGCCGCTTCAATCGCCGGCGCGGAACTGTCAGCACGTTGTCCAGGTTCGCGACACACCGGACGGGCAGCCCCTGGCGCCGGCCGAGGACGACTTCTGTCGGGAGTTGGCGAACCGTTCGGGTCACCAGCGCGACGACAATCGCACCGATGCTGTTGAGAACGGCATCCCGGGTCAGGATTACGACCGGCCGGCTACCTACAGGTGGGGGGAGTTCCGCCCACCACACTTCGCCGCGCTTCACGCGTCGCCGGTCTTCCAATCGGGGATATGCGGTAGCTCACCAAGCAAGGCGGCCTGCGCGTCGGCGACGGCGTTTGCGTCAAGGTCGGTGATCGCAGCGGCTTCGAGGTATTGCCGGACGGCTTCCTCCACGAGCACGCTCACGTCGCGCCCCTGGCTTTCCGCTAGGGTGCGGAGCTGTTCCTCCACACTGCCGGGTAGCTCGATGCTCACAACGCTAGGGTATCCCGGCATTGTTGAGGCATCAACAATGTATCGCAGGTCGCGCCTACAGCTCCTCCAGCAGCGCCTTGGCGTCCTGCGACGCCCTCGGAGAGGATCTGGAAGAAGCGCTGCATGATCTGTGACCACTCTTCCGGATCAAGCTGCTCGGCCAGATCCATCGAGCCCTTCACGTCGGCGAAGAGCACGGTGACTTGCTTGCGCTCGCCTTCGAGTGCGGATTTCGATTGGCGGATCTTGTCGGCGAGGTGTTGCGACGTGGTGGCGCGCGGCGAGTGCCGGGCGGGCGACATCGCGGCGTACTCGGATGCCGCGCCGACGACCGCGGCACCGCACTCGAGGCAGAACCTCGCAGGATCCGGATTGTCGTGGCCGCAGCTCGCGCAGTTCATCCAGCGAGCTCCTGTGCCAGCCGCGCGGCCGTCAGGGCGGCGCCGCAGCCGCCGCAGAACTTCTCGCCGGGCTCATTCGCCGCGTCACACGATGCGCAGCCCGCCGCGAGCGCGGCCCCGCATTCCGCGCAGAATCGGCGGTCGGAGCTATTGTCGTGGTCACAGGACGGGCAGCGCATCGCCTGCGGTGACTACCACGACTCGGTTCGGCTCCTGTGCGCAGCGGGCCGCGACTCCATCGCGCGCCTACGACGCGATCCACAACTTTGACAATACCTCCCCCGCGGCACGATGGGTGCGTCAGCTCACGGTTCGCAGTCGTGACCGAGACAGTGCGAGAAATTGTATGTGCAGTCGCGATTGCACCTGAGCACGCCGCCTTCCTCTTCCTGGTCGAGGCAAAGATCGTAGCAGTCGGAGTCGTCGAGGTCGGTGCCGTCGCACTCCTCGTCCCCCTCGACGCTGTCGTTGCCGCAGAACGGCGTCGACGTCGGCGTGGGCGTCGGTGTGCGCGTGCGCGTCGGCGTTGCCGTCCGTGTCGGGGTCCGCGTCGCCATGAGCGTCGGCGTGGGTGTGACCGTCGGGGACGGCATCTCCGACGGCATGTGCGTCGGCACCGGCTCCTCGGTCACGGCGGGTGTCTCGGTCGGAGACGGCTCGGCGGGTGTCGCCGTCGGTGTGTCCGCCGGCGTCGCCGTTCCTGTCGACGTCGCGGTCGCCGATGGCGTGGTCGTCAGCGTGGCGGTCGGCGTCGGCGTTGGTGTCGCGCTCGGCGTGATCGACGGCGTCGCGGTTCGGAGCGCGGGCGCCGTCACCGACGGCGTCGGGCTCGCGACGACGGCGCCGCAAAACGCGCTTTCGAGCGGACGCCCGACGAACGCGAGCATCTCCTCGGCGCGCGGCGCCTGGATGCTCACCAGCCGCTCGACCGCGCAGCCCTGCAGACGCACGAGACACCGTCCGTAGTCGTCCATCGACTCGACGCTGCCGACGCCGATCGCGGCACAATCGGCGGCGAGACCGTCCAGGTGGAGGGCGGCCGAGCTGCGTAGCACGTCATACGGCACCGCCGCGGGGCCGCAGCGCGTGGCGAGCGCCAGCGCCACGCGCGCTTCCTGGACGGCGACCTGGCTCGCGGCGGCGTCGCACACGGCGGCCGCTGCCGCGAGACAGACGGGATCGCCCGGCTTCAGCTGCACGCAGTCGAAGACGCGCTCGACGCATTGGGTGGTGGCGCGGAGCTTCCTGGTCGCGAAGGTCGCGGCGGCACTGACGATAGCGGTCGCGCAGCGCACGACGACCTTCCCCATGCCGGCCGCGTCACCGAGCGAGGTGCCGGTGCCACCCTGGTTTGACAGGCACGCAACCGCGGCGAGAGCGGGTGCCGGCACGTCGAGCATGTCGAGCAGCTCGCCGGTACGCGGCGCGTTCACGGCGAAGAGCTCGTCGATCTCGCAGCCGCGCCGGCGACTGACGCACTCCGCGACGCCGGAGACCGAGGTGAGCGGCGCGCCGACGGCGGTCGCACACGACGCCGCGGTCGCCTCGAAGCCGAGACCGTCGGGCGAGAGCACCGTCTCCACGCCGAGCGCATCGAATGCGCACCGGCGCGTGACCGTCGGCCGCAAGCTCCGGTCGGTAGTCAAAATCTTGACCAGCTCCGTGGCGCACCGTACGCGCGCCTTCGCGAGACACTCGTCCGGCGTGGCGCTCGTCTCGACGCATTTCAACGTCGCGTTATGACAGGTCGCGAGACTTTTGAGCTTTTTCGCGACGAACGTGAGACCGGACTTATCGATCGCCTTTTGACAACGATCGGCCGACTTCGCGACCGCGGCCGGCAACACGTCGGCGTGCGACGAGTCGGGATAACACCCGAGCGCGATCGTCAATAAAATAACGCTGCAAAAGGTTGAGAAGGAATGCATCCGATTTCAATCAGCAGCCCTGCCAGGAATGAATTCGACCGTCAAGGCGAGCTCCGCCACGCGCGCGCGACGCACGCCGATCACCGGCATTGCCTCGCATCCCGCTCGTGCTAAGAGCGTGCCGCATGACGACGTCCATCGCCGCACGTTCCGCCGCGCTCGTCGTGATCGTTGCCACGCTCGCGCTTCCCGGCGCGACGCGCGCGCTCAGCACCGACGTCGAGAAGGCGCTCGCGTCGAGCAAGTACGTCTACATTTCGACGGAGCGGAAGGATCACTCGTACGGCAAGCCCGCCGAGATCTGGTTCCTTTACGACCAGGGCGCGGTGTGGGTGGCGTCGCCGCCGTCGACGTGGCGGGTGAAGCGCATCAAGGCCGGACGGTCGAAGGCAAAGATCGCCGTCGGCAAGCCGGACGGACCGTCGTTCACCGCCAAAGGTGAAGTCTCGAAGGACACCGCCGTGCAGGACGTCATGTTCAAGACCTACGCCGAAAAGTACGGCGAGCGCTGGACGGGTTACGAGAAACGCTTCCGCGAAGGCCTCGAGGACGGCTCGCGGCTGCTGATCAAATATCAGCCCGAATAAGCCCGTGCCGCCGCGTCGGTCGCGCCGCCGTCTTCCGCCTCGCCCTCGAGGACGGCGAGCAGGTCGGCGTACATGCCGCGCTTGAGCGTGCCGTCGATCTGCCGGTCCTTGCCGGCGAGCGCGGCGGCGCGGGCGATGGCGCGCGGCAGGACCTCGTCGGCGCCGACGGCCTCGTCGACGATGCCGCGCAGCTGCGCGTCGGCGCCGCCGATGCGCGCGCCGGTGAGGATGGCATCGCGGAAGACGGTCGGTGTGAGGCGGTTCTTCACCAGCGCCGTCATGCCGGGCGCAAGCGGCAAGCGGATGTCGACCTCGGGCAGACAGAAGAAGCCGCGGTCGGCGCGCATGACCCGGAAGTCGTGCGCGAGGGCGAACATGCCGCCGGCGGCAAACGCGTGGCCGTTGATCGCCGCGACCGTCGGCACCGGAAAGCCGACCAGGCGGCCGAAGAGGCGCAGCAAATCGCCGATGAAACGTCCGGCCTCCGCCTGGCCATCGCCGCCGAGCCACGCCAAGTCGAGACCGTTCGAGTAGAACTTGGGATCGCCGCCGGTCGTGACTAGCGCCGCCGCGCCGGTCGACGCCTCGACCGTGTCGAGCGCGCCGTGCAGCGCCTCGAGAAACGGCCGGTTGAAGCGGTTCTCGCCGGTTTGCATGGTGAGGACGAAGACGTCGCCGTCACGACCGAGATCGATCATCGCGTGTCCCTCGCGCCGCTCGACGTCGCGCGCGCTGTCGGCGCGACGCGCACGCGCGGTCGGGGCGCGTGCGCGTCGCGGTGAGATCCTGCCTATTGGATGCCGGAGACGGCGCTCAGGCCGCGGCGCTCGGCCGCTGCTTGAACGTCTCGTACCAGCCGTGGACGTTCTTCAGCGACGGGTCGATCGGGATCCCGGCGAACTGCGCGAACTCGACGGCCGCGAAGAGCGTGCAGTCGGCGATCGACGGCTTGTCGCCGGCGACGAACTTGTTCTTGCCGATCTTCTCGTCGAGGATCTTGAGGGTGCTCGCCAGCTGGTTGCGGGCGTTCTCGGCGGTGTCGGCGGACTGCTTGATGCGCCCCGCCATGAAGGGATGGCTGTTCTGGAAGATCGTTCCCACCCGCGACATGACCCCGAGCTCGACGATGCGCTCCATCTCGCGAACGCGAGCACGCTCTTTCGGTGTCGTACCGATCATCGGCGGCGAGGGATTCAGATCCTCGAGATATTCCATGATCGCGAGCGACTCGGAGAGGTAGCTGCCGTCGTCCAGCTCGAGGACGGGGAGACCGCCGAGCGGGTTCTTGTTCAAGAACGGCGGCTGGCGGTTCTCGCCGGTCATGATGTTCACTTGCTCGCACGGGATGTTGATGCCTTTCTCCGCCATGTAGACGCGGAGCTTCTTCGGATTCGGGGCGCCGACGAAATCGTAGACCTTCATGATCGCTCCTCCTGTGGGTGTCGCGACGAGACTGCAGCGCTTCTGCCAGCGACTCGCAGCTGACACAATGACCGCGTGATCTTCTACCTGGTCACTCGGGGCGACCGGCGCACGATCAACCGCTACCGCCAGTCGTGGGGTCGCGTGCTGCACGACCGGATCACGCCGTATCCCTACGAGGATGTGCTGATGACCCGCCGCGCGCCCGCGGGGACGTACGTGTTCGCCGACATCGAGCGGCTCTCGATCGCGCAGGCCGAGGCCGCCGCGGCGGTCTGGGACGCGGTCACGCGCGCCGGCATGCCGGCCTTGAACCACCCGACCCGCTCGATGCGCCGCTACGAGCTGCTGCGGACGTTGCGCGAGCACGGCAGCAACGACTTCGACGTCTACCGTGCCACCGAGGCGCGCGTGCCGGCCCGCTTTCCGGTCTTCGTGCGCGGCGAGAACGACCACGACGGCAGCGCCACCGGGCTTCTCGACGGGCCCGCCGCGCTCGACGGCGCGCTCGCGGAGCTGCAGGCGCGCGGAATGAGCCCCGAGCGCCTCTTGATCGAGGAGTTCTGCGACACCGCGGATGCCGACGGTCTCTATCGCAAGTACTCGGCGTTCCGCGTCGGCGCTCGGATCGTGTCGCGCCACGTCTTCTTCAAGCGCTCGTGGTGCGTCAAGCTTCCCGACGTCGTCACGCCCGAGCTCGTCGCCGAGGAGCTCGCGTACGTGCGTGAGAACCCGCACGAGGCCGAGCTGCGCGAGATCTTCGCGCTGGCGCGGATCGAGTACGGACGCATCGACTACGCGATGAAGGCCGGACGCATCCAGGTGTGGGAGATCAACACGAATCCCCAGTTGCTGTCGTTTCAAGACGGGGGCGGTCCGGCGCGCCTGCCGACTCACGAGTGGGTCGCGCGCCACATCGAGGCGGCATTTCGCGCGATCGACGAGGACCGCCCCGGCACGATCCCGATCGACGTCGCACGCGGCGTCGCCGGCCGCGCGCTCCGCACCGGCGGCAGCGAGCTCTATCACTGGGCGGTGCGCTCGCTCGGCCTCTTGAACCGCGAGGCGACGATCACGGCGTCGCTGAAAAGCTGGGCCCGCCGCTGGACCGGTGCGTCCTGAGCGCGACGTGAACCGGCGGGTCGGAACGACCGCGACGGTCCCGAGCTGTCACCCGCTTGGCGGCGTCAGCCCGTGTGCTCGGCGCCGGCGCTCGCGGCGGGCCCGAAGCGCCGCACGTGCTCTTCCACCGCCTCGGGCCCGGTGAGCGCTCGGCCCGTGAGCTTGCTGATCTCCGGCTCGAAGCCGCCGTCGTCACGGCAGACGAGGGCGGGCGGGTTCGACGGCATGCCGGCGTTGCACTCCGCGTCGTGGCGCAGCTCGGCGATCTCGGCCTTCATCCCGTCGAAGAGCGAGCGGCCGAACGGCGTCAAACGCGCCGAGCGCTCGAGCTCCGTGGCGCCGAGGTCGAGCTGCGCGAGGCCGCGCACGATACGGTCGACCGCGTAGGCACGGCCGTCGCCCGCGAGACCGGCCTTGGCGTAGACGTCGAGCCAGAAGCGCGCGAC
>JBGPIT010000069.1:0-16285 GCA_041485125.1 Binatia bacterium | reverse complement strand
GGGGCTTGCCGCGCTTGCTCACCTGCTGCACACCGTCCACGAAGGCGACACCATCTCGAACGAGCGACATAAGCTGCGCGCCGTCGCGCCGTCGCCACCGGGCCTGCGCCATGTCGAGGAGCTTGTAGGCCATCAACAGCCCTTTCGTTCGCGAGCCCGCACCCTTCGTCACGCGCTGCATCGTCCCCAAGCAACGCCACAAGCGCTTCGCGGAAATCGCCGGTGGAGAGGCCGCGCAGATAGAGCACGGCACCTCGGCGACCTTCGGGGAACGGCGCATGTACGGCGGTAGGATGCGGCTCGTGAAGCGTCGCCGTTCGCCATGGTGATCGGTCCACCGGTTCGTTCACACGAGGCGCGCTCACCGGGATGGTCGCGGCTCCGAGCATCACCTTCCGGGTACGGCCCTTGCCGTTCCGGACGACCAAGGCGTGGCCCTCGTCGTCGCGTTCGTCGCCGTGTGCCTCCAGGTACGCGGCGACCTCGGTCTCCAGCGCCGCGACGAGCATCTGGCGGGCTCCCTCGCGGGCGATCTCGTCGAGCAAGGATCGCCCGTCCACCTCGTCCCTCGCCGACTCGCTTCCCGCGACCCTCAGCATGGATGGCGCCTCCTTCCCACCGCCTGCGAGAGAGCGGCGCCCGGTCAGGCGGGAAGATGCGCCGCTGGTGTCACGGGCTCCACGATCCACAACTTTCGGCCATATCTCGCCGCGGGGCAGCGGACGAATGTCGGCTGCGGCTCTGCGATTTTTCACGCGCCGGTCATCTCCGCGTCATGCCGGTCACATGGTACCGGCATAACTGACGAGTGGGAGGACCATGCCATGACGATGACTCGAGCCTTGGACAAGATCGCCGAGCCGGATGGGGGGTGGCTGCGCCGTTTCATCATTTGTCATAGGTGCGGACACGAAACCGCCGTGCTTCGCGGCGCGCCGCTGAGCGCCACCGCATGCGTCGTATGCGTTCAACGTCTGGAGACGAGCTTTGGCGCCGATGGTGTCGCTGCGACGGCGGTCCGCGCGATGTCGGACTGGTGCGACAAGGCGACGGTGCCGGGTCCAGGTTATGGCATCGTCGAATGCCCGCACTGTACCGCCCGCTGCGTGGTCGAGGTCGGCGCTGCCGCGCGGACCGGCTGCGCGACATGCCTGCGCCCGCTCGGCGCCCAGCCCCTGCTCCGCATGGATTTCGCGGCTCTCACGACACCGATCGTTCTCGATCCCCGCGACGAGGACGACGACCGCTCACGATTCTCTTTCGCCGATTACGACGACGATACGATGCCGCTGCGTGCATAAACGAACGGTTTATGGTCACGAGGTCGCCATCGTATTCTCATCATTCCGTCATGAGTGATGTGGATACTCTCAGGATGTGGACGCCGCGGAGTCGTTGCACCCGATCCCATCCGCGCGGTTCCTCGCGTACGTCACGCGCGACGCCGGCGAAGTGCGCGAGGCGCAACGGCTGCGATACGAGGTCTATCGCGACGCCCTCGGGGTCGGACGCGACGATGACGGGCGGCGCCTCGACATCGATCCCTTCGACGAGTTTTGCGAGCATCTCGTCGCGCGCGACACTGCGACCGGCGCGATCGTCGGTACGTATCGCATCCTGAGCGATACCGGCGCGCGCAAGGCGGGAGGCTTCTACTCCGCGACGGAGTTCCAGCTCTACCGCGTCGAGAGCGAGCGGACGGCTCGCGGAGGTCGGGCGCGCGTGAGTCCACCCCGGCTACCGTAGCGGGGGCGTGATCACGCTGTTGATCGGCGCGCTTCGGCACGTTCTTCATCGAGCGCGGCAGCTTTCGCGACGCCGCCCGCGTCAAAGGCGCAATCGCCGCCGCGCTTCGCAGCGAAGAGCGCGTCGTCGTCTTTCCCGAGGGCACCACCACCGACGGCACGACCGTCCGGCGCTTCTACGCGGCGCTGCTCGAGGCCGCGGTCGAGACTGGGGCGCGCGTCCAGCCGGTGGCGATCCGCTATCCCGCGTCCGACGGCGGACCGCATCCCGCCGCCGCGTTCATCGACGACATGACGTTCGGGGAGTCGCTCGCGCGGGTGCTGCGCGAGCCCGAGCTCGACGTCGAGCTCACCTTCGGCGCGCCGATCGACGGCGCCGCGTGGACGCGTCGCGAGCTCGTCGCCGCGTCGCGGGATTTCGTCGTCCGGACGCTCGGCCTCGAGTCGACCGCCGACGTGTCGATCACGCCCAAGCGATCGCGCCGAGCCGCCTGAGTCTCGACGCCCGAGCGGTAGGTTCGCGGGGGGCGGGCGTCGAACGCGGCCGACTCTGCGGTTTGGGGGTGAGGAAGGCGGGATGGGGGCACCCCGCCTTCCTCGGTACCCGTGTGCGGGTCATGGGTCGTCGCGGACGACGACGGTCACAAACGGGTACGATCGTCACTATCTGCGCAGCATGGCGGAGGCGTGACGCGCCCGTGACATCTCCACGACACCGACGGGGCGCCGACGTCTCTCGTGCCGACGTCTAGGGTGTCTGCGTTGGCGTCGGTGCGGGTGTAACGGCCGCGCACTCGACGAGCGACGGGGGATCGATGGCCCGTCCGTCGTTCGAGGCGCTGTTCACGGTGCAGTTGAACGCCGTCGGCGGCGGCGCGGTCGCGCCCGTGCAGAGGTCGAATTTGATGACGGGGTCGACCTCCGGAACGCCTGGGTCCAGCAGGAACCCGAGCTGCGCGGCGTTGTCGAAGTCGTTGAGCAGCGGGAAGGAGCCCGCGCCGGTCACCCGCCCGCTCACGAGAGCGCCGGTGCCACCCGGCAGCGCCAGCGTTCCCACGGGATACGTCAGGCAGATGACCGCGCCGGACAGCACCGCATCGGGCGGTGCATGGAGACGAAACGTTTGCGAGAGCATCGATGCCGTCGGGCAGGTCGTGGGAGCGCGCTTGCAACCGGCCGGGCAGTCGTCGCAGTTCGCGGTGTTGCCGTCGTCACAGTCCTCGCCGGGGTCGACCCTGCCGTTGCCGCATCCCGGTGTGATGGTTGCGGTCGGGGTCCTGGTGGCAGTCGGGGTCCGCGTTCGCGTCGGCGTGACGGTGCGGGTTGGCGTCGGCGTCGCGGTCCGACTGGTCGCCGTCGGCGTCGACGTCGGGGTGATGGTCACGACCGGCGTGGGAGTGCGCGTCGACGTCGTGGTCGGCACCGGAGTCGGCGTCGGTGTCGGTGTCGCATGAAGGGTCGCGGTCGGTGTCGCGGTGACTGTCGCCGTCGCCGTCGGGGTGGCGGTGCGGGTCGCGGTCGGGATCGCGGTCACCGTCGCCGTGGGAGTAGTCGGTGCGGCGTTACACGCCGGCGGGTAAGGCTCGAGGCCCGGTACCGCCAGAGCATCCAGACAGTCCGCTTTGAACTCGGTCACGCAGTCGACGCAGGCGACGATGTCGGAGAGGCTCGTGATTGGGCCGCCGCACGCGGCGCCGCCCGGAATCGTCACGGCGGGGCACGCGTGTGCGAAGCCGATCTCGGCGAGGGTGAGATCGTCGCCACCGCCGCAGGCGCCGTCCGGTCCACCGCATGGACCGCAGATCTTCTTCAGCTTCGTCGTTTCGGCCTTGGCGATCGACGCCTGCGTCTTGGCATCGGGGCATGGGCCCGTGATCTTGGCGGCGAGGATCTGGTCCTCACACTTCTGCAGCGCCTTGGTCTTGGCGGCGAAGAACTTCGCCGTCTCCTTGCCGATCGCGACCTGACACTTGGCGAGCGCGCTCCCCGGCTGCGAAGGTGCGAGCGCCGCGTTGTAGAGGTCGCTCGCCTGGCGGACGGCGACGGCGAAGACGCAAGCGATGCAGGAGCCGATGTCATCGCAGTCGGCAATCGCGTTCGTGCAGCTGCCGCTCTCGAAATTGGGGCAGGCGCCGATGCTCCACCCGATGTCGGCGAGTGAATCGTCGGCGTTGGCGCCCGCGTCACCGGCGGCGCAGGTCTGGTTCTTGCCGCCACAGCTCTTCGGAATCGCCGCGCGGAGCGCGCTCTCGGCCTTGCCGATGGCGGCGGCGGTCTTCGCTTCCGCGGCGCAGGCGATGCCGAGCGGAACGTCGTCTTTGAGCTTCGCCTCCTCACATTTCGCCAGCGCGGCCATCATCGTTTGCGCGAATTTCGCCGCGGTCTTGGCGATCGCCCGCTCGCACTTGACGGGGTCGGCGGCTGCCGGGTCCGCCGTGACGATTGCCAGAAGGCCGAGCACCACTGCCTGCGCGCCGAGGCCAAGAGGCCGCCGCGATCGTTTGAAGCTCCTCATCATCCATCCTCCCTGCTCGGACCTACGGCGTTGGCGTGGGAGTGGGCGCCGGTGTGACGGCGCCGCACTCGACGAGCGACGGCGGGTTGATGTCCCGTCCGTCGTTCGAAGCACTGTTGACGATGCAGTTGAACGCCGTCGGCGGCGGCGCGGTCGCGCCCGTGCAGAGGTCGAATTTGATGACGGGGTCGACCTCCGGAACGCCGGGGTCCAGCAGGAACCCGAGCTGCGCGGCGTTGTCGAAGTCGTTGAGCAGCGGGAAGGAGCCTGCGCCGGTGGTCCGCCCGCTCACGAGAGCGCCGGTGCCGCCCGGCAGCGCCAGCGTTCCTACCGGATAGGTGAGACAGATGACCGCGCCCGACAAGACCGCGTTCGGCGGCGCGTGCAGGCGGAAGCTCTGCGAGAGCGTTCCCGCGGTCGGGCACGTGGTGGGAGCGCGCTTGCAGCCTACGGGGCAGTCGTCGCAATTCGTGTTGTTCCCGTCGTCACAGTCCTCGCCGGGATCGACCCTGCCGTTGCCGCAGCCGGGCGTGATGGTCGCCGTCGGAGTCCGGGTCGGCGTCGGGGT
Source organism: Binatia bacterium (assembly GCA_041485125.1). Taxonomy (GTDB): domain Bacteria; phylum Desulfobacterota; class Binatia; order UTPRO1; family UTPRO1; genus JBGPIT01. The sequence continues at coordinate 11,457 of JBGPIT010000069.1, read as the reverse complement.
GCGGGTCTTCGTCGGCGTTGCGGTCTTGCTGGTCGGTGTCACCGTCGCTGTTGGAGTCAGCATCGCTGTGGCGGTCGCCGTCGTCGTTGGTGTCGACGTAGCGGTCGCCGTCAGCGTTGGATTGGGTGTCGACGTCTGAGTCGGCACCGGCGTTACCGTCGGCGTCGACGTCGGCGTTGCCGTCCGCGTCGGCGTTGCCGTTGCCGTGACCGTGCGGATTGCGGTCGGGGTGACGGTTGCCGTTGGCGTCGGCGTTGCCGTCGCGGTGCTGGTGGTAGTCGGTGTCGTCGACGCGGTTCGTGTCGGGGTGAGCGTCGCGGTGCTCGTGGGGGTTGCCGTCGATGTCGACGTGGCGGTCGGTGTCACGGTCGCGCTGGCGGTGACGGTCGGCACCGGTGTCACGCTCGTGACGATGGTGGCGGTCGCCGTCGCCGTCGCGAACGGAGTCGTCGTCGCGGTTCGAGTCGGTGAGGGCGTCGAAGTTCGTGTCGGCGTCGCCGTCGGCTCGGGAGTTGCGGTCGCCGTCGCCGTCGCCGCGGAGGTAGCGGTGGCTGTCGCTATCTCGGACGGAGTGGTCGTCGCGGTACGAGTCGGTGACGGCGTCGGGGTCCGTGTCGGCGTTGCCGTGGGCTCGAGCGTCGCCGTCGGCGTCGCGGTCGCGGAGGACGTAGGGGAGGCTGTCGCCGTCACGCTGGCAATCGCGGTGGCAGTCGCCGTCGCGCTGGCAGTCGGAGACGCGGTCGGTGTCGCGCTCGCGGTGGCGCTCCGGGTTGGAGTCGTCGTCGCGAGCATCGTCGGCGCTGCCGTCGTCGTGCGGGTCGCCGACGCGGTTGGAACGCTGGTCGGAGTCGGAGCTTGTGTCGGGGTGCTCGTGGCGCTCGCCACGGTGCTCGGGGTTGCGTGTGGCGTCGGTGAGCCACTGATGAGGTTGCAGGTCCCGAGGTCGATGCCGGTCGCGGTCTGAAAGTCCGTCTCGAGGTCGACGCATACGAGCGCGTCGAGGCCGCGGGGCAGCTCCTGCGTGCCGACGGTGCACGCGATCTCCCCGACGACGACCCGCGCCAGGCAGTCCGTGAGTGCCGTGAGATCCGCTATTGAGCCCGGCGGTACGAGACCGCCACAGGCGTCGGCGAGAGCCGCGTAGCCGAGGCCGTTCGGGCTCACGATCTCGGCGAAGTCGATGCTGCCGCAGCGCCGGTTCTGCACGAACACCTCGAAGCGCTCGGCGGCCTTGGCGAGCTTGGCCAAGTCGCCACGACAGCGCTCTTGGGCGCGCAGGCAGCAGTCGGGAGCGGGTTCCGCCGTTCCGACCACGCACTCGATGCCGCGAGTCAGGCACGCGGAGACGGCGCGCTCGGTCTCGGTGCCGAGCTTCAGCGCCGCGACCCGGATCGTGTCCTGGCACGTCAGGAGTGGTGACGGGTCGTTCGAGAGGGGAGCTTTCGCGGCCGCGACCGCGGGTAAGCAGAGGAGAGCAGCGGTCGAGAGCGCTGACACCGCGATCCGGGCGCTGTGGAAGCCAAAGGTCATTCAAGTCCTCGCAAGGCTGTGACAGCGAGCGCACCGAGAGCGCCCGACGATTCGAGCGAGGCTACAGACGAAAAGCGACGATCGTGTAGCGGGAGTGTGACGGTTAGGTAACGGCGGCGTGACGCTGCCCGGCGCCGGCGCATTGCTCGATCGCGCGTCTGGGACCGATGAGGCCAGACGCGCGACCGAGCGTGGTGACTACGGCGCGGTAACCGTGCAGTGCACTTGCGACGTGATGATCGCGGGCGGGGTCTGGTCGTTCGATGCCTCGAGGACGTTGCAGGCGAACTCGTCGAGGGTCGGCGCGGTGACCGCCTCGCAGTCGTCGAACTGGACCGTGAAGAAGTCGCCGGGGTCGATCGCGATGGACGTCACCGCGACTTGCAGGTCGTAGTCGCTGTCGGTGATGGCGGAAATACCGCTCGGGATGACCGTGACTCGCCCTGTGACCTGTCCGTCGCTCCCGGTTCCCGGGATCCGTACTTGGGTCTCAGGATAGTCGAGGGCGATCAGAAGACCGGCGACCGTCTGGCTCGCCGGCTTCGTGAACTTGACGGTCACCTGCCGGGTCGTCCCCGACGGAACGCAGGGTGGCACTTGGCAGGTGTTCACGCTCGGCGCGCTGCAGGCGTCGGCCGGTACGTCGCCGCAGAGCTCCACGCCCGCGTGCACGAAGCCGTCGCCGCAGGTCGCGAGCTTGCAATCGATGCAGCCGTCGGTCGAGACGGCATTGCCGTCGTCGCACTCCTCGCCCGCGTCGACGATCGAGTTGCCGCAACCCGGCGTCGGCTGGCCGAAGATGGCCGCAACGAGGGCTTGCCCGGTCGCCGTTGCCGCGGTGGTCGCGCAGGTCGGCAGCGGGCTGCAGCTGCCGACGTCCGCGCCGGTGAGGCCGGTGCACTTCTTGACGATCGCGGCCTCGCCTGTGGGCCCGGCTTTGGCGGCGATCGCGACACAATCGGCGGCGAGCTCGCCGAAGCTGACGGCGACCTTGTCCAATGTGTTCTGGCATTTGATCGCCGTCTTGAGGATCTCGTTCACGTCTTTGAGCGCGGTCTTGGAGATTTGCGCGTGACACTTGAGCTTGGCCTTGTCGCCCTGCAGATCGGGAGATCCGAGCAGGGCCGCGCCGCTCGCCTCGACTGCGTCCTGCGCGGTCGGAAAGAACGCGTTCGCTGAATTGCCGAGATCGTAGTTCCCCAGCACGGGATCGCCGGGAAAGCACTTCTTGGCGATCCCTTTCGTCGCCGAGGCTTCCGCTTTCGTGAGCTTCGCTTTCACGTCCGCCTGCGCGAGATCGTTGCAGTCGCCGGCGAACTTCCCCTTGTCGCGATTCTTTTGGCACGCGTCGACGACGCTGAAGCCCGTGCTCACGACCTTGCTGAGCTTTGCACCGATCGTCTTCCGGCACGCGCGTGATGCCTTCGTCGATTCCGCTGCAACCGGATCCGACGTCGATGCGAGCAGGACCGTAACAACCAACGTACACGTCATTCCACGAACGATCGTCATCGTGCCTTCTCCTTCGGTTGAGTGATCATATTGACCGTGCACGTCGCGCCTTCGACCAGCACGCCCGCTGGAGTGGAGGCTTCGTCCACCGTGCAGCGAAAGTCCTTCGCGTCGACCGGCGGGGTGTCCTTGCATCGATCGAGCTCGACCGTGAAGACTTTGCCTTTCGGAAGGGCGGTCGTGCCGGCGATCGCGACGATCAGCGAGTCGTCGAGATCGTTTGCCTCCATCAGGAAATCTCTTGGTACGCCGGTAACCCGCGCCTTCACCTCGGGCTGGTTTCCGAAGCCCGGAATCGTCACCGCATGCTCCGGATAGTCGAGAACCACCTTGACCCCGGCGAGCGTTTGTCCCGCCCCCGGTTTCAAATCGATCGCGGCCCGCGCGGCGCCGTGGGGCACGCAGAACGTGCGCGTATCAGCCGCGGCTCCGCGGCTGGCGACCGCCAAGAGCGCGATGCCGAACACCAATTGCCCATATTTCGCCACTCGTTTCATCGTCCGTTTACTCTCCCCCTGAATGCGTTTCGCGAAATCGACGGCGGGGCGGCTCCTCTCGCGAGAAGCCGCCCCGCCGCCTGTCAGCTTCGTGTGTCGACTACGGCTACAGGACCGACACCACGGAGCAGGTCACGCCGTCGAGAACCTCGACGCCGGTCAGATCGGAAGCGCTCCGGACGACGCAGCCGAAATCGGCGGTTGTCGGTGCCGCTTGGCTCATGCAGGTGTCGAACTGCACGGTGTACAGATTCCCTGCGTTGAGGCCGCTGAGGTCGACGATCGACGTGATCACCGCGTCGTTCGTGTCGCTCACCGCCGGCGCCGCGCCGGTCTGCACGTTCACGACACGTGCCGTCGAATCGTCGCCAGACCCGGGAAGGAGGGCATGCTGGTACCCGAGGCTGATCGAGATGCCGCCCAGACTCGCCGGTGTGACAATCGCGATCGTCGCGGTCTTGGTCGTGCCGCTCGTCGTGCACTCCGCGGTCGCGTCGGCGCAGTTGGCTGGCAGCGAGCTGTCGTGGCCGAAGGTGGCGCCGGCCGCGTCTTGGCAGAGCGCGCGATCCGAAGCTTGCGTATCGACGCACGCGAGCAGGCTCAGGCCGGTCTGCCCGGTTTGAATGATCGAAGAGCCGCCCGCCGTCAGGCCAGGACACGGAACGGGAAGCCCGATGTCATCGGTCGGTCGGAAATCGTCGACACCGCCGCAGGTGCCGGCGCCGCAGGTGCCGCCGGGGATCGACGGGCAGTCCTCCGTCACGTTGCACGCATTGCCGTCGTTGGTGCCGCCGACGCAGGTTCCCGCCGGCCGGGTGCAGGTGCTCATCGGACAGTTGGCGTTCGCGTTGCAGCTATTGCCTACATTCGGCCCACCCGCGCACGTCCCCGAAGGTGAGTTGCACTGGCCGGGACTGCTCTGGCATTGGCCGTTTCCGGTGCACGGCTTGTCCGGCGTCGTGCTGCCGATGCACCGGCCGCAGTCCTGATTCGCCTCGCAGGGATCGCCGATCGCCGACGGCTGTCCCGTCTGGCAGGTCGCGCCGCCGCAGATGCCGTCGTCGCCGCAGCAGGCCTTGGTGATCTTCGCGACCTTGTTCGACTCCGCCTTGTCGAGCGCCTCGGTCGTCTTCGGGTCGGGACACGACGGCAGCTTCTTCTTCAACAGCTGGTCTTGGCACTTCGCGAGGACATTCGACGCCGCGAGATAGAATTTGAGCGTCTCCTGTCCGACCGTTTTTTGGCACTTCCCGATGTCTTTGTTCGCCGGCGCGTGCAGGCTGCCGTAGAGGACGCGGCTGACGAGCTCCTGCGCGTTGTGGTCCGCGAGGCAGGACAGGCAACCGGCCTCGTTGTCTTTGCTCTGAATGAGGATGCCGCCGCAGACCGGGAGGGTGGCGCCGGTCTCGTTCGGGCAGCGGCCGAACGCGAACTCGCCGGTCGACGTCGCACAGGTACCGAGCAGCTTGTCTTTGAACTTGCCCTTCGCCTTGGTGATCGCATCGATCGTCTTCGCATCGGCCGAGCAGGGGCCGGTGAGCTTGCCGTCATGGACGGCTTGCTCGCACTTTTGCAGCGTCTTCGCGATCGCCTGCGTCAGCTTCGACGACTCCTTCGCCAAGGTCTGCCGACACTTGATGTCGGCATGGACCGTCGTAGCGGACGCTGCGAAGCTCGCGGCCGCTACCACGGCCCCGAGCACTTTCGCCGTTTCACGCATATTCATGTCGTTCTCCTCGATTTGATGGGTTTGGGTTTTGTGAGGTCAAGGGTTTCCGAGAAGGCTGATGAACTTGAACTGGCCGTCGATGTCGGCGATCGAGCCGAGCACGAGCTCGCCAGATTGACCCTTCTCGTCCACCAGCGTGAGGCTCACGGTGCGGTACGCGTCGTACCAGGCATACGTGCCGTGCCCCTTCAGGTATTTCACTTCCTTCAGCGTGTAGCGTTGGCCGCCATAGCCTTTGATCATGGCCGCGGCGGCGTAGTGGCTATTGGTGTCGACGTTGTGCCAGGCCCACTTGCTCGGGCCTTCCTCGTACGCACGTGGCGGCTGGCCCGGCTCGACGCTCCCGGGAAGCACGAACGTGCGATACTCCGCCTCGGTCATTCGAAGGCGCTGCAGTGCATCGACGTCGTTCGAGGCGAGGGCATCGAGCAGGCGCCCCAGCAACGCGTCGATCGACGGCGAGGCGTCGGCGAGCGTGAAATGTGCTGGTCGCTCCGGCGCCGCAGGGGAGATCGCAGCCTGCGCGTCTCCCGCCTCGGCGCGCACCCGTCCGCTTGCCAGGACGAGTAGCGCCAGCGCCGCCGCCGCAATCCGTGCTTTAGTCAATTGATCGTCCGTCCTCAGTTGAACGGGAATGCCGTCCAGCCGGCCGTCCAGTCCGCGCCGCCCGGCTCGAACGCGCCGATGTACGGCGCGTCGACGAACGAGCTGTCGATCGCGGTGCAGTTCGCCGCCGGGTGCGTGTCCGCGAGCGATCCGATCGCCGGGACCAAGTTGGTGCGCGGGAAGGTGGCGCCGCCGATCGCGGCGATCGAGGCGTCGGTCGTGCCGATCGTGTTCTTGCTGGCGGTGAGGAGAGCGAAGTGCTCCGTCGCCGAGCAATTGCAGGCGCCGCCGCTCGGACACGACGCATCGTCCTGCGCATGGACGCTGCCGCCGGAGCCGTTGTTGTTGAAGAGGCTGTTCACGATCTGGCCGATCGGCGCGACGGTGTTGAGCGTCGTCGAGTTGGTGCACGCGTGGGTCGCGGTCGGTGCGTCACGCAAGGTGTAGCCGGCCTGGCGGAAGTCCTTGACGATCGAGTTGGCGATCGTCATCGCATTGCCGCGCCGGCTGAGGATGCCGAAAGTATTCGTCACCGCCGGATTGGCGGCCGAGTATTTCGCTCCAAGCGCGGTGACGTTGCAGTACTTGGGATTGTTGAAGGGAGTCTTGGTGGCGCCGAACTCGCTGTTGTCCTCCTCGAACCCGTTGCTTCCTGCGGCCTCGAGGGCGTTCGCCTCCTGCTCGACCAGCGCGAACTGGACACCGCCGACGACGCCGAGCTGGGTGTCGAGCCCGTCATCGCCGCACGCCGACAGCACCAGAAACTTCGAATTCACGGTGCCGCCGAACCACTCGATGCAGTCGTCGGCGCCGAAGTGCGCTTGGATGTGGTCGATCCGCGTCTTGTTGCCGACGCCGGCCATCACGAAGTTGTTGAGCTCGTTGTCGGGGGTGAGCGCGCGGCCGGCGAACTCGATGCGGTTGTAGCTCATGCAACCGCTGAAATCGTCCGCCTGAGCGCCGCCGTAGACGAGCTCCGGGTCCGGGGGTAGTCCCTCGAGCTCGATGCCGGGCTCGTTGACCGGCGCCCTGCCGAGGATCGCGACGCCGCCCCAATCCTGACGGTTGCGGGTGCCGACGCTCGCGGCGCTCGTCCAGACGATGGGTGCGCCGGCGTTGCCGACCGCGTCGATACGACCGCCTGTCTTGACGACGAGCGTGGAGGGCGGATCGCCGACGTTGCCTTTGATGGTCGCGCCGGGAGCGACGGTGAGGACCGCGCCGGACTCGACGAACGTGACCTTGTCGAGTCGCGCGTCGCAGCCCGCCGGAACGACGAGATTACCGGTGACCTGCCGGGTGCCGTCACCCTGCAACGTCCCGATGATCGCCGTGCCCGGGCAACCGGCAAGAGGTGTAGGAGTGATGCACAGATCCTGCGGGCAGTTGGCGATCTTCGAGGCGCGCTTGAGCAGGAGCGTGGTGTCGACGATGTCGTTCACACCGCCCGTGCCGTTCAGGTTCGCGCAGTTGGCGTAGCCCGCGCCGCCACAAATGGCGGCCTGCGCACCCGGCTGATTGGTGACGGCCCGTAGGTGCAGCACGACGTCGTTGATGGCGATGGTGCCATTCGCGTCGCTGTCGCCGCACAGCGCGGCGTGCGCGGTGGACCAGGCGCCCGTCATCGCGATCGCGGCGGCGGCGCCGGTCAGCGTGAGCTTCCATGTCTTATGCATTTTGAAGCCTCCCTTAGGTTGGAATCAGTGAGTTCGAGGATGACGCTCATTTTGATGCGACCCGTTGCGGCGCGCGTGGCGCGGTGTTCACGTCCTTGCCATTGACCTCCTTTCGGCCGAAACGCGTGGCGCTTCATGGGGATGCGGGGATCGGCGAACCCGGCCAGCCGATGATCTCGTGCCCCGATGCCTCGAGACTCTAGTCGGGGCTCATGACCGGCCCGCGTGCGCCGTGCGAACGTTTCGTTACGGCGAGCACGGTAAGGACGCGCCGACGTTAGGTGATGCGCACACGGTGATCTGAATCGGCGCAACGCGCGCGACCGAACCGTCGTCACGGCAATTCAAACGTGCGGTAACCGGCGCGCAACAATTCCAGCGCTATGGTCCGCGCTCAGCGTTCGCAATTGGTTTGAGAATTGGTTCGAGAATTCGGTCGCATCGCTGGCGGGTCACGGCTCGTCATCTGGAGATAGAGATTTCATGAGAATGGGTGGAGCGATGCGAGTGGTCGTGTATCTCCTGATCGGAGCCGTCGGCATGCCGGTGCTGGTAGAAGCACAGCAACAAGCGGCGCCGGGGACGATCGCGGGACAAGTGATCGACTCCTCGACCGGCGATGCGATCATCGACGCCGGGGTCGAAATCATCGGCGTCCGCAAGGACATCCGTACCGACGTCGAAGGACGGTACGCGGTGAAGGTCCCGCCGGGGACCTACCAAGTGCGGTTCTTCGCCCCGCTCTATCAGGGCGCGCGGCTCGAGAAGGTGGTGGTGGAGTCGAACAAGGTGGCGACCGCGAACGTCCCGCTCAAGCCGGAGGGACAGGCCGGAGTGGAGGTCGTCGAGGTGGTCGCGCAGGCCGCGAAGGCGGCCGAGGCCACGCAGATCATCAAGCGCCAGAAGGCGCCCGTCGTGAGCGACAACATCGGCGCCGAGACGATCGCGAAATCGCCTGACGCCGACGCGGCGGAGATCGTGCAGCGGGTGCCGGCGGTCACGATCAAAGACAACAAATTCATTTTCGTGCGGGGCCTCGGGGAGCGCTACAGCAGCGCCATGCTCGAGGGGAGTCGGCTCCCGAGCCCCGATCCCGAGCGTCGCGTGGTGCCACTCGACCTCTTTCCATCGGAGTTCATCGACTCGATCTCGATCGTCAAGAGCTACACCCCGGACCTTCCGGGCGACTTCGCGGGTGGGCTCGCGAACATCGATCTCCTCGATTTCCCGCAACAGCTGACATACGGCATCGGCCTCTCCACCGCCGGCAACAGCCAAGCCACCTTTCAGAAGTTCGACACATATAAAGGATCGAAGCTCGATTATTTCGGGTTCGGTGGCAACTATCGCAAATTGCCGTCGACCATTCCCGACGGGCTGCTCGGGTCGCGCCCGAAGGCGCAGCTGCAGCAGTTCGGCCGCTCATTCAAGACGATTTGGGAGACCGACAGCACGACGGCCCCGGTCGACTTCAACCTGGGATTCCAGGTCGGTGATCGCTGGGGGCCGTTCGCGGCGCGACTCGCGGCGAATTATCGCACCGAATATCGCAGCCGAAGAAATCAGATCGAGAAGCAGTTCATTCAGGGCGGCAACCTCGAGACTCCCGAGCCGGTCCTCGCCGACGACTTCAAGTTCGATCGCAGCGTGTTCGAGACTCGTCTCGGCGCCGTCTTCACGGCGGCATACGAGATCTCGCCGGCGCATCACCTGAGCTTCCGCTCGCTCATCGACCGGAACAGCGAGGACGAGACCTTGATCGGCAATGGAGTCAGCGAGCAGACGCGCCTGCCGACGCGGTCCACGGAGTTCACCTACAAGCAGGACGAGCTCGATTTCGGTCAGCTCGCGGGCAACCACCACTTCGACGCGCTCGACGTCGACTGGCGAAGCGCCTTGTCGCGCACCAAGGAGAACATCCCCGATCAGCGCTTCACCACCGCGACCGACGCCAGCAACAACGGCGTCTTCAGCTTCAACAACGACGCGCACGGTGGATCGCGCGTGTTCCAGAACCTGACGGAATATCTCACCGACTCGCAGGTCGATTTCACGGTGCCGTTCACCACCGGGCTGCCGTTCACCGACGTCTGGTCGGGCCTGCCCGCGAAGGTGAAGTTCGGGCCGGCGTATCTGCACCGCAACCGTACCGTCGATCTCCGCATCTTCGAGTTCGACGTGAATCTCACCGAAGGCGGGAGGCCGCTCGATCTCTCGGCGCCGTTCAACGACGTTCTGAACCCCGACAACGTCGGCGGCTCGGCGCCGTTCCCCATCCTTTTCCGCGACGCAACCCAGCCCCAGGATGTCTTCAAAGCCTCGCATGAGATCGGCGCCGGCTACGCGATGGTCGAGCTCCCGCTCGTGCCCGACCGGCTCCGGTTCATCGGCGGCGTGCGAACGGAATACTCGTACATCAAGCTGCACGTGAAAGAGGGCACGCAGGGCAGCCCGCGGACGATCATCAAGGAGAACCTCGACCCGCTGCCCGGCGTGAATCTCGTCTATTCGCCCCGCAGCGACATGAACGTCCGGGCGGCGTGGAGCCAGACGGTGTCGCGCCCGGAGTTCCGTGAGCTGTCGCCGGCGGTGTATCCGGCGCCGCGTGGTTTGCGTGGACTCGTCGGCAATCCGGATCTCGTCGAGACCGGCATCGACAGCTACGACCTGCGCTGGGAGTGGTTCTACAGCCCTTCCGAGCTGGTCTCGCTGAGCGGCTTCTACAAGACGATCGACAAGCCGATCGAGACCGCCGTCTTCGTCTCCGGCTCGGCACCACAAGATACCTTCTCGCAGAACAAGGACGGGAAGCTCGCCGGCTTCGAGTTCGAAGGGCGCAAGAACCTCGGCTTCCTGACACCCGCACTGCAAAACTTCACCTTCCTCACCAACGTCACCTACGTGCACTCGGAGGTCACGGCGGAGCTCACGCAGCTCGGTACGAGCCGAAAGCGACCGCTGCAGGGGCAAGCGGACTACGTCGTGAATGCCGCGCTCGAATACGTGCACCCGGTCTGGGGCACGGCGCGTCTTCTCTACAACACCGTCGGTCCGAAGATCGCCGCAGTGCAGGACGTGACGGGCCTGCCGGACTTCGTCACCGGCCGCCGCGACCAGGTGGACCTGATCTTTCTCTCGCGGGTCGAGCCGTGGGGCGTCCCGCTCAACCTGAAGCTCGCGATCGAGAACATCTTGAACGACAACTATCCGACGACGGTCGGGGGGGCGATCCAGGAAGATTATCGTACCGGCGTGACGGTCTCGCTGGGCGTTTCATACACACATTGAAACTGAAACTCGATCCAAAAAGGGGGGCACATATGCGCATACGATCTCATGTTCTTTCGGTGGTGTTCATGGTCGCACTGGCGGTGTCGTTGGCCGGGTGCGGTGACGAGAACAATAACGACAACAACGACAACGGCGACGTGACGCACCCGACGCCGACGCCGGTCACCGTTCGCACCGCGACGCCGACGGTCACCGCGACGCCGCTACCGGATACGCTGCCTACGGAAACGTCGACCGCCGACGTGCCGACAGCGACCCCGTCGGCCACCTCGACGCCGGTCGCGGGTGGATGTCATGCGGGCGACCAGATCACGGTGACGGAGTCGCTCAGCAAGCCGTACGCCGGTGCCCTCGTCGACCTCCACTATCCGGGCTCGGTCAATATTCCGGGGACGGGCTCCGACCAGAGCGTCGCCGACCGCGTTCATTTCACCGCGAACGGCATCCCGGCGACGAACGATACCGATACCAACAGCGACAGTGTCGATGACACGCTGAGCGCAAGCTTCGTCAGCATCACCGACAATGCGGCGGGTACCTACGTGACCGTGACGTTCGACTGCGTCGAGGGTCAGGCGCCGCCTGCGGCAGGAGACTTCACCTGCACGGTCACGTC
>JBGPIT010000068.1:0-16385 GCA_041485125.1 Binatia bacterium | reverse complement strand
TGGTGGACCGCGCTCGGCGCGGCGGTGGCGACCGCGGCGCTCGTCAGCCTGTCGCCAATCCTCGTCTTCGGTCCCGAGCGCTTCGTCGCGTACGTGCGGCGCTGGCTCGAGATCGCGAGCGGCAGCTGGCCGGTCCGCAAGGGCAACCAGTCGGTCTATGCGCTGGTCGACCGGCTCTACACCCACGGCGCGATCTTCTGGAGCGCGGCGCACAAGCGTCTCACCGCATCGGACGACCCGGTGGTGGCGGCGCTGGTCTACGGCCTGCTGGCGCTGATCGTCGTGGTCTTCGTCGCGACGGCGCGGCGGGCCTCGCGCGACCCGGCGAGCCCGGTCGTGATCGTCGAGTACGCGATCGTCCTCACGCTCGCGGTGCTGTTCTCGCCGCTCGCCTGGAAGCACTACTTCGTGTTCCTGCTGCTGGCGTACACCGCCTTGTGGCGCGCGGCCTTCGCGCCCGCCGCGGCCGGGAGCGCGAGCGAGTACCGTCTCGACGGCGACGATCGCCGGCGGCTCGCCTGGATGCTCGGCGTCTCCTTCGTGCTCACGACGCTCACCGTGCGCGGCATCGTCGGCAAGGGCGCGGCGCAGACGCTCGAGACCCTGTCGGCCGTCACCTGGGGCGCGCTCGTCGCGCTGGTGGCGCTGCTCTATCTTCGCGCGCGCTTGGCGCGGAGCCGCGCCGGATAGTGGATGCGCGTTCCCGCCGACCGGATCCTGATCGTCCTCCTGGGAGCGATCGGCGACGTCGTCCGCGCGCTGCCCTTGGCGAACCGGCTCCGTGCCGGCTATCCGCGGGCGCACATCGCGTGGGCGGTCGAGCCGACGGCGGCGCCGATCCTCGCCGGCCATCCGGCGCTCGACGACGTGCTCCTCTTCGAGCGCCACGGCGGCGCGCCGGCGCTGTGGCGCTTCCTGCGCCGAGTACGGCGGCAAGGCTTCGATCTCACCCTCGATCTGCAGCGCCATCTGAAGAGCGGTCTGGTGAGCTTCGCCTCGCGTGCGCCGGTGCGGATCGGGTTCCACCGCCGCAACACCAAGGAGCTCAACTGGCTCTGGAACACGCACACGATCGAGCCGGTCGAGTCGCGCGGCTGGAAGCTCGAGCAGTATCTCCGCTTCGCGACCCTGCTCGAGCTCCCGGAGGCGGCGCCGTCGTTCGACATCCGTCTCGGCGCCGACGAGGAGGCACGGGTCGCGACGCTGGTCGCGGCGCGGAGCCGGCCGTTCGCGGCGCTCTTCCTGGGGTCGACCTGGGAGAGCCGGCTCTGGTTCCCGGAGGGCTTCGCCAAGCTCGCCGACGAGCTCGACCGGCGCGGCCTCGATACGATCCTCCTCGGCGGCGCCGACGTCACGGCGATCGCGGCGGAAGTGCGCCGCCTGGCGCGGAGCGCGCCGCTCGATCTCACCGCGAAGACCACGCTGCGCGAGAGCTACGGCATTCTCGCCCGTGCACGGGTCGCCGTCGGCCCGGATTCGGGTCCGATGCACCTCGCCGCCGCGGCGGGGACGCCGGTCGTGTCGCTGTGGGGCGCGACCACACCGGCCCGCTCCGCGCCGTACGGTTCGGAGGACCTCGTCCTGGTCGGACGGGTGCCGTGCGCGCCGTGCTATCTCCGCAGCTGTCCGATCGGCCGCCAGTGCATGCAGGACATCACACCGGAGCGTGTCCTGGCGCAGATCACGCGGGTGCTCGAGGCGCGGCGGTGACCCGCGCGGTGCAGGTCGACGGCTGGCGCGTCTGGCTCGACGCCGCGACCGGCGCGACGTCGCCCGCGCGCGAGCGCGCCACGCCACCCGCCGGATCACGCCCGCGCGGCGACGCGGAGCCCGGCGGATCGCGCGACGAGGCGCGGGCGTGGGTCGCCGTCGTCGCGACGATCGAGGGCGCCCGCACGCCGCTCCATCGCTCCAAGCACGCGGCGACGTATCGCGTCGGCGTCGGGGGCCGCGACGTCTACGTCAAGGTCTATCGCCGCTACCGTCTCGCGACCGCCGTGAAAGATCTCGCGCGGCGCTCGAAGGCGCGCCACGTCGCCGCCGTCAGCGCCGATCTCGCCGCCGACGGCTTCCGTGTGCCGCGGGTGCTCGCCGCCGGCGAGGAGCGACGCGGGCCGTGGGTGCGGCGGTCGTGGCTGGTGACGGCCGCACTCGACGGTACGCCCCTCGCCGAGCTGCTGGCGGCCTTGGCGCGCGAGAGCTTGCACGCCGGCCGCGCGACGCTCGCGGCCGCGCTGCGCGCCAAACGCGCGCTCCTCGGCGACCTCGGCACCGAGATCGCCCGCTTGCACGCGCGCGGCTTCGTCGCCGGCGATCTCGTCCCGTCGAACGTCTGGGTCGTCGCGGGTGAGGCGCCGTCGCGCCAGACCGTCGACGCGTGCCGGGCGCCGAGCGGTCGCAGCGTCGCGGCTCTCGCGTTCCTCGACCACGACCGCACGCGGCTCGTGCGCGCCGCCGCACCGTGGTGGCGCGCGCGACGGAACTTGGTCCAGCTGAATCGCGTCGTGCTGGGCGGCGTGGTCCTCACGGACCGGCTGCGCGTCTATCGCGCCTACGCGGCGGCTCGCGGCTTCCCGCGCGCGCAGGCGCGGCGCCGACTCGACTGGATCGTCGCGAAGACGATCGAGCGCCGCCGCCGCTTCGACCACGTCGTCCTCGACGGCAAGACGCCGGTGAGCTTCCGCGAGCTGATGCGCGCCGGCGGTCGGTTCGCGCCGCGCGACGACGGCCACGAAGGCTCCGAGAGGGTCTCGCCGTGAGCGCAGCGACGCGGCCGCCGAACGTCCTCTTCCTCCTCGTCGACTGCATGCGCGCCGACGCGATCGGCGGACGCGGCGTGCCGACGCCGAACCTCGACGCGCTGGTCGCGCGCGGCACGCGCTTCACGCAGGCGATCTCCTCGGCCTCGTCGACCACCCCGTGCGTCGCGACCATGCTGACCGGTCTCTACTCGCCGCGCCACGGCGTCCGCGCGATCGGCGGCCTGCGCCTCCGTCCCGAGCCGGCGACCTTGCCGGCCTTGCTCGCGGAGGCGGGCTACCACACCGTTGCCGAGATGACCGGGCCGCTCGTGCCCGAGAGCGGTCTCGATCGCGGCTTCGCCGAGTATCGCATCCGGCGCGCGTCGACCTATCTCTCCGACGCGTGGGGCGAGGAGCTGACCCTGCGCCTGCGCGATCGCGGCATGCGCGAGCCGTGGTTCCTCTTCGTGCACCTCTGGGAGCTGCACTCGCCGCGCAAGGTGCTGCCGCCGTTCCGCAAGCGCCGCTTCGGCAGGAACCGCTACGACCGCGCGCTCGCGAGCCTCGACGCGACGCTCGCGCCGCTCCTCACCGCGCTGCCCCGCGACACCGTCGTGGTCGTGCACGGCGATCACGGCGAGCGCCTGATCGCAAGTGCGCTCCAGTACCGCTGGTATCGGCTGTGGCGCGACATCCTCGGCGCGCAGCGGACGCAGAAGCGCGAGGGTCACGAGACCGACGTCTACGAGGAGCTGATCCGGGTGCCGCTCGTCGTCGTCGCGCCGGGTCGCGTGCCGGCGGCGACCGCGGTCGGTCAGCTCGTCCGTCAGGTCGATCTCACGCCGACCATCCTCGACGTCCTCGGCCTGCCGGTGCCCTCCGGTCTCGACGGCACCAGCGTCCTGCCGGCCGTCGCGGGTGGTGCCGACCTCGGCCTCGAGGCCTTCATCGAGGCCTTCGGCCGCGTGCGCGGCACGCCGCGCGACCGGCGCGCCGGATGGCGGACCAGCAGCTGGAAATGTATCGTCGCGCCCAATGCCCCCGACGTGCCCGACGAGCTCTACGACCTCGCGAACGACCCGCGCGAGCGCCGCAACCTGGCGCGGCTCCAGCCCGCGCGGATGGCGGAGCTTCGTGCCCGCATCGCGGCCGTCGAGGCGAGCGGCGCGGCGCCGGTGCTCGAGCTGAGCGACGCCGACCGCGACGTCGTGGAGCAGCGCCTCCGCGACCTCGGGTATCTCGAATGAGACTGGCGCTCGTCCACAAGCGCTACGATCGCATCGGCGGCGCCGAGTGGGACTGCTACGAGCTGTCGCGCCAGCTCGCGGCGCGCGGCCACGACGTGCATCTGGTCGTCGGCGAGTCGCGCGTCCCGGTGCCCGACGGCATCACCCTGCACCGCGTGCCCGTGATCCGCGCCGGCCAGCTCGCGAAGCTGCTGTCGTTCACGGCGCGCGCGCCGGCGGTGTGGCGCGACGTCGATGCCGACGTCGTCGTCGGCTTCGGACGCACGATCGGCCACGATCTCTTCCGCGTGAGCGGCGGCTGCCACCTCGGCTACCTGGCGCGCGTCGCCGCCGAGCGCGGCCGCGGCGAGGCGCTGCGCCAGCGCCTGAGCCCGTATCAGCAGGCGCTGCTCGCGATCGAGCGCCGGCAATACGCCCCGGGCGCGTACCGCAAGATCCTCGCCGTCTCGGAGCTGTCGCGCGACGAGATCCTCGCGCTCTACCCGCGCGTGCCGGCCGACGACGTCGCCGTCCTGCACTACGGCGTCGACGCGACGCGCTTCCATCCCGACAACCGTGCGCGCCATGGCGCCGACGTGCGGCGCGAGCTCGGCATCCCGCTCGAGCAACCGGTCGTCCTGCTCGTCGGCAGCGGCTTCGTGCGGAAAGGTGTCGACACGCTGCTCGCGATCTGGCGGCGCCAGCCGCCGCGCGGCGCCGCCCTGGTCGTCGTCGGCAACGACCAGCACCTGGTCGCACGCCGGCGCGAGGCGACCGAGATCGCGGGACGGGTGATCTTCACCGGCGCGCGGCGCGACGTCGAGCGGCTCTACGCGGCGGCCGACGTCTTCACGCTGCCGTCGCTCTACGAAGGCTGCCCGGTCGCGATCCTCGAGGCGCTCGCGTCGGGCCTGCCGGTCGTCACCTCGCGCGCAACCGGCGCGCCCGAGCTGCTGACGGGCGCGCTCGCCGGCTTGCTCGTCGACGATCCGCGCGACCAGGCCGCGGTCGCGGCGGCACTCGACGCGGCGCTCGATCCGCGCGCGCGCAGCCGGCTCGGCGCGGTCGCGCGTGCCGCCGCCCTCGACGGCAGCCTCGAGCAGTCGGTCGGCCGTTTCGAGGAGTGGTGCGAGGTGATCGCGGTGGAGAAAGGGAGGACGATCGCGGCGCGGCGGGCGCGCGAGGGCTGACGTGGACGGTGCGCGCGCATCCCGCAGGGCGAGCTATCGCGCGGTCCGGACGTCCGCGCCGGTTCCCGCCGATCTCCTCGACGTCGACGCGATCCTCGCGAGCCCGCGCGCCCGGGTCCTGAAGGAGAGCGCCCGCACCACCGTCGCCGTCGTCACCGTCGGCGGCGCCGACCTGGTGCTCAAACGCTTCCGCGAGACCGGCCTCCTGCGCGTCTTCGACGTCCTCTGTCTCGGCTCCGGCGCCGCGCGGGTGTGGAAGGGCGCGGAGCGCCTGCGCCGTGCCGGGTTCGCCGCGCCGGAGACGGTCGCCGTTCTCGAGCGCCGTCGCTTCGGCGTCTGCACGCGGAGCTGCGCCGTCACGCGCTGGGTGCCGGGCGAGCCGCTCGACCAGCTGTGGCGCGCGCGACGCGGGTCCGCACGGCGCGCGCTGACGGTCGGCTTCGCCGAGTACCTCCGCCGCCTGCACCGCGCGCGGCTCTATCCGCAAGACTTGCGCGGCGCCAACATTCTGGTCACCGGCGACCGCGAGCCGGTCTTCGTCCTCGTCGATCTCGATCGCGTGCGCCGGCACCGGCGGCTCTCGTGGAGCCGGCGGCGAAAGAACGTCGTGCAGGTGCACCGCTCGGTCGGGCGGGGCGCGCCGCGCACCGAGCGCCTGCGCTTCCTGCGTCGCTACCTCGGCACGCCGACCCGTCGCGAGCTGCGTCGCGCGGTCGCCGAGATCATGGAGCTGAGTCGGATCAAAGACGCCGAGTACGCGCGCCGTCGCGGCGAGGCGCCGCGGCGCCGGAGCGCCGTGCGATGAGCGCCGAGCGCGAGCGCCTGTCGTGCGCGATCATCTGCTACGACGAGGAGGACAACATCCGCGCCGCGCTCGAGAGCGTGAAGTGGTGCGACGAGATCGTCGTCGTCGACTCGTTCTCCCACGACCGTACCGTCGAGATCTGCGGCGAGTACACCGACCGGATCTACCAGCGCGAGTGGCCGGGCTTCGTCGAGCAGAAGGCCTTCGCGCTCGAGCAGACGCGTCATCCGTGGGTGCTGAACCTCGACGCCGACGAGCGCGTCTCGCCGGAGCTGCGGCGCGAGATCGAGGACACGCTGCGCGCACCCACCGCCGACGGCTACTACATCCCGCGACTGGTCTACTACCTCGGGCGCTGGTGGCGCCGCGGCGGCTGGTATCCCGACTACCGCCTGCGCCTCTTTCGGCGCGACCACGTGGTGTGGGGCGGCGTCGATCCGCACGAGAAGGTGCTCTTGCACGGCCGCAGCGCGCGGCTGCGCGGCGCGCTGCTCCACTACACCTATCGCGACATCGCCGATCATCTCGCGACCATCAACGGCTTCACCGGCGTCGCCGCGCGCCAACTCCTCCTGCGCGGCAAGCAGGCGTCGCTCTCCGATCTCATGCTGCGCCCGCTCTGGCGCTTGGTGCGCTACTTCTTCCTGCGCCGCGGCTTCACCGAAGGGATTGCCGGCCTCTTCGTCGCGCAAACGGCGGCGTTCTACGTCTTCGCCAAGTACGCCAAGCTCTGGGAGTCGACGCATGCCGAGGCTTGTGTCGTCGCGGAGGACGCACGCGAGCCCGCTCCCGACGACGATCGTCGTGCCGGGACGGGGGCGCTGTGACGGCGACGGGCGAGGCCTCGATTCTCCACGTCGATCCCGAGCGCGGCTGGGGTGGTGGCGAGACACAGGTCCTCGGGTTGATGCGGCATCTGGCCGCGACGGGGCACCGGCAGACGCTTGCCGCCGATCCCCGCGGGCGGCTCGCGCCCGCGGCCGCCGGCCTCGGCGTCACGGTCGTTCCGGTCGCGATCCGTAACCACGCCGACCTCGTCGCCGGCCGCCGGCTCGCGGGTTTGATCGCCCGAAATCACCATGACATTGTCCACTTCCACTCGGCCCGCGCGCATGCGATGAGCGCGTTTCTCGGTCGGGTGCCGGCGGCGCGGGTCGTGACCCGCCGGATGGACTATGCGCCGCGCGGCGGCTGGTACGCGCGCTGGCTCTACAACCATGGCGTCGACGCGGTGGTGGCGATCTCGGAAGGAGTGCGGCAGGTCTTGGTGCGGAGTGGCGTCGAGCCGGCACGGATCCACGTCGTCGCGAGCGGCGTCGACGTCGCGCGCTTTGCCGCTGCCGGCGCTGCGCGCGAAGCGGAGCGCGCGCGCCATGGCATCGACCCCGCGACGCTCGTGATCGTGAGCGTCGCGGCGCTCGAGACCCGTAAGGGCCACGCGGTCCTGCTCGACGCGATCGCGGCGTTGCCGGACCTCGCGCTGCTGGTGCTGTGCGCCGGCGGCGGGTCGGAGGCGGAGGCGCTCGCGGCGCGGCGGGACGCCCTCGGTCTCGGATCACGCGTCCGCTTCCTCGGCGCGGTCGCCGACGTCGCGCCGCTCCTCGCGGCGGCCGACGTCGTCGTGATGCCGTCCTTGCAGGAAGGCCTCGGCGTTGCGGCGCTCGAAGCGATGGCGGCGGCGAAGGCGGTGGTCGCGAGCCGGGTCGGCGGCCTCGCCGAGGTGGTCGACGATCGCGTCAGCGGACTCTTGGTCGAGCCGGGCGACGCGCGCGGCCTCGCCGCCGCGATCCGCCGGCTGGCCGGCGATCGCGACGCGACGATCCGTTTCGGCGCCGCCGGCCGCGAGCGCGTCGAGCGACGCTTCAGCATGCGCGCGATGGGAGAGGGTACGCTCGCCGTCTATCGTCGCGTCCTCGACGCCCCGCCGACGTCCGCCGCGGACGCGGTCGCGACGGGTCGTTGATGTCGACGACCGCGACGCTGCGGAGGCTCATCGGTCGATTCGCGGGTACGCGCGTGCTCGTGATCGGCGACCTCATGCTCGACCAGTTCGTCTGGGGCGACGTGAGCCGGATCTCGCCCGAGGCCCCCGTGCCGATCGTGCGCGTGCGCCGGCAGGAAGCGCGGCCGGGCGGGGCGGGGAACGTCGTCACCAACGTCGTCGCGCTCGGCGGGCGGGCGGCGGCGTGCGGCTTCATCGGCACCGACGGTGCCGGCCGCGCGCTCGCGTCGGCGTTGCGCCAGGCCGGCGGCGAGCTCGACGGGGTGATCGCGAGCACCCGTGTCCCGACCACGTCGAAGACCCGCGTGATCGCGCATCACCAGCAGGTGGTGCGCTTCGACCGCGATGCCGACGACTACGAGCCGAGCCCCGCGCTGCGCCGCCGCTTGCTGGCGTGGATCACGCAGCACGTGCGGCGTTTTCAGGTCGTCGTCGTCTCCGACTACGACAAGGGCGTGGTCACGCCGGAGCTGCTCGACGCGCTGGCGCGCTTGCGCGCACGCCACGGCTTCGCGTACGTGATCGATCCGAAGCGTCGCAACTTCGGAAACTACCGCGGCGCGAGCCTGGTGAAGCCCAATCTCATGGAAGCAAGCGCTGCCGCGGGCATCGAGATCGAGGACCGTGCCAGCTTGGCCGAAGCGGGCCGCCGGTTGCTCGAGCGCTGGCAGGCCGACTCGGTGCTGATCTCGCGCGGCGAGGCCGGCATGACGCTCTTCAAGCCGCGCAGCCAGCCACGGCATTTTCCCACCGCCGCGCACGAGGTCTTCGACGTGACGGGAGCCGGCGACACCGTGCTCGCCGCCTGCGCCTTGGCGCTCGCCGCCGGCGGGACGTTCGAGGAGGCGGCGATTCTCGCCAATCATGCCGCCGGCGTGGTCGTCGGCAAGGTCGGCACGGCAACCGCCAGCGCGCGCGAGCTGCGCCGCGCGCTCACCCGGCGAGGATAGCGGCGCGCGCCGTCCGCGGCCGTGCGAGGGAGATCGATGGCGACGAAGAAGACCCGCGGCTTGCGCTCGATGACGGGCTACGGCACCGCGACCGTGCCGATCCCGTCGGGTCGCTTGACGATCGAGATCCGCTCCGTGAACCAGCGCTTCCTCGACGTGCGCATCACCGCGCCACGCGAGTACGCGCTCTGGGAGGCGACCTGCCGCGAGGCGGTGCGGGCGCGCGTCGCGCGCGGGCGCGTCGAGGTCTACGTCGGCCGCAGCGCGCCGGCGAGCGGCCGCTCGCACGTCGTCCTCGATCTCGCTGCCGCGCGCGAGTACGCCGCCGGCTGGCGGAAGCTCAAGCAGGCGCTCGGCTTGCGCGGCGATCTCGAGCTCGGCCTCTTCCGCGGCGGCGAGGTGTTCCAGACCGTGCAGATCCCGCTCGACGTGCGCGCCGAGCTGCCCGCCGCCGGCCGTGCCCTCCAGCGTGCCCTCGACGGCTTCGACCGCGAGCGCCGGCGGGAAGGCGCGAATCTGCAGAAGGACATGCTGGCGCGGATCGACCGGCTCTCCGAGCTGCACCAGGAGGTCCAAGGGCTCGCCACGAGCGCGCTCGCCGACGCCCACGCCAAGCTCAGCGAGCGCCTCGAGCGGCTCTTGAAGGGGGCCGAGATCGATGCCGCGCGGGTGGCGCAAGAGGCCGCCGTCCTCGCCGACCGCAGCGACGTCACCGAGGAGCTCGTTCGCCTGGCGAGCCACCTGGGTGCGCTCCGTCAATTGCTTGCCGGCGCCGAGCCCGCCGGCAAGCAGATCGAGTTTCTGCTCCAAGAGGTCCATCGTGAGATCAATACGATCGGCTCCAAGGTGAACGATTTGCGGGTGACCCGCCTGGTGGTCGAGGCCAAGGGGGAGGGCGAGCGCCTACGAGAGCAGGTGCAGAACGTCGAGTGATTCTTTAAGATCAAGCATGCGTGCCGATCTCGCGTTCCAGCGCCGTGGGATCATCTTCATCGTGTCCGGCCCCTCCGGAGCGGGGAAGAGCACGCTCGTCGAGGCCGCTCTCGCCGGCGTTCCCCCGCTCACGCTCTCCATTTCCTGCACCACCCGACCGCCCCGTCCCGGCGAGGCGCACGGCCGCCACTATCGCTTCGTCGATACCGCCGAGTTCAGGCGCCGCCGCGACGCCGGCGAGTTCGCCGAGTGGGCCGAGGTCCACGGCCACCTCTACGGCACCGCGCGCGCGCCGCTCGAGGACGCCGTGAGCCACGGCAGCGACATCCTCCTCGACGTCGACGTGCAGGGCGCGCGGCGGCTGAAGCAGATCTACGCCGACGCCGCCGTCGCCGTGATGGTCCTGCCGCCGTCGTGGGACGAGCTGGAACGACGCCTGCGCGAGCGCCGCACCGAGGACGACGCGACGGTGCTGCGCCGGCTCACGCGGGCGCGCGAGGAGGCCGACGCGATCCGCCGCTACGACTACTGGATCGTCAACAGCGAGCGCGGGGCGGCGATCGCGAAGCTGCAAGCGATCATCGTCGCCGAGCGGGCGCGGACGGCGCGGATCGTCGAGGACGGCGCGTGATCAACCTGCGCGACCTCGTCACCAAGGTGCAGGAGTACAACCCGGGTGCCGACCTCGGGATGCTCCAGCGCGCCTACGAGTTCTCCGCCGAGGTGCATCGCGGGCAGAAGCGAAAATCCGGCGAGCCGTTCCTCGTCCATCCGCTCGAGGTCGCGGGGCTCATCGCCGACCTCCGTCTCGACGTCCCCAGCATCGCGACCGGCCTCTTGCACGACACCGTCGAGGACACGCTCGCCACGCTGCCGCAGCTCGAGTCGATGTTCGGCGGCGAGATCGCGACCCTCGTCGACGGCGTCACCAAGATCAGCCAGCTCAACTTCTCGAGCCGCGCCGAGCGCCAGGCCGAGAACTTCCGCAAGATGATCATCGCGATGGCGCGCGACGTCCGCGTCATCCTCATCAAGCTCGCCGACCGCACCCACAACATGCGGACGCTCTCGCACCTGCCGCCCGAGCGCCAGGTCGAGATCGCGCAGGAGACCATCGACATCTACGCGCCGCTCGCGCACCGCCTCGGCATCTACTGGATCAAGAGCGAGCTCGAGGACGCCGCGCTCCGCTATCTCCACCCCGAGATCTACTACCAGCTGAAGCGCAACGTCTCGAAGAAGCGCACCGAGCGCGAGGGCTACATCAGTAACGTGAAGACGGTCCTCACGAAGAAGCTCGAGGAGGCGGGCATCGACGCGACCGTCACCGGCCGGCCGAAGCACTTCTACTCGATCTACCAGAAGATGCAGGCGCAGAACCTGATGTACGACCAGATCCACGACCTGGTCGCGTTCCGCATCGTCGTCGACTCGACGCGCGAGTGTTACGAGGCCCTCGGCGTCGTGCACGCGCACTGGAAGCCGGTGCCGGGCCGCTTCCGCGACTACATCGCGATGCCGAAGGCCAACATGTACCAGTCGCTGCACACCACGTTGATCGGTCCCTTCGGCGAGCGCATGGAGGTGCAGATCCGGACCCCCGAGATGCACAAGGTCGCGGAGGCCGGCATCGCCGCGCACTGGCGCTACAAGGCGCAGAGCGAGCCTGACGGCCCCGAAGAGATCGAGCGCTTCGCGTGGCTCCGCCAGCTGCTGCACTGGCAGCAGCACCTCGAGGATCCGCAGGAGTTCATGCGCTCGGTCAAGGAGGACCTCTTCAGCGAGGAGGTCTTCGCCTTCACGCCGAAGGGCGACATCTTCAGCTTCCCGCAGGGCGCCACGGTCATCGACTTCGCCTACCGCGTGCACTCGCAGGTCGGCGAGCACTGCGCCGGCGCGCGCATCAACGGCAAGCTGGTGCCGCTCAAGTACCAGCTCGAGAGCGGCGACACCGTCGAGATCGTCACCACCACCAAGCAGACCCCGAGCAAAGACTGGCTGAAGATCGTCAAGACCACGCGCGCCAAGGACAAGATCCGCACCTGGATCAAGAACCAGCAGCGCCGCCGCAGTCTCGAGATCGGCATGGAGCTGCTCGAGCGCGACCTGGGGCGCTACCGTCTCGAGCTCGGCAAGCTCAGGAAGTCCGGCGAGCTCGGCACCGCCGTCGCCGAGCTCGGTTTCAAGGACGAGGAGACGCTGGTCGCCGCGATCGGCTACGGCCGGGTGCCGACCCAGCAGCTGATCGCGAAGCTCGTCCCCGCCGACCAGCTCCACGGCGCCGAGGTCAAGCCCGAGGGCGCGTTCCAGCGTCTCTTCCGCCTGGTGAGCCGTCAATCACGGGGCGGCGTCAAGGTGAGCGGCATCGACGACGTGATGGTGCGCTTCGGCCGCTGCTGCAATCCGCTGCCCGGCGAGGCGATCGTCGGCTTCATCACGCGCGGCCGCGGCGTGACGGTGCATTCCACGGATTGCCAGCGCGTCATGGAGAGCGATCCGGAGCGCCGCGTGACCGTCGCCTGGGACGGCGTCGCGGGCAACTTCCGCCCCGTCCAGCTCGAGGTCGTCAGCATGGACTCGCCCGGCCTCCTCGCCGCGATGAGCAAAGCGATCAGCTCGTCGGGCATCAACATCACCGGCGCCCAAGTCCGCACGGTCGACAAGCGCGCCCACAACACCTTCGAGGTGATGGTCGACAGCGTCGACGCCCTCAACCGCATCATGCGCGGGTTGGGGAAGGTGAAGGGCGTCATGCGCGTGTCGAGGGTGCGCGCCTGAGCACGGCGAAGGTCGCGATGCGGATCGCGCCATGAGCGACGCTGCCAAGAAGGTCGTCCTCGTCACCGGTGCCTCGTCGGGGATCGGACAGGCATGCGCCCGCCATCTCGCGGCGCGCGGCTACCGCGTGTTCGGCGCGCAGCGGCGGGTCGCGAGCGATCGCGACGGCGGCGTCGAGATGCTGGCGATGGACGTCACCTCTGAGTAGCGACGTGGTGATCGTCGACCGCGACCGCTATGCGACGGGAATGAAGGCGCAGCTCGCCGCGCTGCACGACGCGCGTGGGCGCGGCATGCCACGCCGCGGGTGGAAGGTCGGCCTCAACGTCCCCGAGGTCCTGACGCAGCTCGGCCTGCGGCATTCGGGCGTCGGCTGGCTGAACGGCGACCGCGAGTATCGCAGCGGCGACGTGGTGCGCTCTGCCGCGGGGCACGCGCTGCACGCCGAGCCGGAGCTCTGTCTCCGACTCGGCGCCGACGTCGCGCCCGACGCGACGCCGGACGCCGCCGCGGCGAGCATCACCGGCGTCGCGCCGGCGATCGAGATCGTCGACTACGCGCTCCCACGGACCGACCTCGACACGATCGTGGCGCACAGCATGTTTCACTACGGCTTCGTGGTCGGCGGTTGGCACGCGCCCGATCGCGCCGCCGACCTGGGCGGCCAATGGCCGGTCATTGCGGTCGACGGTGCTGCCGCGCTGAAGCCTCGGTCCGATCTCGTGCCGGCGCAGCTCGGCGAGATCGTGGTCTTCGTCGCGGCGTTCCTGGCGGCGTTCGGCGAGTCGCTGCGGGCGGACGACCTGATCCTCTCGGGGTCGTATACGCCGGTCGCGGTGCCGCTCGCGCCCCGGGCGTCGGTGCGCGCGCAGTTCGGACCCCTCGGTGAGGTCCACTGTCGCATCGCCTGATCATCTTCGACACGGGCGTTCTCGCGGGACTCGCGACGTCGAGTCCACGGCGCCGGTGCGACGGATGCGTCGGCTGCGCGACGCGCCGGTTTGCGTGTGGCTCTCGTTCGGGTGAATCTCGCGCGCGATGAGTGACGACACCGAGCTGCGTGGGGTCGCGACCGAGCAGGCACCGCGGGCGATCGGCCCTTACAGCCAAGCGATCATCGCCGGCGATCTCGTTTTTCTTTCCGGGCAGATCCCGCTCGACCCGGCGACGGGTCTCCTCGTCGAGGGATCGGTCGTCGACGAGACGCGCCGCGTGCTCGAGAACCTCGCCGCGGTGCTCGCCGCCGCCGGCCTCGCGCTCCGCGACGTCGTCCGCACGACCGTGTTCGTGACCGACCTCGCCGACTTCGCGGTCGTGAACCAGACCTACGCGGAGTTCTTCACGCCGCCCTATCCGGCGCGCGCGACGGTGCAGGTCGCGGCGTTGCCGCGCGGTGCCCGCGTCGAGATCGACGCCATCGCGCTCCGCCGCCGCGGCTAGACCAGTCGCGCCGCGGGCATCCGCCGCTCACACCCGCATTTCGCCGCCCGCGCCGGCTGCGCGGCCTGCGGTGGCAAGCGTTTTGCAGCCTTGCGGGCGGGCTTCCCTCACCGTGCGGGTGACCGCTCCGGGAGCGATGCACCGTCAAAATTGTGCCTTTCAAGAGTCCCGCAGCGACGGCCGAGTAACAGCAGCGATGTCCGACGACGCAGCGCAAAGCTCCCGCGTGTTTCGGGCCGCCTACTCGGCGGAGACCGTCCCGATCCTGCGCCAGCGCCTGACCGTGGCGATGGGGCTCTTCGTGTTTTTCATGGGCATCGGCACGGTCTTCGAGGCAAGCTACTACCCGGCGCGACGATCGTTCGCGCTGCTGCTCTACGGGATCGAGGCGGCGACCGCGATCCTCGGCGCGGCGGCGTGTTGGATCCCGCGCCTGCGGCGCTGGTCCGCCTACATCGCCGCCGCGGTCTTGATCACGATCACGAGCTGCATCAGCGCCTACCATGCCGCCGTCGGCGCGACCGCCGAGCGCGTCGCGACCGTCCTCGGCTGCGTGCTGAACCTGCTCTCCGTCTTGCTGCCGTGGGGATGGCCGGCACAGCTCGCCGCGTCGATCGGGACCGTCGGCAGCTTCGGGATCGCGCTGCCGAGGCTCGTCACCACCGATGCGCTCGCGATTCCCATGACCGTGCTGATGGCGGCGGCGACGACGTCGGTCGTCGCCGCCTTCTTCCTCGATCGCTATCGCTTCGAGGCGTTCCGGCGGACGGCGCTCCAGACCGAGGAGGCGGAGATCGCCGCCGGCCTGGCGCACGTCACCGAGACGCTCAGCCGGCACCTCGGACAGCCGAACGTCCTCGAGGAGGTGAACCGCTTGGCGACCGAGGCGCTCGGCTGCGATTGGAGCAGCCTCTTTCTCTTCGACGAGCGGCGCAGCGCGTACCGTATGTGCTCGAACGTCGGCTCGCCGCCGCAGGTGCAAAGCGATCTCGCCGCGATCGAGTTTTCGCCCGACAGCTTGCCGCTCCTGCAAGCGCTGAAACCGGGCGAGCTGATCGAGATCGCCGACGTCGCCAATCAGACGTTGGTGCCGCTCGACTTCATGCGGCGGATGGCGGTGAGCTCGGTGCTCTACGCGCCGGTCTCGCGCGGCGACCAGATCATCGGCGTGCTCTCGAACGGCTGCTGCGAGCGTACCGGGCCGTTCACCAGCCGGCAGCGCCGGCTCACCCTCGGCATCGCGCACGCGACCGCGATCGCGCTCGAGAACGGCCGCCTCATCGCCGACCTCCAGGGCGCGAACCGCCTCAAGTCGGAGTTCGTCGCGACCATGTCGCACGAGCTGCGCACACCGCTCAACGTCATCATGGGCTACACCGAGATGCTCGCCGACGGCACCTTCGAGCCACAGGATCCGGACTGGAGCGATGCGCTGGCGCGCATCCAGACGCACTCGGTCGAGCTGCTCGATCTCGTCAACGCGACGCTCGACATGGGCCGTCTCGAGGCGGGGTACGCCTCGGTCACGTGGACGCCCCTCCATCTCACCCAGCTCTTCGCCGACCTCGCGCGTGAGCTCGGGCCGCTCGCCCGCGAGGGAGTGCGAGTGTCCTGGCGGAACGACGTCGGCGCCGCGCCGATCGTCACCGATGCGCCAAAGCTCAAGACCGTCCTCAAGAACCTGATCGGCAACGCGCTCAAGTTCACCAGCGCCGGCTCGGTCGACGTCGCCGCCGAGCGCACCGACGGCGCGCTCCGCTTCAGCGTCCGCGACAGCGGCATCGGCATCGCCGCCGAGAACCTGCCCGTCATCTTCGAGATGTTCCGCCAGCTCGACAGCTCGCTCACGCGCCAATACGGCGGCGTCGGCCTCGGCCTGCACATCGCGCAGCGCCTGGTCACGCTGCTCGGCGGGACGATCGCGGTCGCGAGCACGCCGGGTAAGGGCTCGACGTTCACCGTCGAGCTGCCGGTCCGCACCAGCGAATCCGCCCGCGGCGTCGCCGCCGCCGCGACCACGGTGCGTTAGTCGCCCGGTCGCGCGTCCGCGGCCGTCAATCCGAGCACCCTCGTGTAGAAGGCGAGCTCCGCCTCGAGCGCCGTCGCGATGGTGTCGGCGCGGCGAAAGCCGTGTCCCTCGCCCGCGAAGACGACGAGATCGACGGCGACGCCGCGGGCGCGGAGCGCATCAACCATGCGCTCGGCCTGGTTCGGCGGCACGACCTTGTCGTCGCTGCCTTGATAGAAGAACACCGGGCAGGCGAGCCGCTCGGCAACGTGGATCGGCGAGCGTGCGCGGTAGAGATCGCGCCGGGCGGGG
>JBGPIT010000067.1:0-16490 GCA_041485125.1 Binatia bacterium | reverse complement strand
TCGAACGCGGCAATCTCGTCGCCGAACGTGTCGTAGAGGCGCAGCGCGGACGCGAGCGTGAAGAGGTGTTCCTCGCGCCAGGTGCCGGTGAGGTAGCGCGCGATCTCGGCGACGGACTTGCGGCAACGCCGATCGCGCTGGGCCGCCAGGGTGGTGGGATCGCGCTCGCCGGCCACGATGGCCCGGACGATCGCCATCCCCCTGGTGCCCGTGAGGTCCGCGACCGCGCGGTGCACTTGGACGTTCATCTGGTCGAGGGCCTTTTGCATCCACTGCACGCAGCGCGTGCGCTCCGCGACGAGCTTGCCCACCTGGCGCTGTAGCGCCCGGAGCCGGACGATCGCCTCCGTCGGCCGGAAGGATCCCCGCAGCAGCCCGCAGCTATGGAGCAGCTGGAGCCATTGGCAATCGCTGACATCGGTCTTCCGTCCCGGCACGTGGTGGAGCTGGCGGGCGTTGACGAGCACGACCTCCACCCCGCGGGATTCGAGCAGCTCGTAGATGGGGATCCAGTAGACTGAGGTGCTCTCCATCGCGACCGACTCCACGTGCTGCGCGACCAGCCAGTCGGCGAGGGCGTGCAACTCGTCGGTGGTGGTGCCGAAGCCACGGACGTTGGGTGCGCCGTCGGCGCGAGCCGGGCCGCAGACCCAGTGCTCGGCACTGCCGATGTCGATGCCCGCCACCTGCGGCCGCACGACGGGTAACGCCGTCGGCGTCGCCGCCTTGGGTCGCTTCGTGCTCGGCTTCTTCTGCGCGACCATGTACGCACCTCCTTGGTGGCGCTGGCCGCGGCCCGAGATGGCGCGATTAGGTGGACTCTGACCTGGGGGAGTGCAGACGGTGGCAACCCGCCTGCCTCGCCAATGAAGGATCGCCTCCTCGGACCCAAACTATCAATGGGGCACCGGCTCCAATGGGTAACGGGGCATGACTGCCGCGGCCCGCACCATCGCCCTCTCTCCCAGATCTGCCGCCAAGTTTCATCCTTGAACGATCGGCCGACCGGCGGCGGCCAGACTATCAACCTCGTCGCCGACCGTGAGCGTGGCGGTGACGTTCCGGGTCGTCAGATCGACGATGCTGACGCTGTCGGAGACGCGGTTCACGACCCACGCCTCACCGTTCGTCCGCGCTCGCACCGACACCGGATCGAGACCCACCGGCACCGACCCGACGTGCACCGGCAGCGGACCGCCGAGCGTGAAGATCTCGAGGCGGTCGTCGGCCGTGTTGACGACCAGGAGCGTATTGCCGTTGGGCGTCATGTCGACGGGGTGAACCGGCGGGCTCTCCCAGTTGACGAACGAGCCTTGGGCGCCCGCGGGGCCGGCGCAGCAGAGCAGGAAGACGAGGACGGAGAGGATGCGGATCAGCATGACAGGCTCCTGTGATCAGCCGGGCGGAGTCTGGCGCGGAGCGAGCACGTTCCGTGCCGGCACCGTGCAGCGGAACCTCCTCGGATGTGAACGCGAAAGCGACGCGACCGGCGCTGTCGAACGGCGGCGGCCACGATACTTTCGTGACGCTGCGCCAGTTGCGGGCGGCCGTCAAGCGAGGACGACGGGACACTAGCCGGCATGTGACGTGAGGCCACCCGCGAGCCGATCGGCCGCGGGTGGTCTCACCAGCCAGTAGCGCGCGACGGTCGCAACCATCGCCGCCGTCGGACTCAGTCGGCTTTGTCTTTGAACTGCGTGCTCGACTGCGTGATCGGCGGCGTGCTGTAGATCGCCTCCCAGCAGAGGCCGTTGCTGTTCTGGATCTGCACGGTCACCGGCTGGGTCAGCAGCGCCAGGTTCGGCATGCCGAGCGCCGCACCTTTGCCGACCACCTGGATCTTCGCCTTGCCGTCCAGACCTCCGTGCAACTGGATTTGCTGGATGCCGTCCGGCGTCAGATCCTTGTCCTTGTACTTGAAGCCGGTCCCGGTCGCCTTCCAGCACGCCGTCCCGTGACACACCCCGCCCGCCGGGGCGTGCGCGCTGATCCGTAGCCCGGTCGAATCGTACAGACAGAGCTGGTAGGTCGTGCTGGTCGTCGGATCGCCGAACTCGGCGGTGGTCGTGTGCGCACCGCGGAGCCACTTCCACTTGAGCTGGTCCTTGGAGTCGGGCGTCTTGTTGGCGAGCTGCACCGACGATTTGGCCGACGTCACCGGCTGCCGGCAGCCGGTGAGGGGCTCGGCGCCGCATCCGCGACCAGGCTCGACCTGACACGTCGACGAGCAGCCGTCGACGTCGATCAGGTTGCCGTCGTCGCACTGCTCGCCCGCGGTGACGATGCCGTTGCCGCAGCGAGTGGTCCTGCAGTTGGCGTCGCAGCCGTCGCCGCTCACGAGGTTGTGGTCGTCGCATTCCTCGCCCGCCATGAGGTCGACGACCCCGTCGCCGCAGACGCCGATCGGCGCCTCTGACTCGCTCTGGCAGGTCGAAGAGCAGCCGTCGCCCGAGATCAGGTTGCCGTCGTCGCACTCCTCGCAGGGCGGGATGCCGGGGCCTTGTGCGCAGCCCGAGTTCTCGAGCACGCCGTCGCCGCAGCACGGGCCGACGCCCAGGACGACATGCGGGTCGTCGGGCTGGAGCGCCGCGTAGTGCACCTCGAAGCATTGTTGCACGGCGAAATACCAGGAGAAGCCGGTGGTAATCCCGTATGAGCGGATCGCCGGCTTGACGTTGAAGAGCTCGAACTCGGCGGTCGGATCTTGCAACATCGCGCTCAGGTCGAAGACCGGGTTCCCGTTGAAGGTCGTCGTGATGTCGAGCGGGTCGTTGGTCCCGTTGAAGTGGTTCGCGAGCGACGGGCTGGTGCTGGTGCTGAGGCATCCCCAGATGAGCATCAGCTGCTTGGCCACGTCGCCGCAGGGGAAGATGTAGGTCACCGAGTTATAGGTGTACTGACAGTCGAGTGCCGCCGGATCGTTGCCGAGCACGCTGAACCATTCCGTGAACGGCTGGCCGTCGATGCAGAGATTCGCCTGGGCCCAGAGGTCGACGCCGATGTCCTCGCCCCACTGGACGATGTCCGTCGTCCCTTGGGTCAGGTCCCCCGTGGTCGGCGCCGCCGGTTCCCCGACATCCACCGGCAGCCGCTCCGCGCACCAGCCCTTCAGCTCGCCGATCGTGCCGGCGTTGCCGTAGCTCCCGGTCGTCGCGTTCTGCGGGTTGTAGCGCGTGATGAGGGGCGGCTGCCAATTCGTCACCGTGTCGCCCGAGACCGGATCGCAATCGTGCTGGTACTGCGCCTCGAGGCCGGTCTGGTACCAGCTCTTCGTGAAGGCGGCGAGGGGCCATGAGTCCGTGAGCGTGAAGAGGTGAAAGTGCTTCAACTTCCGGAAAATCTTGATGTCGATACCGAACGTGATCCCGGCGTCGAGGATGGCGCTCGTCGTGATGTCTGAGAGCGCGTACGTCCCCACCGAGTGGCGCGGGTTCGGCCCGTGCGTCATCTGCCAGACGATCTGTTCGGTGTACGGGATCCCGAATGCGTTCACGCACGCGCCGCTGATGCAGGTCTCGTTGGCGGGACACGCCTGCGAGCTGCAGTCGACCATGCAGGCGCCCTCGCGACACACGCGGCCGGTCGGGCACCCGCCCGGATCGCAGGTGCAGACGACGGGGACACCGTTGTTGCAGAAGCCGTCGACGCACGTTTCCGAGCCGACGCAGTCCGAGCTCGACGCGCAGCCGCATGCCGATGGGAAGCCGACGGTGAGCGGATGACATCCGGGGCCCTGCCACCCGGTGATCGTCGACTCGACGTGCGTGGTGCAGGTGTAGGGCGCGAAGTAGCGGACGGGATCGACCGGGTCGCACGTCGCGGGATAGGCCTGGCAGGTCCCGGGAGCGCCGCCACAGTCGGCGTCGTTCGTGCATGACGCCCCGACGTTCGGACCGCTGGCGCAGAGGTTGTAGGCGACACCGCAATCGGCATCCTCCGTGCAGGGGTCGCCGGCATTGGGTGACGGCTCCCTGCACACCTTCGCACTCGTGCAGGTGGCCGCGGTCTGGCCCTGGGTCTGGGTCACGACGTCGTCGGCCGAGCCCTGAATACCGTCGGGCCCCGAATCTACCGACGTGCACGTCCCGTGCGATTCGCAGCCGTAGACGGTCACGCACGTGCCGCCCGGACACTGAGAGTTCACCGTGCAGGGATTGCCGTCGTTCGCGCCGCCGTCGCAGCGCTGGGCCGAGACACCTCCTACCGAACAATCGTAGTCGACGTTCACAGCCGGACCGCAGTCTCTGCTCGTCCGTTCGCCGATCGCCGTGATGGTGTCGGCATCGCACGGCATGCCGGCGTGGATCCCCGCCACACAGATGCCTCCCTTGATCCCGTCGGAGAGCGTCCCGTCGCCGACGCAGCGCTCGTACAACGACGCGCTCGAGCACTCCGAGACCGCGTTGGTCACGATGGTCGGGTCGCAGGGCTGAGTCTGCGGCGGGTTGCTGTCGTGGAGCGCGTTCGCGAGCGCCACGTTCAGGTCGAAAAGACCGCCGTACGCCGCGGGCTTCACCTGCACCCGCAAGCCGACGCTGGCGTTGATGCCGAGCGTGGCGATCTGGCTGATCGCGAGCCCGAGGTTGAGCGTCGCGCCGATGCCGGGATCGACGTGCGCGCCATTGCCGTTGTCCTCGGTGACGTCGGGTGCCTGGAAATGATGGTAGGTCGTCACCAGGTCGTTGGGACGATCGAAGTCGTCCGCGCCGAGCTGCGCGCTCGGAGGCAGGTGCTCGTTGATCGCGTCCTGCAGGCGTTTTCGCAAGCCGTACGCGCGGTGATTCCAGTCGAGCCCGGAGGCGAGCGTGAGCTTCGGGAAGAGCGTCGCGCCGGGGAAGAGCGGAATGCCGCTCGGCGGCACGAGCTTCTCGAGCGTCTCGAACTCGAGCGGGAGGTTCAGGCCGACCGAGAAGACCGCCGTGCTCGGCGCCTCCCAATCGTAGGGATACGCTACGCGCGGCCAGACGTACGGCTGGCCGTTCGAGGCCGAGGTGTAGTCGACCGGGTAGAAGTCGTGGAGTATGAACTCGCCGGGCTGGATGCAGCCGTCTCCCGACGAGTCGAACCCGGCCACCGTACTGCGATCGACCAGATGGAAGATGTCGTACTGGTCGAAGACGTTGTTGGCGATGCTGATGTCGAAGCCGTCGCCGTCCGGACACGTCTGCGTCGCGGGCACGCCGACGCCGTCCAGGTAGATGCCGAATGGCAGCTGCGCGTCCCACCACCGGAAGCCGTCGATCTGGATGTTGCCCTCGATGCCGGGAACCAGATTGATCTCGTGGTCCCAGGCCCGGCAGCCGAAGCCGCCGGAGCGGAACTGCGAGCGGTGCACGCGGCTCAGGTTGGCCGAGTGATACCGACCACCGATCGTGACGACGCCGAAGAGGTTCACCATGTCGGCAGACGCGTCGTCGCCGCCGTAGCCGATGCAGAGGTGCAGATCCGGCCGCTCGACGGAGTACCCGCCGAGGTGGAAACCCTCGGTCAGCACGTTCACCCATTCAGTGTACTGGTTGAGGAGGTCATTCAAGCCCTTGATGGACGTGCCGATGCCCGCGAGCGCGAGCTGCACGGTGTTGATGACGGTGACGATGTCGTCGAGCAACGCGATGTGATCCAAGTAGAAGCGCTGCGTGTTGTTCGGGTTCGTGAAGATGTCGGTGGGCAGCCAGATCGGGAAGGCCGGCGTTTCGCGCACGGTGCACGTCGCCGCCGCCACGCTGCAATCGCGGCGCTTCACGCCGGTGTGGATCTCGGGAACGTTGCCGAGGCAGGCGTTGGTGAGACAGCAGACGCACTTGCCTTCCATCTCGGGATTGGTGACCTGGGTCTGGAGACCAGGGAGACCCAAGGCCGCGCGCGTCAGGAGCGATGCGAGGAGCCGGATGTTTCCGAGGGTCTGAAAGTTGTCGTTGATGTTCTGATAGTCGGGATAGCCCGAGCCGAGCGGCGGCGCGGCTTCGCTCCAGTAGGGCCGCGGCGGGCTCTCGGGTCCGACGGGACAGAGACCTTGCGCCTGCGCCGGCGGTGTGTGTGCGAGGATGCTCACCATGGCGAGCACGATTGCGAACGAGAAGACACGGACCATGGAGACCATGCGTACGCCCTCCCTGCACACTTGGTTGGGGCCCTTGCGGACCGACCCGAGACGGTCTGGGTACCGCGAGCTGCGGGCTCGTCGATACTGACAGCCTACCGTCCACCAGTACGCGTCGACGAGTCAACGCCAATCGTCGGTGTCGTTCCAGAGTGGCGCAGGATACTTGATGGAAGCTCTGGCTGAGTCTTCGCTCCGCCCGCGTGAGCACACCTGCGCAGCGTCTTTCCCTCACGGCCAGAGCACCGGCATCAACGGCTGGCCAGCCGGGGAACCGATCTCCACGCGGCTGGGCCGAACGCCGAGCGACCACGGACGGCCGCCGCACTGATCTGCGCGAGCACGGGGGCGTCGGTGACGAGTGGATCCGAGGCGAGGTCCGCCGTCTCGTCGGCGGCAATCACGCCGCGCCGCCGCTGTAGCGAACGGCAGTACAAGGGCGAACGTCCGATATCGGGAAGTATGTCACCGAGTCCGAGCGAAACCCCGCTAGAGCCGCCAAACTCGGACGTTGGCCCTTGCACTGCCGTTCGCGACAGCGAGCCCCCATCAGCGGCGAAACTTCTGGAGCTATTTCAAAGCGCGCTGACCAACCGGGGCGGTCAAGACCCACCCTGTATTCGGGTGAATTCAACCCCAACGCGCCGGCGTGTCACGACAGGGCGATATGAATTGTATCGGGTGACGTCATAATTTGACATCTACTGTTGATCATATCGAATATTGTTGACACGCGGCGCGTGACCGGCGTACACGCGCACCGTCAGCTCACGTGACGACGGAGGCCGTGTCCTCGCCGTACATCAAGCACCACGGCCTCCGCCTGAGGACAAGGCGGAGTGAGCATACAGTGCATGCAAAGGTCGACCTACCTTCCCGCAGCGCATTCACGGGGCCAAGCCCCCTAAGTCGTTCACGGAGGATTGCAATGCACTCTACCCGACGCGATCTACCGCCGATGTGCTTCACTCCGCAGCGGACCGTGTTGCGCCAGTGGAGGAGGCCAGTGACTTCGGGGTGCGGGCTTCGGAACAGCCTCGCCATCGCAGTCGCGGGCCTGCTGATGGTGCACGCCGCGGCGGGCAGCGCGGCAGCGCAGGACGGCTGCCCCACCGCCCTGCAGTTCCGGGCGAATCAAGCATCCAGCGACCTCGACGTCGGATGGACCGGTCTGTTCCACGACGGCAAGGTCGATGCCCAGTTCGACTTTGCCGTCAGTGGCTGCGACGGCGCTCCCCCGAGCTGCGGCGTGTGCACGGTTTCGGGACCGATCGCGAGTGCCGGGGGACACTGTAGTGGAGACGCGTCGCGTTGGTGCACGACGGACGGCGACTGTGCGTTTGTCGCCGCGGGCACCTGCGTTTTTTATCTCGGCGCCCCGTCGCCGCTGTCCGGGGGTGGGCTGTCCGTGTGTATCGCCAACGAGATCGCTGGTGCCGTCACCGGCACGGTGGATACGGCGGATTGCGGCATCGTGGGCGGGACGCTCGCAGTCGCCGTGGCGTCGTACGTGCATGCCGGCGTGTCCGTCAGCGCCCCGTGCCCGCTATGTGACGGCGGGATCTGCACGGCGGGCCTACGTGCGGGGCTGCCGTGTACGGGCAGCGGCGT
The DNA here is from genome assembly GCA_041485125.1 of Binatia bacterium. Lineage (GTDB taxonomy): Bacteria > Desulfobacterota > Binatia > UTPRO1 > UTPRO1 > JBGPIT01. The sequence continues at coordinate 8,779 of JBGPIT010000067.1, read as the reverse complement.
GAACGAGGTGTTCGGAAATACGAGCATCGACTGTCCGCCCGACCCCGCGACCAACATCGGGACTTCGTCGAGCGCGCTGAATCTTCAGCTCGGCGGTCAAACGTGGACGCTCAGCGCGGCGAGCCCGAGCTGCCGCGCGGCGGGGTTCACCGGGAACAAGTGCTTCTGCGACACGTGCAGCAATGCGGCGGCAGCGCCGTGCAGCTCGAACGCGGACTGCGCCGGCGGCGCGACGTGCGGGGGGCGGCGGTGCCAGGGTGGCGCGAACAACGGTGCCGCGTGCTCGGTCACCAGCGCTTGCCCCGGCGGTGCCTGCGCCGTGCCCGGCGCTGCCACCCGCCCCAATGCGTGCAACGATGGCGAATGCACGCCCCACACGCCTCCCGACAATGACTCCGTCGACGAAGGCGAGTGCGCCGGGGGTCCGTTCGAGTGCTTCTGCGCGATCGAGACGTTCCGCGGGTGCACGTCGGACGCAGACTGTACGGCGGATGCCGACGACGCCTGCACGTTCTGCAAGAACCGCGAGTGCTTCACCGACAACGGCGTGATCGGCGGCACGGTCTCCGTCGGTGGCGATGACCTCACCCTGGGTAGCCTCTCCTGCGCCGTTCCGACCACCTCGAGTGCCGTCAACGCGGTGGCGGGCCTCCCGGGCCTCACCCGCATCACACTGCCGGGTACGTTCACACTCTCCCCATGCTGCGACGAAGAGGGTGACGATACAGAGGAAGATGAGGACGAGGAGATCGACAGGGTCGTCGGAGACGTTCCCGACCTGTACGGGAGCTCAAATACCGCGACCGACACATGGTACCCGAATATCCCCTGCGACCCCTCGATCGGCGGCGAGCTCGATCCCGAGGATCTCGACCCGGAGGACGACGATCTGAGCGAGGACGTCTTGAGTCAGAAATGCTGCGCTGGTGCTCCCTATCAACAGTGCACCATCGATCAGGACTGCGAAAACCGGTGCGTCGAGGATCCGCTCGAGACCTGCACCGCCAACAGCCCGGGCTGCACCTGCACCGCCACAACCCCGTGTGGTCCCTGCTTCGGCAACCTGACGACGGCGGAGGCGGAGGCACTCCTCGACGAGGTCGAGCAGGCAGATGCCACGATGGACGACGAGGAAGCGGCCGAGCCACCCATCGTCCTCGGTCCTGCGAGCGACCCGAACGATCCATACACGGAACCCTCGCCGCAACCCACGCCAGATACGGGATGCTACGCGTTCGGAGGGCGCGACATCGTCTTCGTGCACGGCTACCGGCGGACGCCGATGAAAGCGGCGTTCCATACGCGATACAAGGATCATGAAAGGGCGACCACCAAATGGGTGATCCCGACGGAGTTTCCGGGGTGCCGCCAAAATCCGTCCTTTTACGGACCGAACTCGCACTACGGACAGAACGATTGCCCCACCCCTCCTGCTACTGGGCCCAATGGCACCGTGCTTCCCGGGGACTACTACTGGAAGCTCGGCGCGGAGAAGTACTGGACGAAGCACATCAATCGGTTCTTGACCGAGCGGCATTTCAAGAACCGCTACCTGGTCGTCGCGTGGGCTTCCCCGCAGCGCCTCGAGATCGGAGCCCACGCGGTCTTGACGCAGATCGCCGACGCCATGAAGTACGGGATCGGCGTCGTGAACCCGGTGGACCCCGACGACACGGCCGGGTTCGGGTCGCCGAGCTTCGTCGTGGTGTCGCATTCGGCCGGCGGACCGACCACCGACGTTGCGATGTATCTGGCGAATACCGACCCCAGTCTCAACGCGGCGTTCATCCCACAGCACGCCAAGGCGCACATCGCATTCCAGGCCGCGTTTGGCGGTTCGCGGGTTGCCCGCGTGCCGCTCGCTCTGGCGGGGCTCGGCGCCCTGGCCAGCGTAGCGGCGTGTGTTCCGCACCCGCTGTCACCGCCGTGTCTCCTGATGTGTGCGCTCTCCGAGATCGTGATGGGGGACAATGCCTGCTTCTTCAACACGCTCATCGATGCCCGGCGTAGCGTGCTCCGCGATCTCGTCCCTGGGACCATGCGGCGCAAGTGGGGCGACGCGATGGAGGGGACGCCCGTTCGCACCGTGACGGTCGTTGGCGGCCACCCGTCGCCCAAGAAGCAGGCGCGTCTTTTGAATCCTGGATTCGATGATGGAACCGTGACCATCAACAGTCAGGTGGCCAATCCGAACAAGGGCAGGCACGAGCCCAGCGGATATGTATTTCATGGGAATAAGCGGGAAGTGAAGGACAAGGGCATCAAGGTGACCCTGGGGAATCCAAAGCGAGCCCGCAAATTTTTCCGGGATCAAACGAGAAGGATTCCTAGCTCAGACTTCGTGGCGGCAGGGGCGACGCCATGGCTCTCGCCCACCGGCATGGTCCAGCCGTCTCATGACGACTTCGCGTCGGACAGCAAATTTAGTCCACTACGGCGTTACGGAAACCACTTCTCGTTCCTGCAGGACACCGCGGCTCACTTCGACCACACACCGTCAGCCCTCCTGTTGTGCGAGGACGGCCCCAAGAAGGGAGCCCTCTGCGCGACGAATGCCGAGTGCGAACCTTCGGGGGGCTCCCACGAGTGCAAAGAAAAGGACGAGGAGCACTTCCACGGGGACGACTACGAGCCTACTACGAAGAACTTCGGGGACTCCGAGCGCAACTGGGAAGAGAACCGCGTCATCACGAACCCCGCCATCTACGACACGTACTGCACTCTGGGAAATTGCTCCATGGGCAACGACCCGCTGCTGCGGTCAACGACCGTGACCTATTCGTTTTTCGGCCACAACTACAGCTGGCAACAAGCGAGCGACCTTCCGGGGATGGAGGAGATCACTCGCGGCAAACAGAAGAAACAGAAGAAGAACAAGCCGACCAAGTGGCGATGGAAGCGCACCTATCACCTGTTGAAGAATCGCCTCGGCAGCAAAGAGTTCCGTGTCGCCGGCGACTACGTCTATGGTGCGATTCTCGCGGATGATCTCATCGGCGACTGCATGGATGCGCCTCCGCCGGGGCCGAACACCTGTACGTCCAATAAGAAGATCTGCGCCGCGAAATACGCCTGCGCCCGATTGAAATGCTACGGAAACGCCATCAAGAACGGCGTCGCCGTCGATGCACTATGCTTGGAGAGGGCCCGTACGAAATTCCGCAGCTGCTTCCAGAGGGTCGAGGCGAAACAGCGGATACTGAAGCCGCCGACCGTATGCCCCGCCGGATCGCGCGACGCGAGCATCGTCGCGACGACGGTCTTCGACTTCGTGAACCAGGTGATCGATCAGCTGGGAGATACTCCCGTTGGGGTTGAAGCATGCAGAGCGCTCGGGGCTCGATGCGTGTGCAAGAAGCTCCAGGCGCTGCTCAAGTGTCACGCGAAGGCTGAAAAGAAGGGTATTCCCGTCGACTCGGCGTGCATCGCGAAGGCCGAGACCGGATTCTCGCAGTGCTTCGCGCAGGTGGAGGCTCTTTGTCCCGTCGCCAGCACAGGGGCGGAAATGGAAACGATGGTGGATGAATTCGTCGACAAGGTCGTTTGTCAAATCGACGGCACGTGCTAGCCGCAAGCGTTTGCTCGGCGAGCCTTCGAGTCGTGAAGAAGCCCCTTCTCGCGGTCATCGTCCTGCTCGCGCACGGCTTCATTGTTCGGACGAGCCCGGTTCTGGGCGCCGGACCGCAGTGTGAGTTCGACCATCCCTACAAGACCGGCAAGATATCGCTCAGTCTCGTGCAGGCGTTCATGCCTACGAAAGGCATATGCTTCGGTGGAGCAGTGGAGGGCGATACCTGCACCGCCGACGCCGATTGTGCCCCCGGTGTTTGCCGATCCCTGGTCGGGCGATTTCCGATCGCCCCGCGACCCGCGAATGCCATCACCGAAGGAGGGGTCCCGTCCTATGCTCCGCCGAAGACGTTCGATCAGCAGTACGACGAGGACCACGGATACCCCCTGAATGGTTGGTCCTGGGTCGAAAGCAAGGGCAACGGCTCAGTGAGCTTTCAGGCTTCCAAGAACAAGCTGATCGTTCCGGCCATGCCGGAGGATTCGGCGGACGTCATGGTCCAGTTCAAGATCAAGGGCGTGCGGGATGGTCTCGTGGCGAAGGCCGCTGGGAACGGGTCTGTCTGGGCCTTCTTCCGTCTGACCTTCAAGGACCGTGCAAAAGGCGACATGACCGTCGAAGATTTCGCGCTGGACTTCGGCTTCGTTCTCGCCGCGGGTCAAGCGAAGAAGAAGACGACCCTCTGTAGCGAACGACCTCCATCGTCTCCGCGGTCGCCGGGATAACTCGTCATGGCCGGTCGTGGAAGTTGCCCCGCCGCTTCTTTTAAGCAGCGGGTCGCTGGTTCGAGTCCAACACGGCCCACTTCGTAAGTCGCCACGCGCACGGCGGTTTTCCGCCTGCGCGTGGGCGCCCGCCGACCGTCGCTATACGTAACGTCTCCGTTTGCTACCACTTTGCTACCAGACGCCTTCCAGGTCGGGTCGTCGATGGCATCCACCGCGCCTCTGTCGGCCATCGGGAGCCACTTGCCGTAGGTGTCGGCGGTCGGCGTGATCGAGGCGTGCCCGAGCTGCCGCGGCACGCTCGACTGCGCGCCGGCGCGGCGTGATCCGGTGCGATTGACGAGCCCGCGGGGCCACGTCATCCGTGGGGCGTGCCGCTGTCGACCACGTCGCTTCCACGCTACCTTTTCACCGGGCGATTCCTCCAGGTGCTCCTTCACCTGCCGAACTTCGCGCGGCTCTACTGGCGGCTCTTCCGCGACCGGCGGGTGTCGATCCTCCCCAAGGCACTGCTCGTGCTGACGCTCGTCTACGTGATCTCGCCGTTCGACGTCATCCCCGACTTCATTCCCGTGATCGGCGAGATGGACGACGTCGCGCTGGTGCTTTCCGCACTCTGGCTGTTCATCCGGCTGTGCCCGCCCGAGGTGGTACGCGAAATGGTGTACGACATCGCCGCGCGGGCGGAGGGTTCGTGAACCTCCCACATGACCGACCGCCGCGCCGTCAGCGCCCGGCAAGGGCCGCCGCGAGACCCGGCGCGAGCCACGCGCCGACACGCGCCTGGAACTCGCGCGTCGCCGTCGCCCCGAAGGTCGGCGTGCGGTTCACGTCGAACACGACTGCCGCGTCGTCGCGCACGACGTAGTCGAGCTTCCCGAAGTCGAAGCCGAGGCGCGCGCGGAACGCGAGCACTTCGGGATGGACCGGCACCTCCTCGCTCGCCGCCGACGCTTTCACGATCGGCTGTGCCGCGGTCGTGCGGACGTTCACGTGGCGATCGCCGAGAAACGCGCAGAGGCGCAGCACGTAGTGCGCGCCGTCACGCTCGGGGAGGAAGCGCTCGACGACGAGAGCCGGGTTCTCGAAGACGCCCGGCGGCGCGTCGCGGAGCGAGGCGTAGATCGGATAGGCGCGCGGGTCGAGGCACTCCACCGTCCGCCAGCGCCGCGCGTCGAGCGGAGCCGGCGGCGCGCCGGCGGGTGCGATCCCTCGCCGCAGGCGCCGCCAGCCGGCGCGAACCCACGCGAGCGGCGCGCGCCGCGCCAGCGCGGAGGCGAGGAAATCGCGCTCGGGTATGCCGCCGTAGTTGCGGTCGGTCTTGACGATCACGGGGCCGTCGTAGGCGGTGTCCGGGCCGACGAGATTGGCGCTCACGCGCGTCTTCGAGATGTCCCAGGTCCCGTCGTTGACGACGCGCGGGTAGCGCGCCAGGTAGCGGCGGTAGGCCTCCGGCACCACGGTGAAGTTCACGTGGCAGAGGGCGACGTCGGCGTCGACGAGCCGATCGACGCCGCGCACGACGCGGACCTCGATACCCTCCCGTTCCCACACGTCCTTGACGGCCCAGAGCACGTACTGCCTGGGGACGACGTCGTGCTCGTGGAGGAGCACGACGAGGCGCTGCGACCGGCGGGTTGTGCTCACGACCGCCGCCATATACCAGGCGCATCCGCTGGGCCGCACGTCGCTCGGCATCGCTGATCTGATGCACCACATCCGCACGCTCGCCGACGTCTACGGACCGGGCCACGTCTACTGCCCGCGGGCGCCGTTCACCGTTCCCGGATGGCTGCCGCGGAACGCGAGCACGCTCGATCTCGTGACCGGCGGGCAGCTCACGATCGCGGGCGCCATGCCGGTGCTCTGCAGCGCCGGGGTCGCGACCGACGAGGCGCAGCGCTTGCTCGCCGACGCCGGGCTCACGGTGACCGCCCCGCTCCTCCGCTATGCCGGCGCCGACGAGTACGCCGCCGTGCTCCGGGCGCTGGTGCGCACCGGCACCCGTCTCGTCTGTCAGCACGTGCACCCCGCTGCCGAGGTGCCGGAGGCGTCGACGTGGATTCCGCCGCGCGTGCTGCGCTTCCTCAACAACAAGGGCAACCTCGCCGCGCTGGTGCCGGAGGCGCTCGTGCCGGCGCGTCGCCTCGTGCGGCTCGCGGACGTCGCGCGCGGTGCGGGAGAGGCCGGCGACGATGCGACGAGCGCGGCCTTGGCGCGCCGCCCCGTCGTCCTCAAGGCGGCGAGCGATCTCTCGAGCGCCGCCGGCGGCGGCGTGTGGATCTGCCGCGACGATGCCGACCTCGTGCGCGCCAGCCGCGAGCTCGCCGGCGTCGAGGCCGTGGTCGTCGAGGAGCTCCTGCCGATCGAGCGCAGCGTCTGTCTCCACTTCGTCGTCGCGATCGACGGCGACATTCGCTACCTCGGCGCGGCCGAGCAGGTCGTGGACGCTGCGGGACGCTGGCAAGGGAACTGGATCACGAACGAAGCGGCGCCGTCCGCGGCCGTGGCCGCCGGCTACGAGATCATGCGCCGGGCGGTGCTGCGCGGGTACGTCGGATTCGCGGGGTTCGACGTCGCGTGCTGCGCCGACGGACGGCTTCGCGTCCTCGATCTGAACTTCCGCGTGAATGGCTCGACGACAGCCGTGTTTCTCCGCGGTGAGATGCCGCGCCTGCGTGCCGTCGGGGCGATGCGACTACGAACGTGGCGGGGAAGCGGCGACTTCGCATCGCTGATCGCCGCCGCCGGCGAGGCGGTTGCGGCCGGGACGCTCGTTCCGCTCGCGGCCTACGATCCGGTGCGCGGCAAGACCGACGGTCCTCCCCTCCTCGCCGGGCTTCTGCTCGGCGACGCGCGCGACGAGGTCGCGCGCCGCGAGGCCGACCTGGCGCGCCGCGGGCTCGTCTAAGCTCGTCGGCTCTAGTCGCGCGCCGGGTCGTGCCGCTGGGCCGCGGCGACGAGTGCCTGCATCTTCGCGAAGCCGACCGAGATGAAGGTGCCTTACGCCCGCGGCGAAGCCGTCGACGCTCGACGGCACGAAGTAGCGGACGGTCTTTACTCGGCTCGCGGAGGACCCGCGGTGCGTCTCCGCGAGTCACACAGACGGCGCCAGCGGCCGCTCGTGATGCGGCGCCGTCCGCGGCTCAGCGTGCCGTCGTGGTTGGGGACTCGACCTGCCGGGGGTCGTCGTGATGGTCCGAAGCCGCGGACTTGGGCTCGGTGAACACGGGCGCGAAGCCGCCGCCTGCGGTGCGGAAGTTGGTGGTCTGACCCCGGTAGAGACGAGCGGCCAGCAGTTGGACCCTGCCCTGATAGACGTAGCTACGCAGATCCAGCTTGAGCGGCACTTCGCTTCCGTCGAGCTCGATCGTTCGCTCGCTCGGCGCAACGATCTCCTGCGCCACGTAGGGGCGCGCGAGGATGCCCGCGAACGCCCCGCGGGTGAGCTTGTCGCCGCGATAGGCGGCCTTGCCACCGTAGCCCGCGACCGGCTTGAAGAACCATTGCTTGCGGTCCTGCCACCAGGCGTCGGCATCTGCCGCGTTGACCAAGCGGGTCCGGGGCACGCTCGAGAGCAGTGTCTCTGCGAGCTCGTCGGTCACCCCGAGTGTTCGCAGCTCGGCCGCGTCCGACAGCACCGTCAAGTTGCGCTTGTCGGCATAGAGTGCGTAGGCGTGCGGGTTTGGTGTCACCACCACCGCTCCGGTCACGTATGCGTCGCGGAGCGTGGCGCTTGCGGGCTCAGCGAGGTGAAAGTCGGTCAAGCGGTTGTAGACCAAGTCGATCGTACGCCCACCGGAACGCAGCTCGGCGTCTGCGTACGAGAGCGCGCTCGGGTCGACCACCACTGCTTCGAGCCCCGCCTTCCGGAACAGCTCCTGAAAGAGCAGGAACTCGGGGTGCAGGTATTGCACCTCGGGCGTCTGATCGACGATGGCGACCGTGCGGAGCGGGGCGTCACCCCGCTGCAGCCGCCACTCGCTGCGGAACATCTCGAGGAAGTCGCTCTCGAGCGATGCGAGCCCACGCGGTCCGGTGACCAGACGTTCGATCTCGGTGCAGCACGCCTGCTGCGCGCGGGCGAGCGCGGTGTTGAGCAGCGCGCCGCCCGCGTTGGTGTTGATTTCGATCAGCTGCGGCCCCGACGGTCCGAGGTGAAAGTCGTAGCCGAGAAACACACCAAGCGGGCCGAAGTCTGTGCGCGCGGTCTGCGGCGCCCAGCAGAGCACCCGCTCGCGGTAAGCTTCCGACGCGACCACCGACTCGATCGCAGCGATCACCCGCTGCAGGCGGTCGATGTGCTCGCGCGAGACGAAGACGGGTGAGGCGGCGAAGAGGTGTGGTTGGTGCTCGAGAATCGACGCGTAGAGCCCTGCAGTCGCGACACTCGACTCGAGGGAGTGTCTGAGCCTGGTCTCGTCGACACTGATGCAGCGGCAGCTGCGATTGAGCGCTTCGGCGAGCGAAGTCGGGTTCACGG
>JBGPIT010000066.1:0-16522 GCA_041485125.1 Binatia bacterium | reverse complement strand
GGACGCTCTCCTGGGTCTGCGCCTTGACGCTGCTGCCCGTCGTCGAGCGCGCGAACGCAGCCGCCTGGCTCGCGCGCGCGGACGCCGTCACGGTACGCCGCCTCGCGGACGAGGTGAACTGGGTCCTCGAGACGCGCGACGCCTGCGGCGATGCGCCTCTCGATCCGCCGCCGCTCGACAGTGTGCTGGTGTCGCGGGTCGCGCTGGGCGCCGCCACGTCACCCGCAATTGTGCAAATCGGTGCGCACGCGCCGCTGCAGAGCCTGCTGACAAAATTTGACACCAGTCGCCGCGCGGCATTCGAGGTCTGCGACGTCGAGATTCAATGCACCGCGCCAGCGTCGGTGGTGGCGCTGATTCGCGCGGCGCTCGACGCCTACGCGGAGCCCGGCGCGCCGCGCTGGTCGGCGCTCGAGCGCGTGCTGCAGCACGTGACCACCTACTGGGAGGCGACTCCGCGACACCGTGACCCGATCTTCGCTCGCGACGGCTGGCGGTGCGTCGTGCCGGGCTGCAGCTCGCGCCGCAACCTGCAAGACCATCATCTCCACTACCGGTCGCGGGGCGGCGGCAATGAGCACGAGAATCGCAGCGCGGTCTGCGTGGCGCATCACCTGCACGGGATTCACACCGGCGCCATCCGCGCTTGGGGAACGGCCCCGCGCGCCGTCCATTGGCAGCTCGGCGTCCGAGCGGGCGCGCCGCCGCTGCTATGCTACGTCGGCGATCGGCGTTGCCCCGCCGAGGCGAGGGAGACTGGCTGAGCCTCACGCGTCGCCTTCTTCCAGCGCGCCCCTCAGGGCTGGAACATGTCGGCGTCGTCGCTGCCGCGCTTCAGATCGAAGCTCTGGGTCTCCCAGTAGTGCGCGGGATCGCCGATCGAGTCCGCCGGTAAGACCGCTCCGACGTCGCCGGCGGGCATGTTCACCCAGTGCTTCAGCACCGTACCGTAGACGTCGCGAAAATCGGTGGAGCGGAACGGATTCGCGCTTTGCGTGTATTCGGTATTGCCGTTGTCGTCGAGCGCCAGCGCGTCGATGTTGGGATGGTTCCCGTAGACGCCGCCGTTCACCTTGCCGCCGATGACGAACATGGGGCCTTGCGAGCCGTGGTCGGTGCCGTTGCCGTTCTGCTCGATACGGCGGCTGAACTCGCTCCAGACGACGACACAGACGTCGTCCCAGACGCCCATGTCGGAGAGGTCTTCATGGAAGACCCGCAGTGCCGCGCCGAGCTCCGCGTGCAGGCCGAAGTGCTGACCGTTTGGAACGGCGCCGCCCTGATCCGAGTGCGTGTCGTAGCCACCGTTGCTGAGCTGGAAGAAGCGCGTGCTGACGTTCGGGGCGCCGCTCTGCACGCCGTAGATCACCTTGGCGACCTCGCGGAGATCACGCGCCGCGCTGCGGCCGCGGCCGGCGTCTTGGTACATTTGATTGAACGTGCCGCGATCGTTCACGTAGGTCTGGCTCAAGTCCTGATATGCCACGCTGCTGTTGAGCGTCGCCGCGCCGGTGTTGGCGAGGTAGACCGCCCGTGGTTGGGCGCCCGCTACCGCCTCACCAGTCAATGCAAGGAATGCGGCTTGCTTCGCGGCAATGTCGCTCGGGTAGTCGCCGTCGAAGGGGAACGTGAACCCGGCGAGGTCACGCACCGCCAGCACGCTCGTCTTCGACTGTTTGAACTCGCCGGCGATCGAGTCGGCGATGTTGACGCCGGGGATGTCGGTCGCCTCGTAGTAGCCGTCGTACGCCAAATGCCGCCCGACCCAGCCGCTGCCGTCACTCGGGTTCAACGGACTCCCGGTCTGCCAGATGACCCGTGACTCCGCGTGCGACAGGCTGTACGCCGGATAGCCGGCGCCTTGGACGACCGCGACGTGGCCGAGCCCGTAGAGCGACGTCAGCCCGCCTGCGCCGGCGCCGTTGGGAAAGAAGTCCGCGGGCACGTTCAATCCCGGATGCAGCGCGAGCCGCGACCCCGACGAATCGAGGCCGATCATGTCGGCGACGCCGGGGACGATGCGGATACCGCCACCCCCCGTGCTGCGCGCCGCCTCGTAGGCCGGTCGCAGCGCACCGTCGACCGGAATCACCGTATTGAGTCCGTCGTTGCCGCCGTCGAGGAAGATGACGACGAGGTAACGATCCCCGATGGTCGGCGAGCCCGCGAAGGCGCGCCGCACCAGCGGGTGGCCGAAGAGCCGGGGGCCGAGCAGGCTGCTCGCCGCCACCAAGCCGGAACGCTGCATGAACTGTCGCCGCGTGATTGCCATGGCCGTTGCGTCCTCCGCGCCTACTGCAACTGGAAAGCCGGTGTTTGCATCAGCAGCGCGAAGAGACCGTGCAGCTTGCTGTTGCGCGTGTCGTAGTCGTTCAAGTCGAGGGTGGGGTGAGCGCCGTTATCGGTGAGGTAGCTCTCGAGGATCGTCTTCTCGCTCGCGCTCAGATCGTCGGTGATGCCGAGAACATCGGTCGCAGCGGTCAGAATGTCGGCCGGCTCGCTGAGGTCGAGGTCCATCAACTTCCCGGGGCGGAAGCTCGTCGACCCACCCCCGCGCGCCGTCGTCAGGTCGCGCGCGAAGCCGTAGCGCGCCAGCAACGTGGCGCTGCTGATCCACCCGTCTTCCCAGTTCCAGCCGAAGACGCTCGGCGGATCGAAGAGGATCTGGCCCATGTTCGTCAGGTGGTCGAGGATGGTGTTGAAGTTGCCGCCATCGACGAACATCTCCTTGCCCTTGAGCTTCATCTCGAGAAGGCGGAGCGAGCTGACGACGTACTCGATCGGCCACTTGACCGACTTCACGGTGCCACCGCCGGTCGGCGCGCCGGCCGTCAGGTAGAAGTCGTCGTGGACGAAGATCTGGTGCAGGAGAGCGCTCAGATCGAAGCTCGCGTCGAACCCCGATGCCGCGACGACCGCGTCGATGTACGCAAGGCTCGGATCGGCATGCGCGAAGTACTCGATCAGACGCCGCGCCATCCGCCGCGCGACGGTGTTGTACCCCTCGCTGTCCTTGTGCTGGAAGATGATGTCGATGACGGTGTCGATCTCTTGCGGCCCTTCACCGTTCGCCGCGAAGTCGCGCCCGGCGCCGCTCGGTAGAAACCCTCCCGTGTTCTTGTAGATCACCTTGGGCCCGCGCTCGGGATGGTGCGCCATGAAGTCGTGGAAGGGGGCCCGGAAGAACGGATGGTCGGCGCTCCAGCCGGTGAACGCGCGCGCGATCTGCGCGACGTCGGACTGCTCGTAGTTGTCGACGCCCGCGGAGTCTTTGACGCCGAGCGTGAACAGCTCCTGCAGCTCGCGCCCGTAGTTCTCGTTGGGAACGTCTTCGTGGTTCCGGGCGGTGTCGAGAAACTCCATCATCGCCGGGTCGACGTTCACCGCCTTCACGAAATCCTTGAAGTTGCCCTTGCAGCTCACCCGAAAGAGCTTGTTCTGCAGCGACATCAGCTTCGGATCGAGCACCTTCGAGATGCCGGTCGCGAAGTGATCGTGCCAGAACAGCACGAGCTTCTCCTGCAGCGGGATCTTCGTCTTGACCATGAACTTGATCCACTTGTCGTGGATGCCCTTGAACTCCCGACCGCCCCCGGGCTTGAAGCCCTGGGGCTTGAAGCTCAGGAGATCGTTGGCCGCCGCACCGCGAGTCGCGTGACCGGCCGAGAACTCCACCACCGCGGCCTGCGAGGCGCCGAAGCCGGTGCGCCGCAGCAAGTGCCGAGCGTGCTGCGTCGTGAGTGGGGTATTGTCCGCCATCGCTGCGCTCCTCCTCGGACGGTTTTACGGGGGCCACCGATGACCGGCGCACCACTGCGTAGCAGGGTCGATCGCCGAGCGACAAGACGCGCGGCGCTACGCGCCGAGCACGGTCAGAATCGCAGCGTCGCCCTGCAGATGTCCAACTCGATCATTCCACTCCGTCCCGATAGGCCGCCGAGAGGCGGTCCAGCGCTGCGCCGCTCAAGCGATAGCCGGTCCACTCGTTTTCGGGCTCGGCACCCAGATCCCGGTAGAACCCGATCGCGGGCTCGTTCCAGTCGAGCACGTTCCACTCCAACCTCTTGCAGCCTCGGGAGACCGCGACCTTCGCGACGTAGGCCAGAAGCTGCTTCCCGAATCCGCGACCGCGCCACCTCGGGTCGACGAAGAGATCCTCGAGGTAGAGACACGCGCCCCCGAGGAACGTCGACAACGTCGGGAAGAAGACGGCGAACCCCACGGGCTCGTCGTCGGCGTACGCCAGCACGACGTCCGCTACCGGCCGCGCTCCGAAGAGCGCCTCGCGGAGACCTTCCTCGGTCGCGACGACCTCGTGGGACAACTTCTCGTACGCCGCCAGCGCGTTGATCATTCCCAGCACGACGCCGACGTCACGCTCGGTCGCCGCCTCTATCCTCATCATTCGCGCGATCGGCTCGCCACGTGCTGGGCGATCTCGGCCTTGCGCGGCTCGGCGAGGTCGGCGTTGATGAACTGCGCGACGTCGACGGCGGACACGGTGTAGCCGCCCGCTCCCCACGATCCTTCGCGCACCTCGTGGACGAGCACCCAGACGCGGAGCGGCAGCATGGGATCGCCGCCCGCTCCGAACGCCTTCTTGAACGCCTCGGTGACGCGACGGTGCGCGTCGCTCCGTCGCTCACCCTCGAGCAGCCCTTCGAGGACGATCAGGTCGACGATGAAATGATTCGGCGCGCCTGCGGCGGTGGAGCGGAGCTGACCGGCGACCGCCCAGTCATCGGCCGCGGCCTCGTTGAAGTGCACGACCGTGACCATCCGTCCGGCATCGGTCACGGCATCGACCTCGACGTCGAGAACGATCTCGGTGACCGCGGCCGCGATCTCGCGCTTCTGGTCCGGAGTCAGGGCACCGCGTGGATACGTGATTCGAACGAGGGGCATCGTCGACCTCCTTCACGCGCGTTGGGGATACGCGCCTTCACACACCAAGTCACGCGCCGAGACGGAACCGCAGCGAAGCGCGGGGTCCGCCCTGCAACCGGTGACCGCGCCACAATGGAGCACTCCACGCATGGGCCGTCGCTTCCTCGTGGCGGCGCGTGGCCGATCGAGATATAGGCTCCGCGCCAATACCGCCGAGCCCGTCGCGAGGAGAATCACGGATGAGCATCCTGCCGACGCCTGCACATGACGGCTCTCGCCGTCTCGCCTTCACCCGCCCGGTCATCTGGTTCTTGATCGCAGTCGCGCCGATGCTTCCGGCCCCGGCCGCGGCGACGATCACGGTCACCTCCGATGCGTCGCAATTGGCGACTGCAATCGCAACCGACCCGAGCATCGTCACGGGCGCCAGCTTCGATGAGCTTCCTCCCTTCGGCGATCCACACGGGATCGAGGACATGCCCCTCGCGGAGTTCCCGACGCACGGCACGACGTTCGCGATCCTGACCACCGGCACCGCGGCGCTCGCCGACGATCCGAACGAGAGCGACAGCGACGGCGACAACGACGACGGAGACAACGTCCGCGGGGACACCGATTTCGACGTGTCCATTCTGCGTCTCGACTTGAACGTACCGGCCGGCGTCAATTGCCTGTCGATCGATTTCAAGGTTCTCTCCGAGGAGTTTCCGGAATTCGTCGGCAATCAATACAATGATGCGTTCATCGCGGAGCTCGACACCTCCACATGGACGACGAACGACACCGAGGTCGACGCACCGAAGAACTTCGCATTCGACCCCGACGGCAAGGTCATCAGCATCAACGCCGCGGGGTTCACCGGCATGACCGCGGCCGCGGCCGTCGGCACGACGTATGATGGCGCCACCCCTCTCTTGCGAGCGTCTACTCCGATCACGCCGGGCGCCCACAGCCTCTTTCTCTCCATCTTCGACCAAGGCGATCACATCTACGATTCAGCCGTGTTCCTCGACAACCTGATCCTCGGCACGGCTGGTCCTGAAGGATGCCAACCGGGCGCGCAGCTCCCCACGACGCCGACGCCGACAGCAACGGCAACCGCGACCGCGACGGGTACCGCGACGCCGACGGCGACCGTCACCGTGACGACGACGCCGACGCCGACGGCCACGTCTACCGCCACGGCGACCCGGACCGTGACGGTGAGCCCCACGGCCACATCGACGACGACACAAACCGGGACGCCCACGCCGACCGCGACGCCGACGGTCACCGCAACGAGAACGGCGACATCGACGACGACGCCGACCGTCACGCAAACCGCAACGGCAACGCCAACCACCACACGAACGGTGACGCCGTCGGTAACACCGACGACTACCGCGACGCGTACACCGACGCCGATACCCTCAGCGCAGCCGCCGAGCGCGCTCGGCCACTTCCTGTGCTACGCGACCGATCCGAAGCCGCTGCCGCGGGCGGCGGTCGACTTGGACGACCGCTTCGGCAGCAGCACCGTGAAGATCAAAGGCATCAAGCGATTCTGCAATCCCGCCGACAAGAACGGCGAGAATCCGACCGCATCCGGCGAAGAAAACCATCTCGCGGGCTACGATATTCTCAAATGGGAGCCGCGGTTCCCGGGTGTTTCCGGTGTTCAGGTCTCGAATCAGTTCGGCGAGTTCACCTTCAACATCGATCGAGCCGAGAGTCTATTGGTTCCCAGCGCAAAGAGTCTCGAGGGGCCGCCCGCGCCACTCGACTCTCCGGGAATCGCGCATTTCGCTTGCTACCACATAAAAGGGAAAACGGCGTCCTTTCGAGCGTCGGGCATCGACGTAACCGATCAATTCGGCAGCTACGTGGTCGATGTGAAACGTCCCGATCGCTATTGCGTGCCCACCGACAAGAACCACGAGGGCGTCGTGAATCGCACGGATACGTTGCTGTGCTACCAGGTCCGTAGCGATCCACGACGAGCCGACCTCGCCGGTCCCGTTCACATCGCCAATCAATTCGGCACGGATACGATCGAGCCGAAGAAGGTGAAAGAGCTCTGCGTGCCGTCGGTCGCCGCCGAGTGACAGGAGCACCGATGATCACGACCTGCACGATTTACCTTCCGATGACGATTCGTCCCGCATGGCGACGGTTCGGAGCAGCCGCCGTCACCTCGATCATCGCCCTTTTGGGAGCCGGGCTCGTTACACCGATTCACGCCGGCCCTGTCGTCGATTGCACGACCGACTGCTTCGTCGACACCGTCAGCGGCGACGACACGCTCAATCACGGCACGTCCACGTCCGACGCGTTCAAGACCATCCAGAAGGCATCGACACCGTGACCGCGGCCGGCACCGTCCACGTCGCGCCCGGCCTTTACAATCCGAACTCCACGGACGTCACGAAGAGCGTGACACTGCTGGGCGCGAAAGCGGGCGTCGATCCGCTGACGCGCGATCCCTCCGATGCGATGGCGGAGTCGATCATCCAGTCGAATACCGGGCTCCGCATCACCGGCACGTCGGCCCAAATCACGATCGACGGTTTCGTCTTCAAGGAGAAGAGCGTTGGAATGTCGGCCGGTGTCTCGGCGGGACTCGGCATCAGCGACGTCGCCGCCAACGTCACGATCGAGCGCAACATCTTCTCGGGCATGAACATCGGCATCGCGGCCGTTCTCGGTACCAACCCATCGAGCTTTGCGATCTCCCACAACCTCTTCAGCGCGGGAAACATCGGCATCACGCTCCACGGCGACCGCGGCGCCGCGACGCTGGCGATCGACTCCAATCGTTTTCAGAACACGACCGGCACTGGCGTGGGCATTCTGGTCTGGACGGGCGCGACCATCACGAACAACACGGTCCAGTCGCAAACCGGCGCCAACGACCCGATCGCCGTGGGCGGCTGCGACAACTGCACGATCGGCGGCAACACGATCGCGGACTCGGGCGGCTTCGAGTCGATTGGACTGATCGGCAGCAACGGAGCCAGCGTCGACAGCACGATCCAGAACAACACGATCACGAATCCGACGCGTTCCGACAACTACGGCATCTACATCGGGGTGGCGACCGGCACGATGATCACCGGCAACATGATCACGGGCGGACGGGAGGCGGGCATCGCGACCGACCCGGCGTCGACGATCACCAACAACACGGTGACGAGCTTGGCCGGCGGGGGCACGACGGGCATCTACCTGCGCCGCGCGAGCACGGGCTCGTCCGTGACGAAGAATACCGTCAGCGGCGCGAACGTCGGCATCGACATCGACCCGCAAGCGGGCTCGGTCGACACGCACATCAACCGCAACGCGATCACCGGCAATACCGCCGGCGTGAGTCCCGTCGGTCTGAAGAATCGATCGTCGATACTCGCCGACGCGACCTGCAACTGGTGGGGCGACGTGAGCGGTCCCTCCGGACAAGGACCGGGATCGGGCGACTCGGTGTCGACCGTCGTCACCTTCTGCCCGTGGCTGCTCGGAAGCGATCTCGTGAACGCGATGTGCGGCGATCCCGGCCCGTGCGTGCCCGTGGCAACCCCCACGCCGACGGCCACCCCGACCAGAACTCCAACCAGCACTCGAACCAGCACTCCGACCCCGACCACGACCCCGACGGCGACACCGACCCCGACCGTCACGCCGACGAGCACTCCCGGCCCCGTCGAAATCTGCGACAACTGCCTCGACGACGACGGCGACACGCTCGTCGACCGCGACGATCCCGATTGCCCGCCGCGTGCCGACGGAATGGGCGGGGACGTCGGCGACGCGACGCGCGCCAAAGCGGTGGTGAAGTGTCAGAAGACGCTCGGCAAGGCGGGTACGTCGTTCGCGCTCAAGAAGCAGAAGCTGCTGGTGAGCTGCATCGCGGGCGTGCAGAAATGTCTGCAGCTCAAGCCGGCCGACGCCGGCTGCGTTCCCAAGGTGAGTACGAAGTGCGCGAAGTCGGTCGCGAAGATTCCCGCTCTCGAGACGAAGGTCGCCGCCGCCGTCGGCAAAGCGTGCGGGGCGCCGCTGACGAGCAACGATCTCACCGCCGTCGTCGGCCTCGGATACGACGCGGAGCGCGCGATCTGCGACGACTTCAACGTATCGACGATCGCCTCCGCCGCCGACGTCGCGCTCTGCCTCGCCCGCCGGCACGAGTGTGCGGTCGAGCGCCTGCTCGGTCTCGAGGCGCCGCGTGCGCGTGAGCTTCTGGCGCTCGCCGGCGTCAATCCCGCGGGCTTCGGCTGCATCGCTGACGGCGCCGACGGCGGCGGTCTGGGAATCGGCGACACCACGCGCGGCAAGGCGTTGACGAAGTGCGAGAAGGCCGTCGAGAAATCGGCCGCCACCTTCGTCAAGCAACGACTCGGCGGTCTGCAGAAGTGCATCGACGCGGTGACGAAGTGCGTCCAGCAGAAGCCGAGCGACGGCGTGTGCGTGACGAAGGCCCAGGCGAAGTGCGCCAAGCTCGGCGCCAAGCTCGACGGAGCGCAGGGGGTGGCGGCCAAGGCTCGCGCGGCGATCGCGAAAGCATGCATCGGGAATCCGGCCGACGTCCTGGCGGCGGCGGGCCTCGGTCATGGCAGCGCCGCGGCGTATTGCTCGGCGATTGGCGTGCCGTCGCTCGCGACGGTCGCCAACGTTGCCGAGTGTCTCGTGCGCGATCACCGTTGTCGGGTCGCGCATCTCCTCGACGCCGAAATTCCGCGCGCCGGCGAGCTGCTCTCCCGCGGTGGGCTCGTGCCCTGATCGCGCGCTCCCGAGGTGGCACCGCAGTGACGGTACCACGGGCCGGAACGGCACGTGCGTTGCTCGGAAGTGGGGCACGCCCGCCATGGGGCTGTGAAGAGCGCCGCCCCGATGAACACCGCATCCCCACGTCAGATTCCCGTCCAACCGACCCAGAAATGGTTCGAGATGTCGCCGCCTCGGTCGGGGCGGACAATCGACGACGCCGCGGAATTCCCGCACCGCCCCGCGCCACCGGCGTGGCTGGCAATCCTTCGACACCGAATCTCGAGCTCACGGGCGATGACGTTCGCCGCGCTCGGTGCGTACGAGGTCTTCCTGTGCATGACGAGTGTACCGACGATGCCGCTGCGGATCGTCCTTCCGCTCGTGGGGCTCGAAATCGCCCTCGTCGTTCCGTACCGGTGGTGGCACAAAACCGGTCGTGCGCGCGGCGCGTTGCTCGCCGTCACCTTCGTCGTCGACCTGATCGTGGTGCCGATCACACTCGCGGTGATTCCCAGCCTGCCGGTCTTCTTTCACATGGTCTACCTCCTCGTAATCACGCCGGCGACGCTCGCATCGGTACCGTGGGGGATGGCGGTGACGGTGATTGCGAGCATCAGCCATGTCGCGCTCCTGCTCGCGCGCGACGGGACGGCCGTCGACACGATGACCGTCATCGGTCCGATCATGATCTTCCTGATCATCGGGCAGCAGAGCGTGCATTACAGCCACCACGTGGCGCAGATCGCGCGCGAAGGCGAAATCGAGTCGGCAATCGCGTCGGCGCTTCTCCGCGCGTCGCGCGAGCTCGCGAGGTTCGCGACGAGCTCCGCGCTCCTCCAGCACCTCACCAGCCTCGTGCGCGAGCTCACCGGCGGCCCCTGGGCATGCGTCATGCTCCGCGACCCGCACCGGGGCACCTACCGGATGGCAGGGCTCGTCTCGCGCGCCGGCATCATCGACGAGGAGGTGCGCACGTTCGAATTCGAGCCCGATGACTTCCCCGCCGTGCTGGTCGCGCGTGCCGGCGACGGCTGCATCGTCGTCGACCGCGACGATCCGGTCATCGATTCGTCGCTGCGCGAGCGCTGGCGCCTCGGGTCGATGCTGGTGACGGCGCTGCGGCGCGCCGACGCCCCGGTCGGGCTCTTGCTCGTCGGAATGGACGAGCGCGAGCTCGATGCCGTCACACGACGTCTCGTCGTCGGCATCGCGGCGCAGGCGGTGATGGCGCTCGAGAACGCCCGCCTCGTCGACGACCTGCGTGCCGCGAGCACCCTGAAGACGGAGTTCATGGCGACGATGTCACACGAGCTCCGTTCGCCGCTGAACGCGATCCTCGGCTACGTCGAGATGCTGGTCGAAGAGGACGGCGAACCGGGAAACGCCACTCGCGACGGACGCCGCGCGCTTCTCGACCGCGTCGGCATGCACTCGCTCCAGCTGCTCGAGATGATCACCGCGACGCTCGACATCAGCCGCCTCGACTCCGGCCGACTGCCCGTGGTGCTCGCCGCGGTCGACCTGGCCGCGCTCGTCGACGGGATACGGATGGGCATTCCAGAATATTGGCGGAAGCCGGCGGTGGGCCTCGATTGGGTGTCCAGCCAGCTCCTCACGATCGAGACCGACGCCGCGAAGGTGCAGACGATCGTACGCAACCTCGTTCACAACGCACTCAAGTTCACCGATCAGGGACGAGTCGCGGTGTGGATCGGCGTCACGATCGCCGCGCAACCGCACGAGGATCCGACGCGCGCGCTGCTCGAGGTGACGGTCAGCGACACGGGAATCGGCATCGCGCCCGAACGCCAGGCGGTGATGTTCGAGATGTTTCGCCAAAATGACGGATCGGACTCGCGTCGCCACGGCGGGGTGGGTCTCGGCCTCTACATCGTGCGCCGCCTGGTGCAGGCGCTCGACGGTACCATCCGGCTCGAGAGCGCCGAGGACGCCGGCAGCGAATTCAGGATCGCGATCCCGGTGCGCGTCGTCGCCGTGCCCGCGCGTGCCGCCGGCGAGCCGGCCGCCGGTGCGTTGCCCGGACATGGAGACGCCGCACCCGATGCAGTGAACGCGCGTCTCGCCTAGGCGGCGGCGGTCCGTGCCGGAACTTGCGCCGCCGGGAGCACGAGGCTGAACGTCGATCCGTGCCCCGCGTTGCCCGCGGCCGTGAGCGTTCCGCCCATCAACGTGGCGAGCTTACGGGCGATGGCAAGTCCGAGCCCAGTGCCGAGCTGAGCGCGCTCGCCTTCGACCTGCCGAAACGGCTCGAAGATCACCTCGAGTTGGTCGGCGGGGATGCCGATGCCGCTGTCGCAAACGTCGATACGCACCAGGTCGGATCGGACGTCCGCACGCAAGGCGATCGTGCCCTCGTCCGTGAACTTCGCGGAGTTGGCGAGGAGATTCGTCAGGATCTGCCGCAAGCGATCCGGATCGGCCTGTACCCACACGTCCGGAGACACGGCCTCCACGGCAACACTCACCGGCTTCTTGCGGACCAGGCTCGTTGCGACGACCTCCATGTCGCCGAAGATCGTCCCGAGCGGAACCGGCGTGGGCTTCACCGAGAGCCCGTTGATCTCGAGCCTCGACGCGTCGAGGAGATCCTGAACGAGGGCGAGCTGCTGGTGCGCGCTCGCGAGCATCCGCTGAAGCGTCTCACGGAGCTCCGCCGTCGGTGCCCCGAACGTGTCCTCCAGCGCGAGCTGTGCGAAGCCGATGATCACGCTCAACGGCGTGCGGAGGTCGTGGGAAACGTTGGCGAGAAACTGATCCTTCCTCGCGCCCAGCTGCCGGAGCCTTTCGTTGCTCTCGTGAAGCTGTGCCACGAGCTCGAGATTGCGAATGACCGAGGCGGCGAGCGCACCGAGCACCGGGGCCTCCTCGACCACCTCCGGTCGGAAGCGGCGCGGACGGAGGGCGCCCAACACGAGCACCCCGACCGGCCCTTCACTTTCCACGAGCGGAATCGCGAGCAGCGACCGCAGTCGGTCGAGCGGAGGGGCGTCGTCTCGGCGCGGGCGGTCGTTTGCGAGGACGACCTCGCGCGTCTGGAAGGCGCGCGCAACCGGTGAGTCGTCCGCGTCGAGCGCGATCACGAGGCTTTGCTGGGCGACGAGGTCGCCGTGCGCGGCGGCGACGACGAAACGGCCTCTTGCCTCGAGGAGCACGACTGCGCTCTCGACCCCGAAGAGATCGCTGCCGCGCGCGCACAGCGCGTCGAGCGTCTCGGTGCGCGTCGCACCGGCGTTGAGCTCGACCGCAAGGGCGGAGACGGCGGCGCGGAAGCGGGCCGATACGGCGGTGCGATGCAGGAAGCGCGCGCGCATGATCGCCATCGCGGCGTAGTGCGCGACCAGCTCGAGCGCGCGGAGCTCTTCGGCCGTGAAGTCGTGCGCCTCGGTGAACCCCGCGTTGAGGACGCCACGGACGGTGCCTTCGTCGTCTCGGAGCGGAACCAAGACGAGCGCCTGCACCTCGACCGCGTCGAGGAGCGCGAGATCCTCCGCGGGCGCGTTGCCGTCGCGGCGTATGATGACCGTTCGCCCTTCGGAGACCTCGAGCTCGTGCGGAATGTTGCCTTTCAAGTACCGCTCGCCGGCAAACCGCTCGGCGATGTGCGGAGGCGTGCCGTAGTCGGCGAGCGGCAGCGACGCCCCATATCGCCGGCTGTGAAAGTAGAGGGTCGTCTGCCGGCATCCGAAGACCTCGACCGTCTTCCGGCAGATCGTCGCCAGGACCTCGGGCAGCTCGACACGACGATCGACCTCGCGCACGATGTCGAAGATCATCGCGTTGCGCTCGAGCTCCGCCGCATGGGCCTCCGCTGCCCGCGTTTGCTCGATCGCGACCGCCGCCACGCGGCCCATCTTCGACGCGACGCCGAGGTCGCGCTCGTTCGGCGCCGCCATCTCGAGCAGGATGCCGCCGAGCAGCGTGCCGTCGGTGCCGATGAGCGGCACCGCGAGGTGCGGCGGGACGTCGACGACGCCGTGCCACAGCGCGATCGCTTTGCTGCGGACCGCGTCGAGGTAGATGGGACGCCCCTCGCTCGCCAAGCGCTCCCAATACGGCCGAGCCTCGTCGCCGATCGTGAGCCACTTGCTGACACGGTCTCGCTCGTCGCCGCTCAGGCCCCACGACGCGATCGTCCTACAGCTCCCGCCCTCGTGGTCGAGAATGAGAGCGGCGGCGCGGCGCGCGTCGAGCACCAGGGCAAGCGCCGACACGACGTCGTCGACGACTCCCTGGAGGAGGCTCGGGCTGGTTGGTACGATCGCCATGGCGCCGTAGCAGAGAGAGCAACGCGCGTGCCACGACGGCCGCACAGGGAAGTGCATTCCCGAAAGGAAGACGCGGCCGCTTGGGTGCGACGTGTGTTCCATTTACGACGATCGGCACCCCGTCTTGAGACGGCGACGCGCTCTGCGCATCGAGCCTGCACCCGCTCACATGCGCCTTGTCGTGCGACTCCCCACGTGCGTCTCGATCTCGCCTTCGCGCGTGGTGCCCGCCGCCTCCACTCGGCCGGCGACGTCGGCGCGCCCATTGATTCCACGCCATCCTCAGGGGATTTAGGTGCGGTCCGTGACACACGCCCTCCGCGACGCAATCGCCCGGCTCAGACGCCGCATCGGGAACAGGTCCTCCGGGTGCGAGCACCACAACCGGGGGCTCGCGCGCTTCGACGAGGTGCTGCGCTCGGCGGCGCTCGCGACTCTCACCGACCAGATATCGGAACGACTCACGCGAGGCCGGAGGGTCAGCGTGCTCGAGATCGGGTGCGGCGAGGGACGGCTGCTGCTGGATCTGCTCGGGCGCTTCGAGGGCGGCGTCGAGCTGCACGGCATCAATCACGAGCGGTGGCCGGTGGTCACCGGCGCGCGCGGGCTCCGCGCGACCAACGCGCGCTACCGGATTCTCCCGCCGGAGACCTCGCGGCGTTTGCCGTCGCCGACCATCCATCTCGCTGATGCCCAGAACCTGTCACGGTTTCCGGCTCGCGACTTCGATTTCGTCGTCAGCCAAGTCGTGCTGGCCCACGTCGCCCGCAAGGACAAGGTGCTCGAGGAGAGCGCGCGGCTGCTCGCACCCGGTGGCGTCTTCCTTCACGAGATCGACCACCTCGGCGAGCACCCGGATTTCATGGACGCGGACCTGCCGCGGTTCACGATCTACGAGGGGGGCGCGAAGATCTCGACGACCGCCTATCTCGCGAGCCACGGCATCGAGGTCCGCATCGGAAGAGCAGCGGGACCGGCGATCGCGCTTGCGACCTTCCGCAAGGGAAACGGTGCGCTCGACCTCGGCCTCCGCCTCGACGAAAGTTCGACGATCGTCTTGAAGTCGGTGGTCACGCTCGATCCCGAAGCGCACCTGTGGGGAGTGAGGAGCGTGTACCAGACGGGCGAGCGCGGCCTCGAGGTATTGGCATGAGCAGCGTTCACGAGCGCTCCGGCGTGCCCGCGCGACGGCGGTCGAGGGCGGCCTTCACGACGCGCACGTAGTCGGCACGCGCGTCGGCCGCGACGATGCCGTGGTTCGCGTCGTGCACGCGGCGCAGCAGCACGACGTCGGGCAGCATGCGGATGGCGAGGCCGGCGTCGACGGCGCGACCATACCAATCGATGAACTCGCCGACCCGCCACTCGTTCGAGAACGCGCCGACGCGATCGAACGCCGACGCGCGCGCGAGCATCGCCCCGGGCACCAGACCGGGCACCGCATCGGTTCGGCAGACGAGCCGCCGCGCACGCTCGGGGTCGAGGTCGGGACTCACGAACTGCCGGACGTGACCGAAGACGAGGGCAACGTTCGGGTCGTCGTCGAGCACCGCGAGCTGCGCGTCGAGCCGCCCTGCCGTCCAGAGGTCGTCGGCGTCGACGAAGCCGATCACGCCGGCGCGCGCAAGCGCGACACCGCGGTTGCGCGCCGCCGCGATACCCGAGGGCTCTTGTCGGACGCAGAGAACCTGCGGGCCGAACGCGGCAGCGACGACATGGCTCTCATCGGTGGAGCCATCATCGACGACGATCACTTCCACGCCGGCGCCGCCCTCGGCGAGGACGCTCTCGATCGCGGCGCCGAGATAGCGGCGGCCGTTCCGTACCGGCACGACCACGCTCACGCGCGGGATCGGCCCGCCCGCGATCACTGCGTACCCCGCTGGCGATCGATGGAGGCCTTGAAGATGCGCAGCAGGGCGGCGTGGTTCGGCGCGACGGCCGACGACACGTTCGTCGTGTGCAGGCGGCGCCGCACCAGCACGCGCGGCACGACGACGGGCAGCAGGCCCGCGTCCTTGGCCCGCACGAACCACTCGACGTCGCTCGCGACCGCGTAGCCGGCGTCGAATCCGCCGATCTGCGCGAACACCTCGCGGCGCGCGACGAGCGTGCTCGGCAGGTAGCCGACCTGATCGTGCTCGAGGTGCTCCGGTCTGAGGCCGGCCGGCCGCGTCACTCCGGGCTCGAGATGGATCGTCTGGCGCGCGAGCACGTACGGCACCGCGCGGTGCTCCTCGAGGTACGCCACTTGGACGGCGAGCTTGTCCTCGGTCCACTCGTCGTCGGCATCGAGGAACGCGAGCAGGTCGCCGCGCGCCGCCGCGATGCCGGCATTGCGGGCGGCGGCGCAGCCCTGGCTCGCCTGCCGGATGCAGCGGACGTCGGCGTAGCTTTCGGCGAGCTCGGCGCTGCCGTCGGTCGACCCGTCGTCGACGACGATCACCTCGTCCGCGCGCCGGGTCTGGGCGCGGATGCTGGCGAGCGCGGCACCGAGGTAACGACCCCCGTTCCGGACCGGCACGATCGCGGTGACGGTCACGCGACTCCCGGTCCCGCGCTCGCGATCCCGGTGGACCGCACGCTCGCCAGGAGATCGGCGATGACGATCG
>JBGPIT010000065.1:0-16544 GCA_041485125.1 Binatia bacterium | reverse complement strand
TCACGCCGGGCGGACCAGGATCGGCCCGCATCGATCTCAAAGAGCTCGTCGACGATCTGCGCAGCCGCGGCCTCAACCTGCCGCTGCTGATCCGCTTCTCGGACATCCTCCGCACCCGCATCCAGCAGCTCTGCGGCTCCTTCCAGCAGGCCATCGCCGAAAACGACTACCGCGGTCAGTATCGCGGCGTGTACCCGATCAAGGTGAACCAGCAGCGCCACGTGGTCGAGGAGCTGGTCGAGTACGGCCGCCCGTTCAACCTCGGCATCGAGGCCGGCTCCAAGCCGGAGCTGCTCGTGGCCCTCGCGCTGCAGGACAACCCGGAAGCCCTGATCCTCTGCAACGGCTACAAAGACCGCGCCTACATCGAGACCGCGCTGCTCGCGCAGAAGCTCGGCCGCCAGGTCATCATCGTCATCGACCAGATCGGCGAGCTCGAGACCCTGATCCAAGCGTCGCGCGACCTCGACATCCGCCCCGTCATCGGCGTCCGTGCCCGCCTCACCACCAAGGGCGCCGGCAAGTGGGTCGAGTCGACCGGCGACCGCTCGAAGTTCGGGCTCACCACCGCGGAAATCGTCGCTTCCGTCGAGCGCCTGCGCGCCGAGGGCATGCTCGACTGTCTCCAGCTCCTCCACTTCCACATCGGCTCACAGATCACGAACATCCGCGCCGTGAAGGACGCGCTGCGCGAGTCGAGTCGCATCTTCGTCGAGCTCCACCTCCTCGGCGCCAACATGCGCTTCCTCGACTGCGGCGGCGGACTCGGCGTCGACTACGACGGCAGCCAGAGCAACTTCCACTCGTCGGTCAACTACACGCTGCAGGAGTACGCGAGCGACATCGTCAGCCAGATCGCCGAGGTCTGCAACGAGAAGAACGTGCCGCACCCGGACATCGTCACCGAGTCGGGCCGCGCCCTGGTCGCGCACCACTCCGTCCTCGTCTTCAACGTGCTCGGCACCAACGAGATGCTGGTCGGCCAGATTCCCGAGTCGGTCGACGAGAACGAGCACGCGGTCATCAAGCAGCTCTACGAGACCTACGCCGGCGTCTCCCGGAAGAACTTCCAGGAGGCGTACCACGACGCCCTGCAGATCAAGGAAGAGGCGATCACCGCCTTCAACCTCGGCTACCTCGACCTGAAAGCCCGCGCGCGCGTCGAGCAGCTGTTCTGGGCCACCTGCGAACGCATCCTCAAGATCGTCCGCGACCTACCCTACGTCCCCGACGATCTCGAGGGCCTCGAGCGCCAGCTTTCGGACACCTACTACTGCAACTTCTCCATCTTCCAGTCGGTCCCCGACCACTGGGCCGTCCGCCAGCTCTTCCCGACGATGCCGATCGACCGTCTGACCCGGGTCCCCACGCGCCAAGGCATCCTCGCCGACCTCACCTGCGACAGCGACGGCAAGATGGATCAGTTCATCGACTTGCGAGACGTGAAGCACTCGCTCGAGCTGCACCCGTTGAACGGCGAGCCCTACTACATCGCGAGCTTCCTGGTCGGCGCGTACCAGGAGATCCTGGGAGATCTGCACAACCTCTTCGGCGACACCGACGCCGTCCACGTCCGGCTCGACGGCGACGACTACCGGGTCGAGCACGTCGTCGAGGGCGACTCGGTCGCGGACGTGCTGACCTACGTCCAGTACTCGAAGGCCGATCTGGTCTCGCGCGTGCGCCGCGCCGTCGAGGCCGCGCTCCGCGACAAGCGCCTCACGATGGCCGAGTCGGGTCGGCTGCTCCGTCGCTACGAGGAAGCGCTCGAGGGCTACACCTACCTCACTTCGAACGAGTAGACGCACCACCATCCGTCGAACACGCTCACCGAAGGGTCGAACCCTCCCCCGCAAACGCCCGCAACGAAAGCCGCGCCGAGGCGCCCGTGCGTCCACGCATCGCCGCCACGACGGCGAGGACCTCCCCGAGTCCGCGCCCGAGAGACCGTTTGCCGCGGGCCGCGACGAGCAGATCTCCGCCGAAGCGTCGGCGGCCGATGACGAGACCTTGCGGGAGCTCGCACCGCGCCTCGTCGCCGCGCTCGACGGCGCCGGCCGCCGACTCCTGAGCACCGACGAGCTTCTCCGGCGCGCCCACTTCACGCCCCACGAACGGCCGCTGGCGACACGCGCCCTCAGACAGCTGCTCCGCCGCGGCACCGTCGTCGAGGCGAAGCGCGACCGCTTCGCGCTCTCGGCGCGGCAGCATCTTCGCGCCGGCCGTCTCAGCGTCCACCCGGACGGCTTCGGCTTCCTGATCGCCGAGAAGGACGATCTCACGGCGCCGCCACGCGGCACCGAGACGACGGTCGAGGTAGAAGGCGGTGCCCGCGACCGCAGCGAGCCGGAGCAGCGACGCGCCAAGGGCCGCCGCGGCGCGCGCGAGCCACGCGACGGTCGCGGACGGGGGCGCCGCGGCCGCGGCGAGACCGCGGCACCGCGCGCCCGCCCCGATCGCCAGGACCTCTACGTCCGCGGCTCGGGAATCCGGCCGGCAATGCACGGCGACCGCGTCCTCGCTTCGGTCCTCCGCCGCGGCCGCGACTCGGGAGAGCGCCTCGAGGGCCAGGTCGTGCAGATCCTCGAGCGCCGCACCGCGCGGATCGTCGGGGTCGTGCGGCGCGGCCGCACCGGCACGTACGTGCTGCCGCAAGATCCGCGCGTCCCGTACCGGGTCCGCCTTGCCGAGCCCGCGCCCGCCGACGCGCCGCCGTTCAACGACGGTGACCTCGTCGTCGCCGAGATCACCCGCTACCCCGACGAGCACGGGGACATCGAGGCGCGCCTCACCGTCGTCCTCGGCCCCGCGAGCGATCCGCGCGTCGAGACCGAGTCGATCATCCACAAGCACGACCTGCCGCGCGACTTCCCCGAGGCGGTCCGCCGCGAGGCGGCGCGTGTGCCGCGCGAGGTGCCGCACGGCGAAGCATCGAGCGACGACCTCGCCGCCCTCCTGCCGCCTCCGCCGTCGCGGCCGCGCCCGTGGCGCGACACGCCCGTGATCGCGGAGCGCCTCGACCTCCGCGGCCTGCCGCTCGTCACCATCGACGGCGAGAACGCGCGCGACTTCGACGACGCGGTGGCGCTGACCGACGCCCCCGGCGGCGGCACGCGTCTGGTGGTCGCGATCGCCGACGTCGCGGCGTACGTCGCGCGCGGCAGCGCGCTCGATCTCGAGGCCCGTGCCCGCGGCACCAGCGTCTACTTCCCGGACCGGGTCATCCCGATGCTCCCCGAGGAGCTCTCGAACGGCATCTGCAGCCTGAATCCCGACGTCGACCGGCTGGTGCAAGCCGTCGCCCTCGACTTCAACTCCCGCGGCGAGACGCTCGGCGCGGCGATCTTCCCCGGTGTGATGCGAAGTCGCGCGCGACTCACGTACACCGAGGTGCGGCAGATCGTCGAGGACGGCGACCTCACGGTGCGGCGCCGGCACGCACCCCTCGTCGACGATCTCGAGCGCATGGCCGAGATTGCCGATCTTCTCGCCGGCATGCGCCGCCACCGCGGCTCGATCGACTTCGACCTCCCCGAGGCGGAGATCGTCCTCGACCTGCGCGGCCGCCCCGAGAACATCGTCAAAGCCGAGCGCAACGTCGCGCACCGTCTCATCGAGAGCTTCATGCTCGCCGCCAACGAGGCCGTGGCGCAGTACCTGACGGCACGCCGCATCCCGATGCCCTACCGCATCCACGAGCCGCCCGAGCCGGAGGCGCTCGACGAGCTCGCGCGCTTTCTCGCCGGGTTCGGCGTCCGCCTGCCGCGCACCGACGACGTGACGCCCGTCGCATTCCAGCACGCGCTCGCCCGCGTCGTCGGACGGCCCGAAGAGCGTCTGGTCAACACCGTCCTCCTGCGCACTATGAAGCAGGCGCGCTACTCGCCCGTGAACGCCGGCCACTTCGGCCTCGCGGCGCCGACCTACACGCACTTCACCTCGCCGATCCGCCGCTATCCCGACCTCGTCCTGCACCGGACCCTCGCGGCCGCGCTCCGCCACGACACCCGCGAGCTCGGGGCGATCGCGGCCGAGCTGCCGGCGATCTGCGAGGAGAGCTCGCAGCGCGAGCGGGTCGCCATGGACGCCGAGCGCGAGGTCGTGCAGCTGAAGAAGGTGCAGTTCATGCAGGACAAGGTCGGCGAGACTTTCACCGGATTCGTTTCCGGCGTCGTCCCGTTCGGCTTCTTCGTCGAGCTCGAGCGCTACTTCATCGACGGTCTGGTGCACGTCGCGACGCTGATGGACGACCGCTACGAGCTCATCGAGGAGCGCCACATGCTCCAGGGCCGTCGCGGCCGCCGCACGTTCCGCCTGGGTGATCCGGTCACGGTGCGGGTCGCGAGCGTCTCGGTCGAGCGCAAGCAGATCGACCTGGTGCTGGTCGAGAGCGCCGACCAGCCGAGCACCCGACGCGAGTGACGGTCACCGCGCCGCTGTCGGACCGTTCGGCGCATCGCAGACTTCGGGCGTCGTCCGCACCACCTGCCCGAAACGCGCGAGCTGCGGCGCGACCTGCTCCGCCGGTCCGACCACTACGATCGCCGCGTCCTGCACCGGCACGTAGCGACGCGCCATCTCGCGCACGTCGTTCTCGCCGACCGCCAGGACGCGTGCCGGCAGCGTCTCGATGTCGCTGCGTGGCAAGCCGTAGGCCTGCAGCTCGGCGAGCTTGCCCGCGATCGCGTTCGGCGTCTCGAGCTGGAGCGGGTACTGCCCGCTCAGCAGGCTCTTGGCGCGATCGAGCTCGGCCGTCGTCGGTCCGCCCGCAACGAACTGGTCGAGGACGTCGAGCGTGACCCCGAGCGCCTCACCGGTGGTCGCGACCTTGGTGAAGGTCCCAACCCGGAAATCGCCCGGCGCTTTCCGCGCCGCGAAGTAGCTCCAGGCGCCATAGGTGAGGCTCCGCTTCACTCGCAGCTCGTCGATGAGGCGCGAGCCGAAGCCACCGCCGAGGATCGCGCTCGTGACGGCCGCCGACACGTAGGCCGGGTCGGTGCGCGCGATCGCGATGTTGCCGACCCGGATGTGCGTCTGCGTCGCGTCCGGCTTGTCGACGAGCAGCATCCGCCGGCCGGTCACGCGCGCCGGTGCGGGCAGAGCGCTCGGCGGCTCGGCGGCCGAATGCCAGCCGCCGAAAGCGCGCTCCGCCTTCGCCGCCAGCACGTCCGCCGGCGCGTCACCGATCATGACCAGGACCGCGCGGGCCGGACCGTAGTAGCGCCGGTAGAACTCGCGGATGTCGCCTTGTGTGAGGCTCTTCACCGTCCGCTCGGTACCCACCGACGCGTGGCCGTACGGATGCTTGCCGTAGAGAAAGGTCTGAAAGCAGCGATCGGCGATCGCGCTCGGGTTGTCGCGCGCGGCGACGATGCCGGCAAGCGCCATCCCTTGGGCGCGCCCGAACTCGTCGCTGCGAAAGGCCGGATGCAAGACGACGTCGGAGAAGAGGTCGAGCCCGCGGTCGAGGTCTTTGGCGAGGAACTCGGCACCGACGGTCGAGAAATCGTAGCTGGCGTCGGCGCTCAGCTCGCCGCCGAGAAACTCGATCTCGCGCGCGAGCTCCTCGGCGCTGCGGCGTTGCGTCCCTTGCCGGAGCAGATCCGCGGTCAGCTCCGCGACGCCGCCCTTCCCGGCCGGATCGTAGGCGGCGCCGCCTTGCATCAGGAGCTGGAACACGACGAGCGGCAGCTCGTGGTACTCGGCGACCAGCACCGTGAGCCCGTTCGACAGCTTGCGCTCCTGGATCGGCGGCACCTGGAGCTTCGCGGCGGGCTTCCCGGCCGGCGGCGGCGTGGTGAGGTCGCGCCCACGCTCGCGCCCGAGCGCACGGCAACCGCCGGCGGCGAACGCCAGCGTCGCGACGAGGAAGAGGGCGACGGCGCGGGCGCGCATCACTCGACCTCCGCGCGCGACAGCACGCCCGGTTTGCCGGGTGCCTCCGGCGGCCCCTGGGGCGCCGGCTTTCCGCCGGGCGCCGCGCTGCCGCGCTCCGGCACCAGCTCGACGACCGTCTTGTTGTCGTCGACCAAGTACTGTCGCGCCACGCGCTGCACGTCGGCGGCGGTCACGGCCTCCCAAAGATCCACCTGACCGAACATGGCGTGATAGTCGCCGAAGACGGTCTCGTAGAAGCCGATCTGGTTCGCCTTGCCGGAGACGGTCTTCAGGCCGCGCACGTAGTCGGCCTCGAGCTCGTTCTTCGCCTTCCGCAGCTCGCGCTCGTCCGGCGCGTGCGAGCGGGCGCGCGCGACCACGTCGTCGATCGCCGCCTCCAACGCGCGCGTCGATTTGCCCGGCCGCGCCTGCGCGAACAGCCAGAAGAGCTCCGCGTCCACGCCCCAGTTGAAGTCGGCGTCGACGCTGGTCGCGAGCTGCTTGGCGCGCACGACGTCCACGTAGAATCGCGAGCTCTCGCCGTCGGAGAGAATCGTCTGCAGCACGTCGATCGCGGCGCGGTCGACATGCGTCGCCTCGACGACGTGATAGCCGATCGCGAGCGCCGGTAGCTGCGCGACCTTCCGGAAGAGCACGCGCTTCGGCCCGCGCTGCGGCGGCTCGACGTTCACGACCTTCCGTGGCGGCGCTTGGCGGGGAATGTCCCCGAAGTATTTCTCGGCGAGCGCGAAGCCGTCGGCGGGGGTGATCGCGCCGGCGATGACCAAGGCGGCGTTGTTCGGCGCGTAGTAGGTCCGGAAGTACTCCTTGGCGTCCTCGAGCGTGATCTGGTCGAGATCGGCCATGAAGCCCACCGTGTTCCAGCGGTAGCTGCTCTCGACGTAGGCGGCGAGGTAGAGCTCCTCGTAGAGCTTCCCGCCCGGGCTGTCGTCGACGCGCAGGCGGCGCTCCTCCTTCACGATCCCGCGCTCCTGCTCGAGGTTCTTCGGCGTGATCGCGAGCGCGCGCATGCGATCGGCCTCGAGCCAGAGGACGCGCTCGAGCGCCGGCACCGGGAAGCTCTCCATGTAGGCGGTGAAGTCGCGCGTGGTGTAGCCGTTGGTCGAGCCGCCGTTGCCTTCGATGATCTCGTCGAACTTGCCTTCGGTATGCTCGCCGCCGTTGAACATCATGTGCTCGAAGAGGTGCGCGATCCCGGTCATCCCGGGTCGCTCGTTCCGCGACCCCGAGCGGTAGAAGATGTAGACGCTCACGACCGGCACCGACTGGTCCTCGTGGACCAGGACGGTGAGCCCGTTCGCGAGCTGCGTCCGCTCGACCGGAATCTGGAGCGCCGCCGAGGCGATCCCGTTCCCGAGCAGCACGAGCCCGGCAACCACCATGGCCACTCGCCACCGCACACCGCACCCGGCAAGCCGATACCTCCGCCGATCGCAGACCGACCGGCGCCGCCACCACCACGCAGATTCAAGCATCGGCCGATACTGCCCGGCGGAGGGGTCGAAGCCAACCCCAGTCGGCCCACGATCTGGCGGCGATCCTGCTCTCTCGCTATGGAAAAGCGACACGCCGAGCCCGCGCGTGACGACGATCCGATGGCAGAGATCCCTGCGAGAGCTGGTGAGGCGCGCGTGACCGACGTTCCGACCCGCGACCGTGACGAGGCGGCCCGCCTGCGCGGCGACATCGAGCGCCACAATCGCCTCTACTACGTGCTCGACGCGCCCGAAATCTCGGACGCGGAGTACGACGCGCTCTTCCGGCGGCTCCAAGAGCTCGAGGCGGCGCACCCTGCGCTCTGCACCGACGACTCGCCGACCCGGCGGGTCGGCGCGCCGCCCGCGGAGCGCTTCGCCAAGGTCCGACACAGCGAGCCGATGCTGTCGCTGCAAAACGCGATGAGCGAGGAGGAGGTGCTCGAGTTCGACCAGCGCGTGAAACGCGCGCTCCGCACCGAGGCGCCGATCACCTACGTCGCGGAGCCGAAGCTCGACGGGGTCGCGATCGAGCTCGTCTACGAGCACGGCCGCCTGACCGTCGGCTCGACGCGCGGTGACGGCTCGACCGGCGAGGACGTCACCGCGAACTTGAAGACCATCAAGAGCATCCCGCTCACCCTGGTCGCCGATCCGGCGGCACCGCCCATTCCCGAGCGCCTCGAAGTGCGCGGCGAGGTGATCTACTCCAAGGCCGGCTTCCAGCGTCTGAACGCCGAGCGCGCCGAGGCGGGTGAGCCGCTCTTCGCGAATCCGCGGAACGCGGCGGCCGGCTCGCTCCGCCAGCTCGACTCGCGCGTGACCGCGCGCCGCCCGCTCAGCGTCTTCTGCCACGGCGTCGGCGTGATCGTGCCGGCAGAGACCGGCGGCCCGGCTTTCCCGTCGACGCACGTCGAGTTCCTGCGCACGCTGGCGCGCTGGGGCCTCAAGGTGAACCCGCTCAACCGGCTCTGCGCCGGCGTCGACGAGGCGCTCGCGCACTACCGCAAGCTCGCCGAGACGCGCGACCAGCTCGCCTACGAGATCGACGGCGTCGTCCTCAAGGTCGACGACTGGGCGCTGCAGGAGCGCCTGGGTCAGGTATCACGGTCACCGCGCTGGGCGGTCGCATACAAGTTCAAGGCGCAGCAGGCGACGACGGTAGTCGAGGACATCGTGCCGTCGGTGGGCCGGCTCGGTACGGTGACGCCGATCGCGGTGCTGCGGCCGGTTGCGGTCGGCGGCGTCACGGTCCGGAACGCCTCGCTGCACAACATGGACGAGATCGAGCGCAAGGACATCCGCGTCGGCGACACGATTCTCCTCGAACGCGCCGGCGACGTGATTCCCTACGTCGTCCGCGTCCTCGAGCGGCGCGCCGGACGGCGACCGAAGTTCCACATGCCGACGACCTGTCCGGTCCCCGGCTGCGGCGGCCACGTGGTGCGCGAGGAGGGCGAGGTCGCCTACCGCTGCATCAACGCGGCCTGCCCGGCGCAGCTCAAGTCGCGCATTCGGCACTTCGCCTCGCGGAACGCGCTCGACATCGACGGCCTCGGCGAGAAGCTCGTCGACCAGCTGGTCGCGACCGAGCTGGTGCGCGACTTCGCCGACCTCTACCGCGTCGACGCCGCGCAGCTCGCCGCGCTCGAGCGCATGGCCGAGAAGTCGGCCGCCAACATCGTCGGGCAGATCGAAGGCAGCAAACGGCCGCCGCTCGAACGCTTCCTCTACGCCCTCGGCATCCGCCACGTCGGCGATCACCTCGCCCGTGTGCTCGCCGAGGAGTTCCGCGACGTCGGCCGTCTCATGGACGTCACGGAAGAGGAGCTGCTCGCCGTCCACGGCATCGGCCCCGAGGTCGCGGCGGCGGTGCACAGCTTCTTCGCGGAGCCCGCCAATCGCCGCGTGGTGCAGCACCTGCTGGACGCCGGCGTCGAGCCGCAGGCACCGGCGATCGCAACGGGGCCGCTCGCGGGCCGCTCGTTCGTCCTCACCGGCAGCCTCGAGAGTCTCACCCGCGGCGAGGCCGAGCGCCGCATCGTCGCCGCCGGCGGCAAGATCGCGAGCAGCGTCAGCAAGCAGACCGGCTACATCGTCGTCGGCGCCGATCCCGGCTCGAAGCTCGCGAAGGCGCGGAAGCTCGGCACGCCGATCCTCGACGAGGCGGCGTTGCTGCGCTTCCTCGCCGACGGCGTGCCGCCGGTCACGACGCGCACAGCGCCTCCGCCCGAGCCGCGCGCGCGGAAAAAGAAGGACGCAACCGCATCCGAGAAGCCGGCCCGCGCGCGCAAGGCGCGAGACGTGAACGCCGGCGGAGGCGACGCGAAGTCCCGCCGCCCGCGCGCCGCCGGCGCGACCCCGACGAAGCCCCGCGCGCCGCGCGCCGCGAAGCGAACGCACCGTGACCGCAAGGACGGCGCACGGTGACCGAATGCGTCCGATTGCGGATCCAGGGCCGCGTGCAAGGCGTGTGGTTCCGGGGCTCGATGCAGCATGAGGCGCGCCGGCTCGGCGTCGCCGGCTGGGTGCGCAACCTTCCGGACGGCAGCGTCGAAGCGCTCGTCACCGGCGAGGCCGCCGCGGTGCGGGCGCTCGTCGCGTGGTCGCACGAGGGGCCCTCCGGCGCGCGGGTCACCAAGGTAGCGGCGAGCCCCGAGCCGCCGCCGGCCGACCTGCACGACTTCCGCATCGAGCATTGACCGGCGTCGTCGCGCCATGCCGACCCTCCTCCTGACACGCTCAGAGGTCGAGCGCCTCGTCGATCCGGCGGCGCTCGTGCCGTCGCTCCGTGCCGGGTTCCGCGCCTACTCGACCGGCGCGGACGTCCGCGCAGAGCGCGTCCGCTCGACGCTGCCCGGTCCCGGCACCGCGACGGTCCTCTTTCCCGGTGTCGTCGCCGGCATCCCCGCGTACACCGTCAAGGTCCACGCGAAGTTCCCGGCCGAGCAGCCCGCCATTCGCGGCGTGCTCTGCCTGCACGATTCCGACAGCGGGGAGCTGCTCGCGATCATGGACTCGACCTATCTGACCGCGGTGCGCACGGGCCTCACCAGCGCGCGCGCGGCGGACATGCTCGCGCGCGCCGAGGCGGAGCGGATCGTCGTCGTCGGCGCCGGCGTGCAAGGCGAGCACCAGCTCCGCGCGCTCGCGATGCTGCGGCCGATCCGGCAGGTTGCCGTCTACGACACCGACGCACGGCGCGCGCAGGCGTTCGCGGCGCGCATGATCGGCGAGCTCGCGGTGCCCGTCGAGACCAGCGCGTCGCTCGAGACGGCGGTCGCGCAGGGCGAGATCCTCCTGGTCGCGACGTGGTCACGTGCGCCGTTCCTCTTTCCGGCCATGCTCCGCCCCGGCACGCACGTCACGACGCTCGGCCCGGACGAGCCCGGTAAGTGTGAGGTGAGCGCCGAGATCATCCGCGCCGCCGTATTCGTCTGGCGACGACCGCGAGCTCGCGATGCGCATGGGCGCGATCGGCGGCGCCGGTCTTGGCGCCGACGCGATCGACGCGGAGCTCGGCGAGGTGCTCGCCGGCACGCATCCGGGTCGCACGTCGGCCGATCAGACGACGGTCTACGGCGGCGTCGGGCTCGCCTTTCAAGATCTCGTCGTCGCGTGGCACGCGTATCAGCTGGCGCGCACGCGCGGGATCGGGCGCGAGCTCGATCTCCTCAGTTGACCGCGTCGGCGCCGGCCGACGACCGGCCCGGCGTCACCACGCCCGCCAGGTACGGCAGCAGCATCGCGCCGATGTCGACCTCCGAGCCGAGCTGCTTTCCGATGCCCGAGAGCAGGCCGAGCACGCGGCCGATCAGGAGGACGTCGCCGGGAACGCGGACGAGCGGGTTCGCGCGCATTACCGGCGGCATCTCGGCGCTGAACCGTGCCGCCATCTCCGGATCGGCGTAGGAGCGTCCGGTGCGAAGCGCCCATCCGAGGAAGGCTTCGCCGATGAGCCACAGGCTCTCGTCCGAGCCCTCGCGGGTCTCGAAGCCGATTGCGCGAAACGCGGCCGCCACCCGCGCTCGGTCGCCACTCATGATCGCGGCCGCCAAGGACGCGATGCCGGTGCGGAACTGCGGCGGCAGATCCTTCGCGAGACCGAAGTCGAGGAGCACCATCCGGCCGCCCGGCTGGACGAGGATGTTTCCCGGGTGCGGGTCGGCGTGGAAGAAGCCGTGCACCAGGATCTGCTCGCAGAAGAGTGCGATCAGGCGTTCGGCCATCGCCTTCGGTTCGATGCCGAGCGCGCGCAGCCCGGCGAGGTCGGTGATGCGGACGCCCGGCGCATACTCCATCACCAGCACACGGCGCGTGCTGAGCTCGCGCACGATCTCGGGCACGAGCACGTCGGCGTGCCCGGCGAGATTGGCGCGCATGCGCGCGGCGTTGGCCGCCTCGTGCTCGAAGTCGAGCTCGAGCGGCACGTACTTCTCCACCTCGTCGATGAGCACGCGGAAATCGAAGCTCGGCTCGAGCCGCGCCAGCAGCCGGACCAAGAACGCGAAGTTGCGGAGATCGATCGCGACCAGCCGGGTGATCTCCGGATACTGGATCTTCACCGCGACCTCGCGGCCGCCCGGAAGCCGCGCGCGATGGACCTGCGCGAGCGACGCCGACGCGATCGGGGTCGGATCGAGCTCGGCGAAGGCGTCGCGCCATCTCGGTCCGAGCTCGCGCGCGAGGAGCGGCGTCAACGTCGCGAGCGGCCGCGGCGGGACGCGATCTTGCAGTCGGGAGAGGACGGTCACGTACTCGGCCGGCAGGATGTCGGCGCGCGAGCCGAGAAACTGCGCGGCCTTGATCGGCAGCCCTTCGAGCCGCGTCGCCAAGCGATACGCGCGCTCCGCGCTCCGGCGGTGATGGCGCGCATAGCGCGCGCCGGTGCGCGCGCCGAGCTTTCCAGCGGTCTGGATCAGCTTGTAGCCGCCGTAGATGCGCGCGACGAGACCCGCGACCGCGATGAAGCGTCGCGCGCGAACGGCGAGGTCCGGCGCGACAAGGCCGGCGTCGGGCGCCGTCACGCGATCAGCCGCCGAGTGACCAGCCGCACGGCGACCGCGAAGCTCACGAGCAGGACGGCGAGCAGCGCCAGCACGTGGACGACGACGATCGGGCCGACGCTGCCCTGGACGAGCGCGCGCACGATCGCGACGGCGTGCGTGAGCGGCAGGGCCCAGGCGGCGGTGCGCGCCCACGGCGGCAGGCTCTCGATCGGGAAGAACACTCCCGAGAACAGGTACATGACGGTGATCACGAGCGTGAAGTAGTAGGTGAAGAAGTCGTACGCCGGTGCGCGCGCCGAGACGATCAGCCCCATCGCGCCGAAGACGAGGCCGATCAACAGCGCGACCGGCGGCAGCAGCAGCGCCCACGCGCTGTGCACCAAGCCCGCGAGGGCCGCGACCAGGAGCACGGCCGTTCCCGAGAGCGTCGCCTTGGACGCGGCCCACAGCACGTCGCCCGCGACCAGCTCGCGGATGCCGATCGGGGTCGCGAGGATCGCATCGTAGGTCTTCTGCTCGGTCATGCGGGTGAACGATCCGAAGGTCGCTTCGAAGCTGGCGGCGTTCATCGCCGCGGCAGCAAGGATGCCGGGCGCGAGAAACTGCGCGTAGCTCTCGCCGGGAAGCGCGACGAACTTGCCGAGGCCGTAGCCGATCGCGAGGAGCGAGAGAATCGGCTCGCCGAGCGCGCCGACGAGCGACGAGCGATGGTACTTGCGCCAGCTCTCCATGTCGCGACGCCAGACACGGGCGGCACCGCGGAAGAGTCCGAGCCCGGTCATTCGCGGAGCTCGCGACCGGTCAAACGCAGGAACACGTCCTCCAAGGTGGCGCGCCGATGCACCAGCTGCTCGCCGGCGAGCGCGGCGAGCATCGGCCGGGGATCGACGCGACCGTTCACGTGCACGACGACCGCGTCACCGATCTCCTCGACGTGCGCGCCATAGGGACGGAGAGCGTCGAGCACGCGCGCGCGGCGCGCCGAATCACCGCCGGTGAACACCTCGATCACCTCCTGCCCGACGTAGCGCTCGATCAGCTCCGCCGGCGTTCCGGCCGCGATGATGCGACCCTCGTCCATCACCACGAGACGGTCGCAGAGTTGCGCCGCCTCGTCCATGTAGTGCGTCGTGAGCAGCATCGCGACGCCGTTGCGCTTGAGCTCGCGCAAGCGCTCCCACACCAGGTGACGCGCCTGCGGATCGAGGCCGGTGGTCGGCTCGTCGAGAACGAGCAGGTCGGGACGGTTGATCAGCGCGCGCGCGAGGACGAGACGTCGCTTCATTCCGCCGGAGAGCGTGTCGATGCGCGCACCCGCTTTCTCCGCGAGCGCCGCGAACTCGAGAAGCGCGTTCGCCCGTGCTCGTGCCTCCGCGCGCGGGATACCGAAGTAGCTCGCGTACAGCAGGAGATTCATCTCGACGCTGACGTCGGGATCGAGGTTCTCCTCCTGCGGCGCGAGTCCGAGGCGCGCTTTGATCGCCGCGTGATGCCGCGCAACCATGGGCAGCCCGAAGACCTCGAGTCGACCGGAGGTGACCGGTGAGAAGCACGTGATCATCCGGATCACGGTCGTCTTCCCGGCGCCGTTCGGCCCGAGGAGGCCGAAGCATTCACGCCGCTCGACGGTGAAATCGACACCGCGCACGACCTCATGGTCGCCGTAGCGCTTGCGGAGGCCGGCGGCAGCGATGATCGGGGCGGTCATGAGATCCGATCAATTACGCAGCGCGTCGACGGCGGCGCAACCGCGGCGGCGCGGGCACCAGAATGGGGCCGACTGCGCCACCTTGGCGCAAATAGGCTCCTTTTGCCCACAAATAATACGTCGATCGCAAATAATTCTTGACATGCTCTTTCAAACAGCAGTAACGCCGACGTGAGCATCATCACGGACGACATCACGACAGGCTGCTGAGCTGTCTGACCCCCCGGGATGGTGAGTGCCGCACCGATCCTTACGAGCTTCACGACCCATGAACTGTAACAGCGTCAACGCCGACCATACGAATGCCTCTGCAGTGGTGTGCCCACGGCACCGGGGCGCGCCTGCGGTCGGCAACCCCTACAACCTAGAGCTACTAGAGAAGGAGGGTACCCCATGAAGAGGCACTTGCTAGTCGGCCTGGCGATTGCGCCGGCACTGGCGCTGACGGTGAGCGCTGCCCACGCGCAATGCGCCTTTCCCCACCCGGGAAAGGCGAACACGTTCCAGTCAGGCTTCGTTTCGGCATTCGTCTCCTGCGGAAATCCCGGTGGCAACGTGCCGAACGATACCACCGAGGGCGGAGTGCCGAGCTGCGCACCACCGGAGACGTTCAATCAGCAGGCTGGAAATCCGCCCAATGGGTGGCTCTGGAACGAGCGCAAAGGCTTCGGCACCGTCCGCATCCGCCCGACCTCGAATCACGTCGTGAACATCCTCAACCCGCCCGATAGCAAGGACCTCGCGGTCAAGCTGGTGCTCCGGGGCGTGGTCGATGCGGCCGGGCCCGCGAGCGGCGGCGGTACGCTGTCGACAGTCGCTCGCGCGACCTTCGACGATTCGACCAACGGCGACATGACCGTGATCGACTTCCCGGCACCCTTCGCGTTCAGTCTCACGAACGGCTCCGCGACGCTCAAGACCTCGGCGAACGTGCTGCTGAACGGGATTGGCCAACCAGGTCTGCCGGCATGCTCCAACATCGAGGTGGTTTCGATCACGATCGCTGACGAGAACGGCAACACCTTCGCCAACCTTGGCAGTTTCATCCCAGAGTGATGGATCGCGTCGACAGCCAACCCATTCCTAAGGAGGGTACCATGAATAAGCATCTGCTGATGACCCTTGTGGCGGTCCTCGCGATCGGTTTCACGGCGAACGCGGCCCGCGCACAAGGATGCGGCTTCAACCATCCGAAGAAGACCGTGACCTTCAAGGCGAACTTCGTCCAGGCCTTCGTTTCCTGCGGCAATCCCGGCGGCAACACCCCCAATGCAACGACCGGGGGTGGTGTGCCGAGCTGCAAGCCACCGGAGACGTTCAACCAGCAGGCGGGTGATCCGCCGAACGGGTGGTTCTTCGATACGCGGAACGGCTCGGCACGGATCACGATCAAACCCACTCGTGAGCCGTATCGTCTGGCGCCAAACCCGCTCAACCCGGTCGGCGAGACCGGCGATCTGCACATCCAGTTCGCGATCTCGAACGTCCTCGACCAAGCGGGTCGTGCGAGTGGCAATGGGACGCTTTCCACGGTCGCCCGAGCGACCCTGCGTGACCGTCAGGGCACGCCGTCGCTCGGCGACGACGTTCCAATGACCGTGATCGACTTCCCGGCGCCGTTTCCGTTCTCGATCATCAACGGCAGCGCGCACATCGACACGTCGGCGGATGCACTGCTGAACGGGATCGGCCAGAACGGGCTTCCGCACTGCGCCAGCATCGAGCTGGTGTCGGTCACCGTCGGCGACGAAAACGGCAATACTTTCGCGAATCTCGGCAGCTGGCTCGCGCCCTGATCGCCGAGCCTAACCTGGCTCGGGCCTGCATTTGTACTCTTCATCTCTCCTTCGATTGGCCGTCCACGACACCGCCCGCCCCCACCAGGGGCGGGCGGTGAGGCCGCTTCGTCCCTTCCCGTCTGAATGAGAGCCGCGTCACGGCTCTCCTTGCTGATCCTGCTGCTCTCGATCGCCTGCTCGCGTGCCGGAGACGAGCGCGCGGTGCCCCCTGGCGCAACACCCGAACCGCACACGACGGCGCATCCAAGCACGTCGTCATCGCCCGGGGACACGCCTGCCGCCTCCATCTCGGTCCCGGCACCGACTTCCTCCCCTGAGCCCGGCGAAGAGGAGGGGGACGAGTTCGACGATCCCTTCGAGTCCGCGTTCCAGCTCGCAGTGACCGTCAGCCAGTACTTCGGGCCGATCCCGATGACGGTCGACTTGCAGGTTCGGGCCCGCAACGGCACGCCGCCCTACAGCTTCACCTGGGACTTCGGCGACGGCACAGCTCAAGCGACGGGCGAGGCCGTGACGCACACCTACACCACGCTCGGCCGCATCAACACCTTCGTCCACGGTCGCGACGCAGCGGGCGAGACCTACACCATCCAGATCATCTTGTTCGTCACGACACTCGATGAGTACACGCGCCAGAAGGGCCTGCCGCTCGACG
>JBGPIT010000064.1:0-16603 GCA_041485125.1 Binatia bacterium | reverse complement strand
GACGCTGCGGCTCGTGCACGGGCTCGGCTTCTCGAGCCAGCTGAGCTACCTCTTCGCCGATCTCCAGGTGCGCGGCGCGACGACGCGGACGCACAGCGGGTCGGCGACCCTGACGCATCAGCTCTACCAGAGCCTCACGACGAACCTCGGCGCGACCGGCACACGATCGACCTTCGACCAGGGCGACCTGACGAACTACGGTCCGTTCCTCGACCTCGCGTACCGCAAGCGGATCCCGTGGAACGGCGTCGTGAGTGCCGGGGCGGGCGCGGCCTATCAGCTCCAGGATCAAAACCTTCCGGGTGGAATGATCTCGGTCTTCCAAGAGCAGCACGTGTTCAACGAGCCGGCGCCCTTCTTCCTGGACAATCCCGCGGTCGACGAGACCTCGATCTCGCTGAGCGACGCGGGCGCGACGACGATCTTCGACCAGGGATTCGATTTCTTCGTGACGCTGATCGGCAACCGCATCCAGATCGATCGCAACCCACTCGGACGGATTCTTCCCGGGCAGTCGGTGCTCGTGAGCTACGACTTCCGGGTGCCGGCGAATCTCCGCTATTCCGATCTCACGACGCACTATGACATCGCCCTGGACTACCCGTGGGCCGGCGTCTTCTACGTCCATTCCAAAGTCGACTCGACGCTGTTGGCCGGCCAGAGCGCAGAGGGGTTCATCGAGGACATCACCGACGACCGGGTCGGCTTCGAGGTGCGGACGCCGAGCGAGCGCCGGCTGACCTTCGCCGCCCGCCAGGAGTACGAGCGCTACCGCTCCGAGCGGCTGAGCTTCAATGCGTTCGAGCTCTCGCAGCTGGTGAGCTATCCGCTCGCGGGCGACGTCAACCTCTCGCTCTCGGCGGGCGAGTCGTTCTTCGACTTCTCGAACCCGAACCGCACGACGCAGATCTACTTCGGGCGTGGTCTCGCGACGTGGCGGCCGCTTCCGGCGGTCTTCGTCGAGGGGTTCGCGGGACTGCGCGCGCTGCAGGACTCGCTTTCGACCGACACGCGCTTTCTCGAGGGCGGCTTTCGCGCCCGGGTGCACGTGGGGCAAATCGAGGCAACGCTCGGCTACACGCACGCGGCGCGCACGGTGGGACGGACGGACAGCATGGGTGACATCTTCCACTTCTCGGTGACGCGTTGGTTCGGCCGATGACGCCGCGACGGGCCCGCTCGCTGCGACGGCTCGCGTACGTCGTCACGGCGCTTGCCGCCGCGGCGTGCGTCCGGGTCGCGGGCGGACCCCCGCCGGCGATCGCGCCCGATCTCGTGTGGCCGGCGCCGCCCGCGGCGCCGCGCATCCGCTACGTCCAAGCGATCACCGAGCCGCGGGATCTCGGCCTCCAGGCGTCGTGGTGGCGTCGGACGCTCGCCTCGATCACCGGCGCGACTCCGCCGCGGATGGTGCGCCCGACCGGCGTCGCCGCATCCGCGGGACGGATCGCGGTCGCGGATCCCGGTCTTCCCGGCGTCCACCTGTTCGGTCGCGAGCGCTACGAGGTGCTCGTCGGGACGGACACGACGGCCTTCGTCGCCCCGGTCGGCGTCGCGCTCACCGACGCCGGCGAGCTCTTCGTCGCCGACTCGGCGCTCGGCCGCGTCGTGCGCTTCGACGCGGCGGGAACGCCGATCGGCGCGCTCCACGATCCCGAGCTTCTTCGTCCCGCCGGTCTCGCCTGGAACGAGCGCGACGGCCGCCTCTACGTCGCGGACGCGCTCTCGCATCGCATCGCGGTCTACGACCGCGCCGGTACGCGGCTTGCGGCCTTCGGTCGGCGCGGCTCGGGTCCCGGCGAGCTCAACTATCCGGGCTTCGTCACGACCGACCTCGGGGACCAGGTCCTCGTGAGCGACGCGCTCAATTTCCGCGTCACCGCGTTCAGCGCCGCGTCGGGGACGTTCGCCTGGAGTTTCGGCCACGCGGGAGACGGCAGCGGCGACTTCGCGCGCCCGAAGGGCATCGCGGT
This sequence comes from Binatia bacterium, assembly GCA_041485125.1. Lineage (GTDB taxonomy): Bacteria > Desulfobacterota > Binatia > UTPRO1 > UTPRO1 > JBGPIT01. The sequence goes on along the minus strand of JBGPIT010000064.1, from coordinate 14,630 downwards.
CGACGCGCACGGCCACATCTACGTCGCCGACGCGCTCTTCGACGCCGTCCAAGTCTTCGACCGCGATGGGCGGTTGCTGCTCGCGTTCGGCTCGCGCGGCCGGCTGCCGGGCCAGTTCTCGATGCCGGCGGGCATCGCGGTCGACGCGGCCAACCGCATCTACGTCGCCGACGCGTACAACCGGCGCGTGCAGGTCTTCGAGTACGTGGGAAGCGATTGATGCGCGCGCACGCCGCCACCGGACGATCCATCCGCATTGCGGCGCTGCTGCTCGCGGGGCAGGTCCTCGCCGCCGCGGCGGCACACGCCGGCGTCGAGTCGACGGTGCACAACCTCTCGGCGAGCGGCCCGGGCACGGCGCGCGCGCCGGAGGTCACGAACGTCTGCATCTTCTGCCACACGCCGCACGACGCCAGTCCGACACGCGGCCTCTGGAACCACGAGCTGCCCGCCGTCACGTACCGGCCCTACGAGAGCACCACGCTCGAAGCGGAGGTGGACCAGCCGACCGGCGCGAGCCGCCTCTGCCTCTCGTGCCACGACGGCACGCTCGCGCTCGGCGCGATTCGGAAGCTCGAGGGCGGCGCACGGCCCGCGCTCGGGCCGCTCACCGGCGCGGCGGTGCTCGGCACCGACCTCTCCGACGATCATCCCGTGTCATTCGTCTACGACGCGCAGCTCGCGGTGCGCGTTCCCGAGCTCGCCGATCCCACGCTCCTTCCCCACGGCGTCCGCCTCGACGAGACCGGCCAGCTCCAGTGCACCTCGTGCCACGACCCGCACGAGGACCGGCGTCCGAAGTTCCTCGTCCTCGAGCAGCGCTTCGGCGAGCTCTGCCTCGCCTGCCATCGGCTGCGCGACTGGCCGAGCAGCGCGCACGCGACCTCCGCCGCGACCTGGAACGGCGCCGGCACGAATCCCTGGCCCGAGGACGGTTTCACGACGGTCGCCGAGAACGCCTGCGACGGCTGCCACCGCCCGCACGCGGCCGGCCATCCCGAGCGCCTGCTCACCGCGGCGCGCGAGGAGGACGTCTGCTTCGCCTGTCATGGCGGCACCGTCGCGCAGGCGGACCTGCGGCGCGAGTTCCGCAAGCCGAGCGTCCATCCGATCGACGCCACGACCGACGTCCACCAGCCGCGCGAGGATCCGCTCACGATGCCGCGGCACGTCGAGTGTGCGGATTGCCACGAGCCCCATCGCGCCCGCGCCTCCGGCGCAGCGCGCGGCGCGCCGCCGGCGCTCCCCGGCGCGGTCGAGGGCGTGAGCGGCGTCACCGCCGCCGGCGGCCCGACGTCGCGCGCGAGCGTCGAGTACGAGGTGTGCTTCAAGTGCCACGGTCTCACCGAGCAGCCGTCGCCCTTCCTCACCCGCGCCGACAACGTGACCAACACGAGGCTCGAGCTCGCCAGCAGCAATGCCTCGTACCATCCGGTCGTCGCGATCGGGCGAAACCCGGCGCTCGCCGGCTTCGAGCCCGGCTACACCGCGTCCTCGATGATCGGCTGCACCGACTGCCACGACGGCGATGACAGCCCGCGCGGCGGTGGCACCGGCGCCGCCGGGCCGCACGGCTCGCAATACGAGCCGATCCTCGCCCGCGAGTACCAGCTCGAGGGGGCGCCGATCGGTGAGTCGTTCGCGACGTACCGTCTGTGCTACGGCTGTCACAATCGCGCCGTGGTCCTGAGCGACGCGCAGCCCTTTCCGCACCGCCAGCACCTCAGCGGTGCCGACGGCGCGTCCTGCGCGGTCTGCCACGACGCGCACGGGTCGCGGACGAACCGCGCGCTCGTGAACTTCATGGTGATCGATCGCGCCGGCCAGGCGGTCGTGACGCCCTCGAGCGGCGGCCGGCTCGAGTTCCAGGCGCTCGGCGCGGGCAGCGGCCGATGCTTTCTCACTTGCCACGGCGTCGACCACGCGCCGAAGGAGTACGGGCTCGCGATGGAGACGCAGCGCGCGCTGCGCCGCACGGCGCCGCTCCGCGCCCCGCGCCCGCTCCTTCGCTGAGCGCCGACCGTGTCGCGGGCGCGTTGGCGCGGAGCGGTGCCGGCGACGTCTAGTCGTTCGCCGATACGCGTCGGTCTCGACGTTTTCTTGCGCTGATTGAAATGACCGTGGTAAGCGCTCGCTCACGATCCGATCAGTGAGACCATGGAAGAGGGACAGGGGAAGGTCGCCGCGGACGGCGGCGTCGGCTCGTCAATCGGCTGCGCGTCCGAAGCGGTGACGCCGATCGGCCGCACGCGCCCGTGAGCCTCTGATCGGCCACATGCCGCCGCTCGACGAGCGACACGCGGCGTCGGACCCGAGCCGACGGTCCTTTCTCGGACGGCTGCTCGCCGGCACCTTGCTCGGCGGCGCTGCCGCGGTCGTCGGCGCCATTACGGCCTATCTGTTCACACCGAACGACGTGCGCTCGAGCCTCGGACCGCGCCGCAGCAAGGTCGCCGGCGCGAACGAGATCGTCCCGGGCGAGGGCAAGCTCGTGCTCGTCGACGACGAGCCGGTCTGGGTCGTGAACCTGCCGACGGGATTCGTCGCGCTCTCCGCGCTCTGCACGCACCAGGGCTGCGTCGTCACGTGGGAAGCGAAGCGCCGACTCTTCCGCTGCCCGTGCCACAACGGGCTCTTCGACGAGCGCGGGAACGTCGTCTCCGGGCTGCCGCGCCGCTCGTTGCCGCGCTTGCGCGTCGCGGTGGTGGGCGACGCGGTGCAGGTCTCGGGTGGAGAAGAGCGCAGCTGAGACGGCGGCGCCGGCGCCCGCCGCACAGGCGGCGGCGCCGCGATCGGCCCTCGCGCGGATCGCGGCGCTGCCCTCGTTCGGCAGCGTCGCCCTCGGACTCTTCGCCGTCCAATTGCTCACGGGCCTGTTGCTCATGGTCTACTACCGCCCGGTCGCCGACCGCGCGCACTACAGCATGGCGATCCTCACTGACGCCGTGCGGTTCGGCTGGCTGGTGCGCTCGATCCACTGGTGGAGCTCCGACTTGATGATCGCGGCGACCCTTGCTCACCTCGTCCGCGTCTACTTCGCAGGCGCGTATCGCGGGACGCGGCGGGTCGCGTGGGTGAGCGGCATTCTCCTCCTCGTGATCGTGCTGGCGTTCGCCTTCACTGGCGCATTGCTGCCGTGGGATCAGCGCGCCTATTGGTCGGTCGAGGCGTCGCGCGAGACGATCGCCACGATCCCGCTCATCGGCGGCGCGCTCTTGAACGTGTTCTGGGGGGGCTGGGAGCTCGGCGAGGAGGTCCTGCTGCGCTTCTACGCGTTTCACGTCGGCGTCTTGCCGTTGTTCGTCGTCGCCCTGCTCGCGGTTCACCTCGGCGTGGTCGCGTACGCCGCGATCAACAGCGCGCCGGCCGCGACCGGCGGGCGCGACCGGAGCCTTCTCGCGCTCGGCCTCGGTCTCCTGATCGCGATCCTCCTCCTCGGCGGGGCACTGCTCTCGCTGGCGACGCTGCTCGCGCCGCCGCTCCTCGCGCCCGCCGATCCACTCACGCCGCTTCCGGAAGTCGCGCCGCGCTGGTATTTCCTGCCCGCGCACCGGGTGCTGCGGCATCTCTCCGGCGGCACCGCGGCGCTCGCCGTCGTCCTGACGTTCGTGGTGCTGCTGCTCGTTCCCCTCCTCGACCGCAGCCGCGCGGACTCGCCGCGCGCGCGCCTCGCACGTTGGGCGCTCGGCGCGCTCGCGATCGTCATGGTCGCGCTCGCGGCGCGGCGGCCGTGACCGGGATGCGTGCGGGCGTCGCGTCCGTGACGCTCGCGATCGCCCTCGCGACGGTACGGGCGAACGCCGAGGAGTCTTGCGTCACCTGTCATCCGCAGTCGAAGAGCGAGCTCCAGCAGAGCGTCCACGCGGCGCACTTCGCCTGCACGGCGTGTCACGGCGGTGACGCCGAGACGGTGAGCGTGGCGGCGCACGCGCGGGAGAAGGGGTACATCGGCGTTCCGTCCCGGGCCGCGATTCCGGCACTGTGCGGCTCCTGCCACGCCGACGCCGTCCGGATGCGGCCGTTCGGGCTGCCGACCGACCAGCTCGCGCAATACTCGAGCTCCGAGCACGGGCAGGCGCTCGCGCGCGGCGACGAACGCGTCGCGGTCTGCACGGATTGCCATCGCGCCCACGACATCGTCGGCGGGGACGAGCCGACGAGCCCGGTCGCGCGGCAGAACGTCCCGGCGACGTGCGGGCGCTGTCACGCCGACGCGGTGCTGATGGCGAGCTACGGTCTGCCGAGCGACGTGGTCGAGAAGTTCCGCCGCAGCGTCCACGGCGTCGCGCTCTTCGTCGATCAGCATCCCGTCGCGCCGACCTGCGCCACCTGCCATGGCGCGCATGCGGCGGTGGCACCGCGACCCGGCGAGCCCTCGGCCTGCGGGCACTGCCACACGCGGAGCGAGGAGTATCTGCAGCAAGGCCCGCACGGCGCCGCCGGGCGCGCCGGCACGATGGCGGAATGCACGAGCTGCCACCGCTACCACGACGTCGACCATCCGACGCTCGCGCTGTTCGAGAATGGATGCGCCGGCTGCCACTCCGCCGGCAGCGCGGCGGCGACGCGCGCCACCGTGCTCGCGTCGTTGCTCGAGCAGGCCGAGGCGTCGGTCGCGACGGCCACCGCGGAGCTGCGCGACGCCACGCGGCACGCCCCGACGCTGGTCCGCTACGACGCTCGCCTGCGCCAGGGCCGCGCGTACGTCCTCGAAGCGGGACCGGTGCAGCACGCGCTCGACGTCGATCGGGTGCAGGACCTCGCGCGCCGCGCGCGGTCGATCAACGACGACGTTCGCGCCGCCGTGAGCGGCGCGCGCCAAGAGCGCCGGCTGCACGTTCTCTGGCTGGCGCTCGCGTGGGTCTACCTCGTGTTCGTCGTCGCGGTCGCCTATCTCTATCGGCGCGAGGTGACGCGCGCGCGCCGGGACGGCCACGACGCCCCGCACTGAGCGCGCGGCGCCGCGGAGACGAGCCTGATGCGCGAGCGCGCCGGCACATGGATGAGGCGGATCGTGGTCGCGATCGTCATCCTTCTCCCCGGCCTCGCCGTGCTCACCTTCGCCGCCTTCGAGGTGTCGTCGCAACCGCGGTTCTGCGGCAGCTGTCACGTCATGGCGCCCTACTACGACTCGTGGAAATCCTCGAGCCACAACGACGTCGCTTGCGTCGAGTGCCACATCCCGCCGGGGATCACCTCGGAGTTCCGCAAGAAGTACGAGGCGCTGTCGATGGTGGTCCGCTACTTCACCGGCACCTATTCGACCAATCCGTGGGCGCAGGTCGACGACCAGAGCTGCCTGCGGAGCGGCTGTCACGAGACGCGCGTCTTGCTGGGCCGCGAGGTCTATCAGGGCGTGCTGTTCGATCATCAGCCGCACCTCGAGGAGATGCGGCGCGACAAGCGCCTGCGCTGCACGAGCTGCCACTCGCAGATCGTGCAGGGCAGCCACATCGCGGTGACGCCGACGACCTGCTTCCTCTGCCATTTCAAGGACGTCGCGCCGAATACAGCGACGGCGCGGTGCACGCTCTGCCACGCCGTGCCGGAGCAGACGATCGCGACCACCGGCCTCGCCTTCGATCACGGCGAGGTGAAGCGGCTCGGGATGAAGTGCATGGACTGCCACGAGGGCGTCGTCCGCGGCGCCGGCGAGGTTCCGCGCGAGCGCTGCTTCACCTGCCACAACGACGCCACCCGGCTCAAGCGTTACGGCGAGACCGAGCTGTTGCACCGGACGCACGTCACGGATCACAAGGTGGAGTGCCTGCATTGCCACATCGAGATCCGCCACGGCATCCCGGAGCGGGAAGCGGCGCTCGCGACCGGATGCGAGACCTGCCACAGCGCCGCCGCCGGGCATTCCGCCGTCCGCGACCTCTACCGCGGCATCGGCGCCAAGGACGTCGCGCCGCGCCCCGCGGCCATGTACCTCGCCGGCGTGCGTTGTGAGGCCTGCCACAACCGGCCGCACGGCGAGCACCGCAGCGCCGACGAGGTGAGCTGCATGACGTGCCACGGCCCGCGCTACCTGACGATGTACCGGAGCTGGCAGGCCGGGCTCGATGCGCGCCTGACCGCGGTGAAAGACGAGGTCGAGCGTGCGACCGCGGCCGTCGCCTCGCACGACGGCGGGCTGCCGCCGCCGCTCGCCGACGCGCGCGAGAACGTGACGCTCCTCGAGCAGGGGCACGCGATCCACAACCCGCGCTACGCGCTCGACGTCCTCGCCAAGGCGCACGGTGCTGCGAGCGAGACCCTCGCCGCCGCCGGAGAGTCCGTGCCGACATCGCCGCCGTGGCCGCAGGCGCCGTACGAGAGCGAGTGTCTCGGCTGCCACTTCGGCATCGAGCTGCTCTCCGGGCCGGCCTTCGGCCGCGAGTTCCCGCATCGCCGGCACGTCGTCGACGGCCGCCTGCGCTGTACCGTCTGTCACGGCGAGGGCGCCACGCACGGGACGCTGCGGCTCACCGCGGCGGACTGCGATCGCTGCCATCACCGCATCGAAACGCCGATGGCGGGCGTTGCGCCCGAGGAGTGCCTCGGCTGCCATCCGGCGGCGATCGGTGCCGTCTCCGAGAAGGTCCGCTTCCCGCACGAGCGCCACATCGAGGCGGGCTTCGATTGCGCCCTGTGCCACCCGCGGGTCGCGGAGGCGCGCCACCGGACCCTCATTGCGTCGGGCGACGCGCTACCGGCGCTCGGCCACGAGTTCTGCGGCACCTGCCACTCGGGTGACGTCCCTCAGGCCGACGGTACCTCGGCGGACGACGCGAACTGCGCGCGCTGCCATGTCGCATTCTGACGCCGTGCGGATGGCGCTCGTCCTCGTCGTGCTCCTCGTTCTTCTCGTCGCACCGGTGCACGCGGACGAGCCGAGCAACGACGTGTGCCTCGCCTGCCACGGCAACGCGGCCTTCACCGGCGACGACGGCCGATCGCTCGCCGTCGACGGCGCGCGTTTCGACGACGCGCCACACGGGATTCTCGCCTGCACGACCTGCCACGCCGACGCGGCGGCGCCGCACGCGACCACGCCGAACCCGGTTCCACTCGACACCTGCGCCACCTGCCACGACGGCGCCGTGAGCGCGTACGGTGGCGGCGTGCACGGCGCCGCGCGGGCCGCCGGCGTCGCGGAGGCACCGCGTTGCGCCGACTGCCACGGCGATCTCCACACCGTCCGGCCGCACACCGAGCCCGACTCCGCGGTCCACTGGTCGCGCCTCGCCGGCACGTGCGCGCGTTGTCACGCGGACCTTCGCATCACCGAGAAGTTCCGGATCCCGGTCGTCCGTCCGGTGGAGGCGTACCTCCAGAGCACGCACGCGCGTCTCGTCGCAGCAGGGAAGCGCGCGGCCGTCTGCTCGGATTGCCACCGGCCGCACGACGTTCTCTCGACGTCGGATCCGCGCTCGTCGGTCTGGCGCACGAACGTCCCGGAGACCTGCGGGGCGTGCCATGCCGACGTGCTCGCCGCGTACCGCGGCAGCGTCCACGGCGAGGCGCTCGCGCGCGGCGTGCGTCAGGCGCCGGTCTGCACCGATTGTCACGGCGAGCACCGCATTCTGGGTGCGCGCGAGCCGACCTCGCCGGTGTTCGCGGCGAACATCGCCTTGGAGACCTGCGGCCGCTGCCACGCGGATGCGCGGCTCAGTGAGAAGTACGGGCTGCGCGCGGGCGCGGTCGCCGCGTTCCAGGACAGCTATCATGGCCTCGCGCTGCGCGCCGGACGCCTCACGGTCGCGAACTGCGCGAGCTGTCATGGCGTCCACGACATCCTGCCCTCGAGCGATCCTCGCTCGCACGTGAACCCGGCGAATCTGCCCGCGACCTGCGGCCAGTGCCATCCCGGCGCGGGGACGAGCTTCAACCTCGGCTCCGTCCACGGCCTCACGCCGTCGGCGGCTGCGACCGCGGTCGGTTGGATCCGTCTCGTCTACCTCTGGCTGATCGCGATCACGATCGGCGGAATGGTCGCGCACAACCTCCTCGACTTCACCGGCAAGGTCCGTCACCCGCCGCAACCCGCACCCCTCGTCCCGGCCTCGCGCGAGCGCATGTGGCGCAGCCTGCGCTGGCAGCACGGCCTCGTCATGGTGAGCTTCCCGGTGCTCGTCTACAGCGGTTTCGCGCTCACCTATCCCGAGAGCTGGTGGGCGACGCCGCTCCTGCGCTGGGAGGCAGGCTTCGGGCTGCGTGGCCTCGTGCATCGTACCGCCGCCGTGCTGCTGCTGGCCGCGCTCGTGTGGCACCTCGGGGAGATCGCGCTTCGGCCGCGCCTTCGCGCCTGCGTCCGAGAGCTGATGCCGTCGTGGCGCGACGCCGGAGCGCTGCGGCGGGTGCTTGCCGCGTCCGGCGGCGCCGACGTCACCCGTCCACCGACGGGCACGTTCAGCTACGTCGAGAAGGTCGAGTACTGGGCCTTTCTCTGGGGCATGCTCATGATGGGCGCGACCGGGTTTCTGCTCTGGTTCGAGAACGTCACGTTGCGTTTCCTACCGAAGTGGATCGCCGACGTGGCGACCGCGCTGCATTTCTACGAGGCGGTCCTCGCGACCCTGGCAATCGCGGTGTGGCACCTCTATTGGGTGATCTTCGATCCCGAGGTCTACCCGATGGATTGGACGTGGTGGGACGGCCACGCACCGGCGGCTCGCGTCCGCGAGCGCGAGGGCGAGGGCGAGCCAAGACCGTAGCAACCTCGATGCGGCGCGAGCGCGCCCTTCCCCGACGAGAGGTTCGCGGCACGAGCGTTGCATCTATCCGATGGGGCGCTGTATCGAACGCGCCCGGAGAGGAGAGCGCCATGTTTGTCGTCGGACTGTTGATGCTGGTCGCGGGAACCATGGCCGCGGTCATCGCCGTGCTCACGGTGATCACGTACCGCCGCTACCGCGGAACGCGTCTCGTGACGTGTCCGGAAACGCGGCAACCAGTCGCGGTCGAGGTGGATGCCGCACGCATCGCGCTGAGCGCGGGGCTCGGCGGACACGACCTCCGGCTCCGCGCGTGCTCGCGTTGGCCCGAGCGCCGCGATTGCGGGCAGGAATGCCTGGCGCAAATCGCGCTCGCGCCGGAGGACTGTCTGGTGCGATCGATCGTGCGCCAATGGGTCGAAGGTCGAAGCTGCGCCTTGTGCGGCAAGGGTTTGGATGGCGTCGAGCACTTCGGACACCAGAGCGCGCTGCTCGGACCGCACGGCGGAACGGTCGAATGGACCAGCGTCCGGGCCGAGCGACTGCCGCTCCTCATGAGGACGCACCAGCCGGTGTGCTGGGATTGCCACGTCGCCGAAGAGTTCCGTCGCTTGAACCCGGATCTCGTCGTCGATCGCGGACGCTCGGCGCAGCGCGCCGCGACGCGCTGAAGACGCACCGCCGATCTTGGCGACCGCTGGTCACCGCATCGATCGGCGTCGTCCCGGACGACGGCCCGCCCATGCGACGGGTCGTCAGCGACGCGAAGGCTGGCGACTCCTGCGTAAGCGCCGCATCCTGTAGCGTCCGACCTTCGCCGTCCTCAGTCGTGCGGATTCCTGCGCCGACGTTTCTCAGCGCCGGGAACGCTCGAGGCGCGAGCGCCTGATGCGCGGCGATTTCCCCGCCGGTCGCGCCGGTATGCCGCGTGCTAGTCGTCCGGGAGGACGGCACATGGCCAAAAGCAAGCTGACCTTGAAGGAGCTGCGCGCGACGGCGCAGCGGACGGCGGCGCGCGGCGAAGGACTCGTGACTCGCGCGCGCAAGGAGGCAAAGGTTCTCCTCAGCGATGCCCGGCGGATGCGGCAAGACGTACAGCGACGGGCCGAGCGGACCGTGCGTGACATGGAACGCAGCGCTGAGCGCATGCTCGGGCAATTCGAGGCCCGGGCGGCGAAGATCACCGAGCCGGTACTCGGGAAGAGCTTCGCGTCACGCCGTGAAATGCGACAGCTGGTGCGGCGCCTCGACGAGCTGGAAAAGACAGTGGGGCGTCTGCTCGCGTCCCGATCGGCCGCAGCCTGACCCGGCGATCGCGCGGCTCGACATCGCGGCCGACTCGAAGTCTCACGCGCGGCGAATCGTGACGCCCGCCCGCGCGCCGACTCGATCGCCGGCCGCGAATAGGATGCTCAGGCGCGCCGAGGCGGTCCGGGCGCGTCGCCACTGGCCGATGCCCACGGGGGTGGCGGCGGCGCGTTCGCAGGCGTGTCGGCGGCCCGAGGCAGAAGCGCTGGGCGCCGCGCAACGGAATCGCGCTGCGCCGAGCAGCCGGCGCCGCGGATCATGAGCGGCGAGACGACCAGGATCGGGGCGACCGCTGCATACGCGTGAGCCCGGCCTCGGTCTCCCCCTCCATTCGATCGGGGCGCTCGCTGCGCTGCCTTCCCAGTCGTGCGAACGGCTCGACGGGGATTCCCGCGATTCGGAACCGCCACCGCGCCGGTGCTCGCGGGGGCGGTCGCGGCGTGCGGCACCCCACATGCTATCGAAGACATGATCAACCCATTGCGGGGCGCCGGTCTCGGGTCCGAGCGCTTGTCGGCTTTGGATGCGTCGTTTCTCTACCTCGAGCGGCCGACGGAGCGCTTGCACGTCGGCGCGGTCGCCTTGCTCGACGGGCCCGTGCCGTTCGATGCGGTCGTCCAAACGCTCGGAAGTCGCCTGGGTGCGCTGAAGCGCTACCGGCAGCGGCCCGTCCGGCCGTTTCTCGATGTCGTGACGCCGTATTGGGAGGACGATCCTACCTTCGACCCGCGGCGCCACGTGCACCGCATCACGCTGCCGGCGCCGGGCGGCGACGCGGAGCTGAGCGGCGCCGTCGAGACGCTCTTCGCGCGTCCGCTGCCTGACGACCGGCCGCTCTGGGAGACGTACGTGATCGAGGGACTGCACGGCGACCGCTCGGCGATCCTCTCGAAGGTGCATCACTGCATGATCGACGGCGTGAGCGGCGCGCAGGTACTCGAGCTGATGACCGACGGCGCCCCGGCATCGGACGGCGACGCGCCCGAGGCGAGCGCGGTTGCCGCGAACGCGGACAGCCTCACCGCCGCGGCGCTGCGAACCGGCGCTCGCATGCTCGGCGCCGTACGCGATCTCGCGGGCAGCGCGAGCCCGGCGTCGGTGCTCGACGCCGTGCGCGGTGCCGTCGCCGCGGCCGGCATGATCGCCGCCTTGATGCGCGATCCGGTGCTGCCGCTGCCGTTCAACGGCACGATCGGCGCCAAGCGCCGGATGGTGTGGAGCGGATTCCGCCTCGACGATTTTCTCGCGATGCGAGGCGCGGCGGCCTGCAAGGTGAACGACGTCGTGCTCGCGGTGATCGCGGGCGCGCTCGCGCGCTATCTGCACGGCGGTGGTGACGCGCAGGCGCCGCAGCGCGTGCGGGCGTTGATCCCGGTCAACGTGCGACGCGCCGACGAGCATCTGCAGCTCGGCAACCGCGTCGCGGCGATGTTCGCGACCCTCCCCGTCGATCTCGCCGAGGATCCCCTCGCGCGGCTGCGCCGGATCGCGGCCGAGATGCGGGGGCTCAAGGAGAGCGGGCAGACGCGCGGGTTCGAGTTCGTGCTCGGCATCTCGGGACTGGTGCCGGCCGCGATGCCGCTCCTCGCCCGCGTGAACGCGCGCTGGCCGCTCATCCATACCGTTTGTACGAACGTGCCCGGCCCGGCGGAGGCGCGCTACGTGCTCGGCCGCCGGGTGTTGGAGATCCATCCGTTCCTGCCGCTCGCGGTGGGAATCGGCCTCGGCTTCGCGATCATGAGCTACGATGGGACGCTCTCGATCTGCGCCACCGCCGATGCGGACCTCGTTCCCGATGCCGACCGCCTGGGGGCGGCGCTGCGCGACGCGGAAGCGGAGCTGCGCGCGCGCCTCGGCGTCGTCAGCGCGCCGTCGCAGCCCGCCGCGCGGCCGCGGGCCGTCGCAGCCGGGCCGACGGTCGCCGATCTCATGACGCCTGAGGTGGTGACGATCACGCCGCGCGAGCGCTTGGCGCGGGCGTGGGCGGTGATGCACGAGCGGCGCATCCGGCACCTGCCGGTCGTCAGTCACGACGGCCGCCTGCTCGGCCTCGTGACCCATCGCGACCTGCTCAGCGCCGCCGGCAGCTCGTTGATCTCCCCGACCCGCGAAGCGCGCTTCCGCGTGCTCGCCTGGGCGCACGCCGAGGACGTGATGGAGACGCACGTCAGCACCGTCGCTCCGACCGAGCGCGCGGCGGCGGCCGGCGAACGCATGACGGCACAGAAGATCGGGTGTCTGCCGGTGGTCGGCGACGACGGACGACTCTGCGGTATCGTCACCGAGGAAGACTTCCTACGCTGGGCGACGGCGCGGATGAGCGCCGCGGACGCGGTCGCTCCGGTCGATCGCGCTTCTGAACCCGCGGGCTACCGAGCCGCGACGGCGCCGGTCCTATGAGCGCCGCCGGCGGTGCCGCCGCCGCCGTCGTCGTCGACGGCAACGAGGCCGCCGCGGCGGTCGCGTACGCCGCGAGCGAGGTGATCGCGATCTACCCGATCACGCCGTCGTCGACGATGGGCGAGCTCTGCGACGAGTGGTCGACGGCGGCGCGCCCGAACGCGTGGGGCGCCGTGCCGCGCGTGGTCGAGATGCAGAGCGAGGGCGGCGCGGCCGGCGCCATCCACGGCGCGCTGCAGGCGGGCGCGCTCTGCACGACGTTCACGGCGTCGCAGGGCCTGCTGCTGATGATCCCGAACATGTACAAGATCGCGGGTGAGCTGACCTCGTTCTGCATGCACGTCTCGGCGCGCACGCTGGCGACGCACGCGCTCTCGATCTTCGGCGACCACTCCGACGTCATGGCCTGCCGGCAGACGGGCTTCGCGATGCTCGCCTCCGGATCGGTCCAGGAGGCGCAGGACTTCGCGGCCATCGCGCACGCGGCGACCCTCGCGGCGCGGGTGCCGTTCCTCCATTTCTTCGACGGTTTTCGCACGTCGCACGAGATCGCGAAGATCGCCCCGCTCGCCGATGACGACCTGCGCGAGCTCGTGGACGACGAGCTCGTGGCCGCGCACCGGAGGCGGGCCCTGACGCCCGACCGGCCCGTTCTTCGGGGGACGGCGCAAAACCCGGACGTCTTCTTCCAGGCCCGCGAGGCCGGCAACCTCTTCTACCTGTCCTGCCCGCGCATCGTGCAGGAGACGATGAATCTCTTCGCCGGCCGCACGGGGCGCCGCTATCGCCTCTTTGAGTACGCGGGACATCCGGAGGCCGAGCGGGTGATCGTGATCATGGGCTCGGGCGCGGAAGTCGCGCACGAGACGGCCGACTGGATGGCCGCGCGGGGGGAGAAGGTCGGGGTCTTGAAGGTCCGGCTCTTCCGCCCCTTCTCCGTGCCGGACTTCGCGGCCGCCCTGCCGCCGACCGTCCGCGCGATCGCGGTCCTGGACCGCACCAAGGAGCCAGGCGCGATCGGCGAACCGCTCTACCAGGATATCGTCACGGCGCTCGCCGAGACTCGCGAGGCCGGGCTCGCGCGCCTGGAAGGCAGCCCCCGCGTGATCGGCGGCCGTTACGGCCTCTCGTCGAAGGAGTTCAACCCCGCGATGGTCCGCGCGGTCTTCGAGGAGCTATCCCTTGGGGCTCCCAAGAACCACTTCACCGTCGGGATCGTGGACGACGTGACCCACACATCTCTGCCCGTGGATCCGGACTGGGACATCGAGCCGCGTGAGATGGTGCGGGCCGTCTTCTACGGCCTCGGCTCGGACGGGACGGTCGGGGCCAACAAGAACACGATCAAGATCCTCGGTGAGGAGACGCCCGGCGATGCCCAGGGCTACTTCGTCTACGACTCGAAGAAGTCGGGCGCCATGACGGTCTCGCACGTGCGATTCGGGCCCGGTCCGATCCGCTCCTCCTATCTCGTGCGGAAGGCCGGCTTCGTCGCCTGCCACCAGTTCGAATTCGTCAATCGCTACGACCTGCTCGAATACGCCGGCGAGGGCGCCGACTTCCTCTTGAACTGCCCCTATGCGCCCGCCGAGGTCTGGGACCGGCTGCCGCGCGAGCTGCAGGAGGAGATCGTCGGCAAGCGCGTGAAGCTCCACGTCATCGACGCGTACCGCCTGGCGCGCGAGCTCGGACTGAAGGGACGCATCAACACGATCATGCAGACCTGTTTCTTTGCGATCGCCGGCGTGCTGCCGGTCGCGACCGCCGCCGCGAAGATCAAGGAGACGATCGAGAAGAGCTACGGGAAGAAGGGAGCCGAGGTCCTGAAACGCAACTTCGACGCCGTGGATCGCGCGCTCGCGGAGCTGTCCGAGGTCTCCGTGCCCGGCGAGATGACGTCCGATCGCCGCCGCCCCCCGGCCGTGCCGCCGGAGGCGCCCGACTTCGTCCAGCGAGTCACCGCGGTGATGATCGCCAACAAGGGGGACCTGCTGCCCGTGTCCGCCTTCCCGGTGGATGGGACCTGGCCGATCGGGACGAGCCGCTGGGAAAAACGGTCGATCGCGGCCGAGATCCCCGTCTGGGACTCTTCCCTCTGCATCCAATGCAACAAGTGCACGCTCGTCTGCCCGCACGCGGCGATTCGCGCCAAGGTCTACGAGCCCGCGCTGCTCGCCGGCGCCCCGCCGACCTTCAAGGCATGCGATTTCCGGGCCTCCGACT
>JBGPIT010000063.1:0-16689 GCA_041485125.1 Binatia bacterium | reverse complement strand
TGAACCAATCGCCGGGCGCGGGCGCGTCCGCGCTAAGGCCCGCGATAAGCGGGCCGGCGAGAAAAATCGCGTCGATCTCGGCCGCGAGCGTCGCGGCGCTGGTGTAGTCCGCCGCCGGCACCCGGTACGTGCTCGCCGCGAGGTCGGTCGTGCGCCGCCGCCGGAGCTCGGTGATGCGGGCGGTCAGCCGTTCCTGCGTCGCCTGGTCCATGCTGTGCCTCAGGCCCCCGGCCGGAGCCGGTAGCGGATCGGGACGCGCTTCGGGCCGCCGACGAAGGTCGTCGCGGTGTACTCGGGCTCGCCCGCGAGCTCGATCGACTCCAGACGCGGCAGCAGCTCGCGGAAGAAGGCACGCAGCTCCATGCGCGCGAGGTGCGCGCCGAGACAGAAGTGCGGGCCGATGCCGAAGGCGACGTGCTGATCGGCGTTGGCGCGCGTGACGTCGAAACGGAACGGATCGGCGAAGACCTCTTCGTCGCGGTTGCCGGAGAGGTACGAGAGCAGCACGCGCTCGCCGGCACGGATCGTGGTACCGCGCAGCACGTAGTCCTCCTGGACGCGACGCAGGAAGTGCCGCACCGGCGTCACCCAGCGGATGATCTCCTCGACGGCGTTGTCGATGAGCGCGGGATCGCGTTGCAGGGCGCGCAGCTGCTCGGGATGGCGGATCAGCGCCTCGAGGCCGCCCGCGAGCGAGCTCGAGGTGGTGTCGTGTCCGGCGGTCGCGACGATGACGTAGTAGCCGATCGTCTCGAGATCGCCGAGCGGCTCGCCGTGCACCGTACCGTTGGCGATCGTCGACGCCAGGTCGCCGCCGGCACACGCGCGCCGCTCGGCCGTCATCCGGTTGAAGTACATGCCGAAGTCGACGAGCGCGCCGCGGAACGCGGCCTCGGCGTCGCCGCCGCCGAAGTCCGGGTCTTGGTTGCCGAAGAGCTGCTGCGTGAGCTGCAGCATGCGCGGCTCATCCGACTCGGGCACGCCGAGGATGCTCATGATCACGTGCAGCGGGTAGAGCAGCGCGATGTCGGCCGCGAAGTCGCAGGCGCCGTCGCCCTCGAGCATGCGGTCGACGAAGCGCCGCGCCAGCTCGATCACGCGCCGCTCGGTCGTGCGCCGGAGGTTCCCCGGCTTGAACCACTCGTTGGTGATCTGCCGGGTGGCGCGGTGCTGCTCGCCGTCCATCTGGACGAGGGAGCGGATGAAGGCGCCGGCGGCCTTCACCTGGTCGAGCTGGCCGATCGGGAACAGCACGACGTCGTCGGTGTTCCAGAACCGCTCCGGCTGGCGCTCGATCTCGACGATGTCGGCGTGGCGCGTGATCGCGACGAACGGCTCGAAGCCGGGCGCGTCAACGCGACGGATGGGATCCTCGCGCCGCAGCCGCCGCGCCGCCGCGTGCCAGCCATCGAGGTCGGCATAGCGCCGCGGCTCGAAGAAGATGCGCGCGGCCTCGGTTAGGGACGGCGCTGGGCTCGGCTCCACGATCGACGTCGCTCCTCGCTGCGCCGCCAACGGGGCGGCGTCGAGCGGAATCTAATACAAGTTAGAATTTAGAGTCAAGACGGTTCCGGCTGGAGCACCGTCGCGTCTTGGCGCGGCGACGAGCCGCGTGGTAGCGACCGACGCGAAACGCCGTGAGACGGCCACCACACGCATCACCAGATCCGACCGACGCGCGACGCCGGTGGCGCGTCGTCGCGACGGCGGCCGCGGTCGCCCTCGCGATCATGGCCGCGCTCGCGTTCAGCTGCGCGCCGGGCAAGCGCGAGCGCCCGCAGAACCTCGTCCTCATCTCCATCGATACGCTCGCGCCGCGACGGACGAGCGTCTACGGCGGTCGTCGCGACAACACGCCCACCTTGGCCGCCCTCGCCGCGCGCGGCGTCCGCTTCACGAACGCCTTCAGCACGGCGTCCTGGACCGCGCCGGCGCACGCGTCGATGCTGAGCGGGCTCTACCCGTCGACCATCCATCGCAGCGGTCCGCGCGCGAACGCGCTGTACGAGCTGGTGCCGCGCCTGCTCGCGGAGGACTTCGCCGCGGCCGGCTTCCAGACGGCCGCGTTCACGGGCGGCGGCTGGGTCTCGAAGGCGCTCAGGGTGAATCGCGGCTTCGAGACCTTCGAGGAAGGCGTCCACAGCTACGTCCCGATGCCGCGGCCGGTGCAGTGGCTCCGCGATCACGGCCGCGAGCGGCCGTTCTTCTTTTTCTACCACACCTACGTCGCGCACGTGCCGTATCGCGACGAGCGCTACGCGCACGCCATCGATCCCGGCCGGCTGAAAGGCATCTGGGGCGTCGCCGACTGGGATCACGAGCGGAACACCTCGCCGCTCGCACAGCTGGTGTGCTGCGAGCGCATGGTGCCGACCGCCGACGAGCGCGAGTTCCTCTTGGCGCGCTACGACGGCGACATCGCGCAAGCCGACGAAGCGGTGCGCGAGATCTGGAAGGCGCTCGGCGAGATCGGCGCGCAGGACTCGACCATGGTCGTCGTGACCAGCGACCACGGCGAGGAGTTCTGGGAGCACACCGGCAGCGGCGCGCGCCACGGCCACACCCTCTACGACGAGCTGGTGCGGATTCCCCTCATCTGGGTCGAGCCCGGTCTCACCCCGCGCACCAGCGACGTCCCCGTGAGCCTCGTCGACATCGTGCCGACGATCCTCGCGCGCTTCGGGCTCACGCCGGCCCGCACGCTCGACGGCCGCGACCTGACGCCGATCCTCGACGGCTGGTGGCGGCGCTGGCCCGCGCGTCCGCTCTTCGCCGAAGAGATCTGCACCGACGCGAGCGAGGGTCCGCTGCGCTGGCGGGTCACCACCGACGAGGGCACCCTCATCGAGACGCCGGAGCCGGCGATCCAGCGCGGCAAGTCGAAGGTCGTGCCGAGCGCGCCGCGTGAGCTCTTCATGCCGACCGACGTCGCCGAGGCGGACAATCGCGTCGAGAGCGACACGCGGCTCGCCGCCTCACTCGCGGCTGAGCTCGCCGCGCATCGCGATCGGCGCGAGCTGCAAGGGCCGCTCCAGCCGTGGTCCGCCGCCCCGGAAGATCTGGTGAAGCAGCTGCGGGCGCTCGGCTACGTGCAATAAGCGCCGCGACGGCGCCGAGCGATCACTCCGGCGGCGTCGCGGGCGCCTGCGGGTGGCGCCGGCCACCACGACGGCGCCGACGCCGGCGCGATCGGCGGCGACCCGGCTCTCCGGACGGCGTGTGATCGGCGTTCCCCTCCGCGCCGGCCACACCTCCGGGCGACGGCGCGCCGACACCGACGCCGATCGTGTCGGGTGACGCGGTCGCTACGCCGGCCGCGGCGACACCCGAGTCGATGGTCGGCCTCGGCCTCGGCGGCGGCGGCGCGGCGCCGTCGCCACCTGCGCCGGCGCGGCGCCGCCGGCGTCGTGATCGGCGCCGCCGCTTGCCGGGCTCGACCGTCCCCGGCGCCGCCGCCTGCGCCTGCCTGTCGTGGCGCTGCTCACGCGGCGGCGGTGGCTGCGGAGCCGGCGCCGCGCCACGCGCGGCTTGCGCGCCGCCGCGACCGACGCGCTTGCGCTGATCGCGGCGCCGCCCCCGGCGCGGCGCGCGGCCGGGGCGGGCGAGGACCGGCTCGAAGAAGCTCGGCGCGCGCTGCAGGCGGCCGCGGCACATGTCGCAGAGCCCGCAAGGCTCGCCTTGTTCCTCGCCGAAGTAGCGCCGCAGGAAAACCGCGCGGCAGTCGCTCGCGCCGGCATACTGCGCGACGGTGTCGAGACGACGGCCGTCCTGCGTTCGCAAGGTCGCGAATCGACCGGCGAGGCTCCGCACCTCGTCCTCGACCGACGCCGCGTCGGGTACGATTTCGACTTTCTTGTCGTCGATGCGGACGAGCTCCGCTTCCGCGAGCACCGCGAGCAGCGCGTCGCCGATGCGGGGGCCGAGACCCGCGGAGAGCGCGAGCGCGCCGCGTTCGGGCGTACGGCCCTCCCCGGCCCAGGCGGCGAGCGCCGAGCCGAGCTTGTAGAGCTGATCGGGACGCACCCGGCTCTTCGAAAGCAGCAGCTCGTGGATGGCGCGGTCATCCTCGTCGTAGAGCAGGACGCAATCGGCGCGCCGTCCGTCGCGTCCGGCGCGGCCCGCCTCCTGGACGTACTGCTCGAGCGAGGCCGGCGCGTTCTGATGGATGATGTAGCGGATGTCGGGCTTGTCGATGCCGAGGCCGAAGGCGCTGGTCGCGACCATCACCACGCGCCGGCCGCCCTTCATGTAGAGCTCTTGCTCGCGCTTGCGGTCACCCGCGTTCATCTTGCCGTGGTAGTGGTGTGCGGGGATGCCGAGACGACGCAGCACCGTGTAGACGCTGTCGACCTCGCGGGTGGTCGTGCAGTAGACGATCCCCGGCCGGCGCAGGCGCTGGATCAGCCGCATCAACGCCCGCGCCCGCATGTCGCCGCGACACTTCACGACCTCGAAGGCGAGATTCGAGCGGTGCGGCGAGCTCGCGATGACGTGCGGGTCGCGCAGGCCGAGGAAGCGCACGATGTCCTCGCGCACCTTCTCGGTCGCGGTCGCGGTGAGCGCCATGATCGGCGTGCCCGCGAAGTTCCGGAGATGCTCGCCGAGCCGGAGGTAGGCCGGGCGGAAGTCGTGCCCCCACTCCGAAATGCAGTGCGCCTCGTCGACCGCGACCAGGCCGATGCCGCGGTTCGCGAGCAACGTCTGGGTCTCGCCCGAGCCGAAGGTCTCGGGCGTGGTCATCACCAAGATCGGACCGCCGTTCGCGATCCGCTCGACGATCTCACGGCGCTTCTTGCCGCGCACCGTGCCGTCGAGACGCGCGACCGGCACGTCGCGTTTCAGTAGCTTCTGCTCCTGGTCCTGCAACAGTGCGACCAGCGGCGAGATCACGACGACGGGCTGCGGCAGCACCATCGACGGGATTTGGTAGCAAGCGGACTTGCCGAAGCCGGTCGGCAGCACGGCGAGGACGTCTTGGTGTCCGAGGACGTCCTCGACGATGCGGCGCTGCTCCGGATAGAGCCGCTCGATACCGAGGCGGCGCGCCGCGGCCGTGACCGCGGGAGATGGTGCGTCTGTCTGCCCGCGGGTCATCGTTTCAAATTGCTTTCGTCCATACGTCGGATACGACCTCTGCCATTCGTTGCGGCGTCCGACCGCTCGCGCACGAGCGGTACGGAGACGCGCCCACCCTCACCGGCGAAGCGGCATCCTCCGCTCCGCGCGCCCTCGACTCGAGCCGGTCCCGTCCCGCGGCGTACCGGCGACGCCGCGGCGCGCTCAAGGCTGCGTCGGGATGAGTACCAGCCCCACGACCGTCGCACAGGCTAGCGCAAAGAGGCCGGCCGCGGCGAGGCGACGGAAACGGGGCTCGCCGAGCGCGAGCGCGAGGATCAGCTTTAGCACCGTATTGGCTAGCATGCCGACCGTCAACGCCTTGGCCGCCACCCCCATTTCGATGCCCTGGGAGGCGGTCCGTGCGACCGACACCGTCAGCGCGTCCACGTCGGTGAGGCCGACCACCGCGGCGGACACCACCAAGCCGACGTCGCCCCAGACCTGGCGCACCGCCCCGACCGCGACGAAGACCACCTGGAACAAGGCCGCCATCTCGAGGGCGCTCCGAAAATCCAGCGGATTCGGGGGCGGCGCCAGCGCGGCCCCGCGCGCCGGAGCGCGCCGCAACCCGAGCGCCGTCGCGACGGCGCCGACGACGACCGGCAGCGCGACATAGGGCAGGACCGCGAGCGCGAGCGGCGGCTGCAGGATCGCCGTCCCGACCACGACCCGCAGGAACATCACCGTCGAGGCGGCGATGACGCCGACCGCGAGCGGCGTCGCCGACTGCCGCTCGTGGCGGCTCGCGCCCGCGAACGTGAGCGTCACGCCCGTCGACGAGACCAGGCTGCCGAGGAGACCGAGGACGACGTAGCCGCGCTTGGCGTCGACGAAACGCCGGGCGATGAAGCCCGCGAAGCTCAGCCCCGAGAAGAGCAGCACCAAGATCCAGAGCATGCGTGGTCGGATCGCGTCGAAGGGTCCGTACGGTCCCTCCGGCAACAGCGGCAGGATGACGATCGCCATCACCGCGAAGCGCGCGGCCGCACGCAGCTCCGCGTCGTCGATGCGCGCCGTCATCGTGTGCAGGGCCGACTTCTCGACCAGGAGGAGGGTCGTGATCGCGATGATCCCGCTCGCGAGCGCGAGGTACCCGGCGCCGGCGAGCACGCCGGCCGCGAGCACGACCAGCGCCGCGACCTCGGTGGTCGCGTCGAGCTCTCGACGGCTGGACGCGACGTACGCAGCGACGACGAGCGCGCCGGCGCTCAACAGCAGCACGATCGCGAGCTCGCGCGCCTCGTGCTGCCAGAGCCAGCCGGTCACCCCGGCAAGGCCGCCGAGAAGCGTGAAGGTGCGGATCCCCGCGAAGTGCGGGTGGCGGCCTTTGGCGTGGCCGGAGCGCTCACGCTCGACGCCGATCGCGGCGCCGCCGAGCGCCGCGCCGACGATCCCGACCGCGCTAGCGACCTCGGGGCTCACCCCGACAGAGGACGCACGAGCGCGCCGCCATCGTCAAGCGACCCCTGCACCGTCGCGCGCGGCGCGCTGCTAGAACTCGCACGGCGGAAAGTCACATCCCGAGAAGTTGAACGTGCAGTTCTTCTTGCACGCGAGCACGCCGCCGTCGTCCTCGCAGAAATCGAAGCAGTCGCTGTCGTCGAGGTCCGAGCCGTCACATTCCTCGTCGCCCTCGACGACGTCGTTGCCGCAGAAGGGCGTCGACGTGGGAGTCGGCGTCGGCGTCCGCGTCCTAGTGGCGGTCGGCGTCCGGGTGCGCGTGGGCGTGGGGGTACGCGTGGGCGTGACCGTCGGGGTCGCGGTGAGCGTCGGCGTCGGAGTCGTGGTGGGCGGCGGCGTCGGGGTCTCGCTGGTCGCGGTCGGCACCGGCGTGGGCGTCGGGGTCGGGCCGGTCAGGGTCGGGCTCGGCGTCGGCGTCGGCGTGGCCGTCGGCGTCACGGTCGGCGTCGCGACCGCGCTCTTCAGCGCCGGGACGCAGAGCTCGGCCGGCCGCTTGGCGTCACGCGTCCCGGATCCGAACTGATTGCTCACGAAGATCGGCGTCACCGCCGCGAACTTCGGCTTGCTCGTCTGCTTCACCTCGTAGCAGAGGAGATGACTCGGATGGCTCTCGGCGCCGGGACTCTCGCCGTTCTTGTTCGCCGGGACGCACAGGCGCGCGGGCTTCTTCACCGTCACCGTCGTCGTCCCGAACTGATCCTCGAGGACGACGTTCTCCACCGCGGTGAACCTCAGCGTGCCCTTCGCGGTCTTCACCTTGTAGCACTGGAAATGATCGAGGCTCGGCGCGTCCGGCGGCGGCGGTGAGCTCGTGAGGCTCTTGGCCGTCGGCACCTGCAACGCGAGCGGCTTCTTCACCGCGAGCGTGTGGATGCCGAACTGATCGGTGAGCTGCTGCAAGGGGACCTTCAGAAACTTGCCCGTCTTGATCTGGTAGTCCTCGAGGTGATCGGGGTGCGACGGCGCGCTGTCGTCCTCACCGTTCTTGCTCGTCGGCGCGCACAGCATCTTCGGATGCTTCACCTCGACCGTCGACGCGCGAAACTGATCGACGACGCTCACGCCCGCGACGTGCGCGAACTTCGTCGAGCCTTTCGTCACGGCGCTCTTGTAACAGGTGAAGTGGTCGACGCTCTGGGCGAGGACGTCCGCCGGCAGGAAGATCGCGCTCGAGACGACGATCACGAGCGTGGCGACGAACGGGATCACGGCACTATCCTCCATGGCCAGACGAAAAAGCGTACGAGGCGAGGACGACGGCACGGCCACGCCCTCCCGGAGTGCCACCGGAGGTACAGCGAGTCAATCGGGGAACGCCGATCGCATCGATCATGTCGGTGAGACCCGACAACGCTGCGCAAAGCGTACGCCTCTTTCGATCGGTTGCTCGCGCCACGCGCGCGTTCGCGCCGCGTTTTTGTGTGCTATCACGCGGCGTGCTGCTCCTCGTCGACTACTCGAGCCTGCTGTACCGCGCCTTCCACTCGTTGCCCGAGAGCGTCACCATGCGCGGTGTCTACGGGTTCCTCAACATGCTGGCGCGGCTCCTCACCGACCATCGGCCGAGCGGTCTCGCGATCGCCGTCGACGACGACTGGCGGCCGGCCTTTCGCGTCGAGGCCCTGCCCTCCTACAAAACCCATCGACTCGCCGGCGAGGGCGAGGAGGATCCGGTCGGTCCTCAGGAAGCCGTCGGCCGCGACGTGCTACGCGCGCTCGGTCTCTGTGTCGTCGGCGCCGAGGGATTCGAGGCGGAGGACGTGATCGCGACGCTCGCCGCGCGGACGCGCGAGCCGGTCGCGATCGTGTCGGGCGATCGCGATCTCTTCGCGCTGGTGCGCGACCCCGACGTGCGCGTGCTCTACCCGCAGACGGGCGTGTCGAAGCTCACCGTCGTCGACGAGGCGGAGATCACGCGCCGCTACGGGATTCCCGGCCGTGCCTACGGCGACTTCGCGCTCTTGCGCGGCGATCCGTCCGACGGTCTCCCCGGCGTCGCGGGAATCGGCGAGAAGACCGCCGCGCGTCTCGTCGCCGAGCACGGCTCGCTCGACGCGATCTTGAGCGCGCAGGGGCTGCCGCCGGCGGTCGCCCGCCGGCTCGACGCGGGACGGGAGTACCTTGCGGCGGCGCGCCGAGTGGTGCTGCCGGTCGCGACCGTTCCGTTGGCCGCCGTGTCCCTGGCGCTGCCGCGCGAGCCCGCCGACCGCGCCACGCTCGCCGCGCTCGCGAAGGAGCACGGCCTCGAGACCCCGCTCCGCCGCGTCGAGCAGGCGCTCGGCTTCGACGTCGACTGACGCGCGCGCGAAGCGCCGTGCCTCAGGCGCCGCGGCGTCGCCGCGACGGCACGCCGGCCGTCATCCCCGCGACCAGCACGCGCACCAGCGCAGCGAGACGGGTGCGGTACGCGTCGGCGGTCACGTCCGGGCCCTTGAGGCCGGCGACGGCGCGACAGACCAGGTCGGCCGCATCCGCCGCGCCGAGGCCGACCGCGGCGAGATCGATCTCACCCGACCGCGAGGCGCGACGAAAGAGCCCCGCCAGCAAGGTCCGGAACCGGCACTGCGTCTCGGCGGCGAGGTCGCCGCAGAGCCGGCTGGTCTCGTCGAGCAGCTCGCCGCCGTGCGGCGATTGGTTGGCGATCTCGATGAAGCGGAGGCTGCGCGCCTCGAAGGCGGCGCGGAGCGCGTCGGCGAGCGGCGCCTCCGCACGCAGCACCGTCGCGACCCGGGTCAACGCGTCCTCCTGGAGGTCGGTGGCGAGGCTGCGGAAGATCTCCTCCTTGTTGCGGAACTGGAGATAGAGCCCGGCGCGCGACACGCCGGCCTCGGTCGCGATGTCCTCCATCGAGGTGCGGCGGAAGCCGTAGCGCGAGAAGCGGGTGAGGGCGGCGGCGAGGATGCGGGCGCGCGTCGCGGCGGCGCGTGGCGCGAGCGCGGACACTGCGGCTATGCGAGGGGGCATGGTTCTGACAAATTGACAAAGCAGACTCAGAATGTCAATTTGCCACGCCCAAACCAAAGGAGGGTCGTCATGAATTCCACCCCATCTCTGAAAGGCAAGACCGCGATCGTCACCGGCGCGTCGAGCGGCATCGGCCGCGCCATCGCCGAGAAGCTCGGCGCCGCGGGCGCCCATGTGTTCCTCACGGGACGGACGGCGGCCGCCATGGACGAGTCGAAGGCGCGCATCGAGGAAAGCGGCGGCCGCGCGACCCTCACCGTCGCCGACGTGCGCGACGTCGGCCAGGTCCAGGGCCTCGTCGACCGCGCCGTCCGCGACACCGGCCGCCTCGACATCATGGTGAACAACGCCGGCCTCTCCTATCCGACGCCGATCGTCGACGGCGACCCGGAGGAATGGCGGGCGATGCTCGAGACCAACGTGCTGGCACTCCTGGTCGGCGCGCAGGCGGCGGTGCGGGCCATGCGCAAGTGCGGCGCGCACGGCCACATCGTGAACATCTCGTCGATCGCCGCGCAGCGCGCCGACTCGGGCGTCTACGGCGCCACCAAGCACGCCGTGAGCTGCATCTCGAGCACGCTCCGGCGCGAGCTCGAGGAGGACTCGATCCGCGTCGTCAACATCCTGCCCGGCGCGGTCGCCACCAACTTCGCGCGCAACTTCGATCCGACCTTCGTCGCCGGCTTCGTGCAGGCGACCGGCATGAAGGTAGACGTGAAACGCGGCGAGCGGCTCCCGGACGAGGTGATGGAGAAGCTGCAACCGGCGATGCGCCAAGTGCTGGCGAGCCCGGAGGCGGTGGCCGACGCCGTCCTCTACGCGGTCACGCAGCCGATCGAGGTGAACATCGCCGAGCTGGTGGTCCGCCCGGCGAAGCACCTGGCGCTCTGATCACGACACGCGCGGCGCCACCACGACCGGCAAGGGCGCCGCGCGGATCGCCGGAAAGAGCTCAGCGACGGTGCACGATGAGCTTGATCGCGGGCTCACCATACGCCGCCGGCGCGTCGTCCCAGTCGACGACCCGCGTGGTCACGTCCTGCGGACGCAACCGTCCTTGCTCGATGAGCGGCATCACCTGCGGCAGCAACGCCGCGGCGTGGGCGCGTCCGGTGAAGAAGCGGATGCCCAAGGTGTAGAGCCGGCCGAGCGGCATCGGCATGTCGCCGCCGGCGTAGAAGCTGATGCTCTGACAGGTGCCTTCGGGCATCGTCGACCGGAGGGCGTAGCGCAACCCCGCGGGCGTGACACCCGCCTCGACCACGATCGGATAGAGGCGCGCCGGCTTCTCGAAGTCGGTGCGGAGCGGCCGGGCGCCGAGGCGCTCAGCGAGTGCGAGCGCATCGGCGTCGGCGCTCGCGAAGTCGACGCTCGCGGCGCCCAAAGCGATCGCGGTCTGGGCCGCGTAGAGCGGGATGCTCTGGACCCCGTGGCTCACGATCAGCACCTCCGCGCCTGGCTGCGTCGCGAGATGCGGGGCCACGGCGCGGTAGCCGTCGAGGACGTTGTCGGACACGCTGCCGAGCGCGACCGAGTCCAACCCGGGCGCGACCGGCGCGAGCATCGCCTGCGCGTACGGCACGCGGACGAGATCCGCAAGCATGCCGCCGTACTCGACGCCGGAGAGCGGCTGCATGCCGTAGTCGGAGAGCACCGGCAGCGCGTCGCAGTTGGCGGTGTGGCCGGCGGCGCAGGAACCGCACGTGCCGCAGCTCACTTGGAACGCGACGACCACCCGCTGCCCGACCTCGAGGCCTCGCACCGCGTCGCCGAGGGCAACCACCTCGGCGACGCACTCGTGACCGAGCGCGAACGGCTCGCGGATCGGGAATAGGCCCGACGTCAGGAACAGGTCGATGTCACAGCGCGCGACCGCCAGCGGCCGGACGAGCGCCTCGCCGTCTCCCTGGAGTCGCGGCTCGGCGACGTCCCGCCATTCGATCGCGCCCGGCCCGGTGCAAGTGAGCTGTCTCATGGCCGAGGAGTTGTGCCGATGCGCCGCGCTGTCGCAACATGCCGGGAAGGAGGAGTGATCGATGAAAGTCGGATTCATCGGGCTTGGACACATGGGCGCGGGGATGGCGGCGAACCTGATCGCGGCCGGCCACGAGGTCACCGTCTACAACCGCACGCCGGCGAAAGTGCAGGCGCTGGTCGAGCGCGGCGCCCGCGCGGCGGCGCGCGTCGCCGACGCGTGCCGGGG
Source organism: Binatia bacterium (assembly GCA_041485125.1). Classification (GTDB taxonomy): domain Bacteria; phylum Desulfobacterota; class Binatia; order UTPRO1; family UTPRO1; genus JBGPIT01. The sequence goes on along the minus strand of JBGPIT010000063.1, from coordinate 4,943 downwards.
CGAGGTGGTCATCACGATGCTCGCCGACGACGCGGCCCTCGAAAGCGTCGTCTTCGGCGCGGACGGCATCCTTCGCAACCTGGGGCCCGGGGCGATCCACGTCTCGATGAGCACGATCGGGGTCGCGCTCTCGGAGCGGCTCACGAAGGCGCACGCGGAGGCGCGCCAGCGCTTCGTGGCGGCGCCGGTCTTCGGGAGACCGCAAGCAGCGGCCGCGGCGAAGCTCTTCATCGTCGCCGCGGGCGCTCCGGACACCATTGCCGCCTGCGCGCCGCTCTTCGACGCGATGGGGCAGAAGACGTTTCCGATCGGCGAGGAGCCGCCTGCCGCGAACCTCGTCAAGCTGAGCGGCAATTTCCTCATCGCCGCGGTGATCGAGACGCTCGGCGAGGCGATGGCGCTGGTCGGCAAGGCCGGCATCGACCTGCACCGCTACCTCGACGTCCTCACGTCGTCGATCTTCACGGCGCCGGTGTACAAGAGCTACGGCGCAATGATCGCCGATCGGAAGTTCGCGCCGCCCGGCTTCGCGGCACCTCTGGGACAGAAGGACATCCGGCTCACGCTCGCCGCGGCGGAAAGCCTGCGGGTGCCGATGCCGGTCGCGAGTCTCCTGCGCGACCGCTTCCTGGCGCTGCTCGCCCACGGCGGCGAGGCGCTCGACTGGTCGGCGATCGGCGCGCTCGCGCTGACCGATGCCGGTGAGCTCGAGCGCGTGAGCTGATAGATCGCGCGCGCGACATGTGCGAGCCCGAAGGGCGACTGGCGTCCCTCGGGCTCGCGTCCTCATGTGACGACGAAGGCGGCGGGATCAGGCGCCGTTGCCGTCGCTCGGACCGTCCGGCCCGTCATTGGTCTCATCGTCCGGACCAGTCGACGGGCATGGGTCGGGCTCGCAGCTTCCCGGACCCATGTCGACGCCACCGGCGGCCGCGCAGTAGCCGCGCCATTTCGGCGCACCACGAGGAGAAGCAGACCGCCAACGTCGACACTGCGCAACGCCTTGCAGGCGTTCGATGCCGAGTCGCTTCAGACAGTGATGTGGTCGTCGAGTTGATGCGCACGCGGCTCGGACGAGCCTACTCGCCGGCGAGCTGCGGCGCGTAGCCGAGAAACTCCCACCCGAGCGGCAGCACGTTGGACACGTGGACGGCGGCGTCGGCACGAAAACGGACGAGACGTTGCGCGTCGCGAAAGGCCGGATCGTCGCGCGGCCAGTCCCAGAGGATCTCGCCGTGCCCGGTGAGCTGGAGCGTGTCGCCGCTGTCGAAGTCGAGGAAGAGCAGCCCGCAGCGCGGATCGGCGACGATGTTGCCGAGGGTATTGAACAGGAAGTTGCCGATGTAGTCCGGCATCACCAGCGTGCGGTCGTCGACGATCTGGACGAACCCCGGACGGCCGCCGCGGTGGGACACGTCGGCACCGCGGGTGCGGTCGTCCGGGTCGCCGCCGAAGTGGCTCGCGATGAACAGGGTGTCGGCGCGCGCGACGATCGCGCGTGCGGCATCGTCGAGGCGGTCGCCGCGGCGGACCGGGTGCTCCTCGCTGCCGCGTACGGGTGGGGTCCGGAAGCGGAACTGACGCGCCTGGATGTACTTCGGGCAGTTCCCGAAGCTCTGGTCGACGCGGATCGTGAAGCCGGAGCCGTCGGGATCGACCGTCACTCTGCCGTTGACGCGATTGCGGCGGCGCGAATGGAGCTCGATGCCGAGGCCGCCGATCGCGATGTCGTCGCGTAGGATCTCGTTCAGCGGATCGCCGAAGAGCGGCCTCGCCGCGACGTGGATATGCCGCGGATCTGGCGAGCTCAGAAAGCCCGCCGCGCCGACCAGCGCCGATGCCCACGGACGCCCGAGCGCATCGACCGTCGCGACCAGGAACATGGGCAACTGCGCGAAGAACTCGCGATGCTGGTCGGACATCTCTGCGACGATCATCTTCCCGCCGATGGCGTCGAGGCGCGCCACACGCTCGGCCGATCCGACCACGCGAGACTGGACCTTCCGCTCGCCGTCGTGAAAGGGCGAGGCGCTCGCGGACGTGTCGTCGGTCGCCATCGCGCGAGCATAGCAGCGTGCCGGGCTGAGTCGCGGGGTCGATCCTCGATGCTGCGGACGGTGCCCCTCGCTTGCGCTATCCCCGGCGCGACATCAATGATCGCTCGGCGTGAGACCCGACCCTGGACGATGGCAGTCGATCGACCCGTACGGTCGGACGCCCGTGGACCCGGCGATTCGCACGCGGCCCCCGGCCGCGCGGATCACGCGCGCGCTGATCCTGATCAACGTCGCCGTGTTCGCGCTTCAGGCGATCGCCGGCAGGAGCGTGCTCGCGACGTTCGCGCTCTGGCCGCTCGGGCGCTTCGTGGTTCGGGGTCTCGGCGTCGTGGGGTTCCAGCCGTGGCAGCTCGTGACGTCGGCCTTCCTGCACGCCGGCGTCGCGCACCTCGTTCTCAACATGTTCGCGCTGCAGATCTTCGGTCGCGACGTCGAGCGCACGCTCGGCTCGCGGCGCTACCTCGTCCTGTACTTCGCCGCCGTCTTGTCCGGGGCATGCGTGCAGCTGCTCGTCGTCTCCGCCTCCGCTGACGTCCGGCCCTTTCCGACCATCGGCGCCTCGGGCGGGGTATTCGGCGTCCTGCTCGCGTTCGGCATGCTGTTCCCGCGGCGCATCGTCGTCCTGCTGTTCCCGCCGATTCCCCTGCCCGCGCGAACCTTCGTGGCACTCTACGCTTTGATCGAGCTCGCGAGCGGCGTCTTCCAGACCCAGGCCGGCGTCGCGCACTTCGCGCACCTGGGCGGCATGCTCGGCGCCTGGCTTGTGCTGCGGAGGTGGCGGCATCGCCCCGGCGGCACGCTGGTGGAAACCGCAACGCCGCCATGGACACCACCGAGGTCGCCGGAAGAACCGCACCGCCGCGAGTGGTGAGCCCGCGTCCGCGCGACTTCGCGCGCTCACCAGCACCCGGTCGTGGAACTTGGCAGCCGGATGGAACGGGGCGTCAGGCGCCCGGAGACCGTCGCGCCTGCGTGAAGGAACGCCGCACACTCCGCCATGGATCTTGCGCCAGCAGCTGCGACACCATGATCAGCGCTATACGCAAAGAACCTTAGACCGGTACATTTCTGCCTTTCAGAGTGCATAGACTTGGGGATATGGTCGTAGTGGTAGTGCACCGTCATGGCACGAGCGATAGCGCTGCTGTTGGCCGTCATCGCAATGGCGGCGCCGGCTCGCGCGGATGACCTTCGATCGGGCCGGCGGTTCCATCTCTCTCCCTTCGAGCTCTTCGGCCTCTTCGAGACGAACGACTCGCGCGCGGAGCAAGCGAACGATCTGACCACTGCCGGCATACTCGATCGGCTCGAGCAGCCGGCCGTCGGCTTGCCACCGCTCTTCACGCTCGTGCCTCCGGAGGCCGCGTCGCCGAACGAAAGCCTCGACGCCAAACCCCCGCTTTTCGCGTTCGGCGCGCGCTTCCAAGGCCGGACGCTCGTCGCATTCACCAGGTCGGCGACGAGGGTCGATCCCGACGATCATGTCGTCTACCAGCGCTTGGTCGTCTCGGATCTCTTCCAGGGTCGTCGCTTCTCGGTGACGGTCTTCGAAGACCACGCGCTCGGATCGAGCGCGACCCAGATCCTGGGATTCGGCGCGCGCCTGATGCTTCGCCCGACGCTCGAGATCGCCGGCTGGCGCGCCCGCATCGAGTTCTTCGCATCCTACGACCTCACGCTCGGCGCGCTCGGCTCGATCGGCATCAGCGCGCGGTCGCCGGCGCCGCCGCGCCCCGTCCGCGCACCCTGACGGGAAACGCGCGGCCGTAGTCGCCGCGTCGAATTCCCTTGACCCGCTCGGCCGGAGGAGTCTACGCCCTCAGCTGACGAGTCGAGAGGAATCACGCACCGCCATGCCGAGCATCCCTTGAGGAGGCGCTCATGCACGCGCTCCGTCAGTCGAATCGTGTCGACGGCGGGGGGACGTGCGGAGCGCAAGGCCGATGCTCCGAGCCGGCGCACACTCTCCCACGCCTCAAGGAGGATGCCCATGAGTGCCCAAAGAACCAGTCATGCCGCCGTCGCCGTCGCTGCCGGCACCGCAGCGGTCGTATTCGCGGTCTTGGTTGCCGTGCCGAGCGCCGCCATCGAGATCCGTCACAGCAGCGGCGCACACTACACCACGGACCTCACGCGCGCGTACGAGCAATGCGTTTCGCCGAACGATACGTCGTCTGACGGCATCGCGGCGTGTAGCCCGCCGGTGACGTCGGCGTGCGACTACTCCCGCGGCGACGTCGAGTTGGAACGCCTCAAGAACGAGCCGAAAATCAACGTAAAGCTGAAGCTGAGCAGCGTCTCCGGTCCAGGCAACTGCACGACGGGACCGTACTCGGCGCTCTTCACGGTGCGCGTCACCGCTGATGACCCGTCGTGCACCGGCGGCCAATGCACGTGGATCGAAGGCGCCCAAATCGGAATCTCCCTCAGTCATCACAGCATCAATAATTGGGAGCTCGACGACGTGGTTTTGGAGGACGCCCTCCTGACGACCTATGGCGTGACGGCGGGGCACGTCGCGAACTACGAGATCCTCGGGGTCACGGTCTTCGGGCCCGACAGCCGGCCGATCGCGGCGGCGGGAGTCGGGGATCACAGTGCGAATAGGTTCCGCAGCGACGTGACCGTCCGATACACGCCGTGCTTGGCGCCCGACACCCCCAACACGGGTGGCGTCCCCGCGTGCAGCACGCCCACTTGGGGCGCAACCTGCGACTTCACCTCCGGCGAGATCGAGGTCAACGACCATTCTTCCTCCTTCACGCCGTCTTTGCCCACGGTGCTCGGTCGTTTCCATGACCTCGTCGGTGCGTCGCCGTCGTGCGCCGACGGCTTGTATCAAATCGCGACCCTGGTGCGCGCGACGGGCGACGTGTGCAGCGGCGC
>JBGPIT010000062.1:0-16697 GCA_041485125.1 Binatia bacterium | reverse complement strand
CGCGGGTCGACCTCGCTCGCCTACGTGCTGATCGCGGCGGAATCGCGCGCGGCCGCGCTCGCGGTGGCGCGCCGCCACCGATCGCCGCGCGAGCTCGAATCGATCTTCGAGCTCGCGCGTAGGCGAGCGGTGGCCGAGGTGGCCGAGAGCGGCATCGCGCCCACCGATCTCGCGACCGCGCAACGGCTGCTCTCGCTGCTGCTCGTTCCGCATCACGCGCTCCGCGCCCCCGCCGAGCTGCTGGCCCGGAACCGCGCCGGACAAGCGTCCCTCTGGAGACACGGGATCTCCGGCGATCTTCCGATTCTCCTCGTCCGCGCGCGCGAAGCCGAGGACGCCGCCCTGCTCGAGCGCATCCTGCACGCGCATCGACTCTGGCGCGGGCGGGGCGTCGCGGCCGACGTCGTCGTGCTCGACGAGCATCCGGGCGGCTACAGCGGCGAGGTTGGGGAGGCGATCGCGCGCACGCTCGGCCATGCAAAGGCCGATGCGTGGCCGGAACGGCGCGGCGGCGTGTTCGTCATACGGGCGCGACAGATCACGGGCGCGGACCGGATTCTCCTGCTCGCCGCCGCGCGCGTGGTCGTCGATCGGTCGCGCGGCAGCCTCGAGGACCAGCTCACGGCCGCGGCCGCGGAGCCCACGTGCCTACCGCCGCTCATCCCGAGCCGAGCCGAGCTGCCGCCGCCCGAGGCGCTCGAGCGGGAGGCCGCAGTGTCGTTCGACAACGGCCTCGGGGGCCTCCGCGCCGACGGCCGCGAGTACGTCATTCACCTCGGCGCGGCCGGCGCGACCCCGGCGCCGTGGGTGAACGTGGTCGCGAATCGCGGCTTCGGCTTCGTCGTCTCCGAATCGGGCGGCGGCTACACGTGGGCGGAGAACAGCGGCGAGCGGCGCCTCACGCCCTGGCGGAACGATCCGGTGTTGGACGAGCCGGGCGAGGCGGTCTATCTCCGCGACGAGGAGACCGGCGCGTTCTGGTCGCCGACACCGCGCCCGGCGCCCGCCGGCGGGTACGAGGTCCGGCACGGCGCCGGCTACACGGTGTTTCGGCATCGCAGCCATGGGCTCGATCAGAGCCTGCGCCTGTGGGTCGCAGCCGACGATCCCATCAAGATCGTCGAGCTCGGGCTCGTGAACCGCCTCGACCGTCCACGACGGATCACCGTCACGTACTACGTCGAGTGGGTGCTGGGGACGTCGCGCGACGCGGCGCAAGCCTTCGTCGTGCCGGAGTTCGACGCCGCCGCGGAGATCCTCCTCGCGCGCAATCCGTGGAACGAGGACTTCGCCGAGCGCGTGGCGTTCGTCGCCGCGAGCGAGCGGCTGCACAGCCTCACCGCCGATCGCGCCGAGTTCCTCGGCCGCCACGGTACGTACGCGGCGCCGGCGGCGCTCGGCCGCATCGGGCTCGCGAGCACGGTGCGCGCCGGCGCCGATCCGTGCGCGGCGCTTCAAGTGCACGTCGACATCGCGCCCGGCGCCGCCGTGCGCGTCCACTTCGTCCTCGGCGAAGCGGCTACGCCTGAGGCGGCGCGCGACCTGGTGATGCGCTACCGGACTCGCGGCGACGTCGATGACGCGTGGGCGGCTGTCGGCCGGCGCTGGGATGCGCTGCTCGACGCGGTCGAGGTGCACACGCCCGATCCGGCGCTCGACGCCCTGGTGAACCGGTGGCTGCCGTACCAGACGCTGGCGAGCCGCCTCTGGGGGCGCACCGGCTACTATCAATCGAGCGGCGCATTCGGCTTCCGCGATCAGCTTCAGGATGCGATGGCGCTCGTACATTTCGCGCCCGCGCTCTGTCGCGCCCATGTTCTCGAGGCGGCGCGGCACCAGTTCGAGGAGGGCGACGTACTCCATTGGTGGCACCCGCCATCGGGAGCGGGCGTGCGCACGCGCTGCTCGGACGACCTGCTCTGGCTGCCCTTCGTGACCGCGCACTACGTCGCGGCCACCGCCGACGAGACGATCTTGTCCGAGCAGGTAGGGTTTCTCTCGAGCGATCCGCTGGACGCGCGCGAGCTCGAGCGCTACGGCCGCTTTCCCGCCGCCGCGCGCAGCGCGACGCTCTACGAGCACTGTCTCGCGGCGCTCGCGCGCGGCCGCACCGCGGGCCCGCACGGCCTGCCGCTCTTCGGCGGCGGCGACTGGAACGACGGCATGAACCGCGTTGGGGTCGGCGGGCGCGGCGAGAGCGTGTGGCTGGGATGGTTCCTGCACGCGACGCTCTCGCGCTTCGCGCCGATCGCGGCGTTGCGGGGCGATCCGGCGCGCGCCGACGAGCTCCGCCGTCACGCCGAGGAGCTTCGCCGGGCGATCGAGGCGTCCGCGTGGGACGGCGCGTGGTACCGGCGCGGCTACTATGACGACGGTACGCCGCTCGGATCGGCGGCCAGCGCGGAGTGCCGCATCGACTCGCTGGCGCAGTCGTGGGCAGTCCTGTCATCGGCCGCCGACCCACAGCGCGCGGCGGAAGCCATGGCCGCGGTCGAGCGCGAGCTGGTCCGGAAGGACGGGCTCGTGCTGCTCTTCGCGCCGCCGTTTCACGGCGCGGGCGCCGATCCGGGTTACGTCCGCGCGTATCCGCCGGGGGTGCGCGAGAACGGCGGCCAGTACACGCACGCGGCGATCTGGGTCGTGTGGGCGCTCGCTGAGCTCGGCGACGCCGATCGCGCCGTCGAGCTCTTCGGACAGATGCTGCCGCTGCGCCGTGCCGCGACGCCCGAGACCGTGGCGCTCTACCGCGTCGAGCCCTACGTGCTCGCGGCGGACGTCTACGGTGCTCCGCCTTGGGAAGGTCGCGGCGGGTGGACGTGGTACACGGGCGCGGCGGCGTGGGCCTATCGGTTCGTGCTCGAGGTGATCCTCGGCATCCGCCCGGAGAGCGGCGCGTGGCGTATCGCGCCGCGGATCCCACGTGCCTGGCCGGGATTCGAGATCGTCCTGCGCGACGGGTCCACCGTTACTCGAATCGGGGTCGAGAACCCGCGCGGCGTCGGCCACGGCATTACGAGCATGCTCGTCGACGGTGAGCCGGTCGCCGAGCCGTGCGTGCCGCGCCGGCAGGACGGCGCCACCCACGAGGTGCGCATCACTCTCGGGTAGGCCGGGCGCCGGCGTGCCCGTTGCCGCGCTGCTACGGCGCGAGCCCTGCCGCCGAGTACACGTTCCGCGGGTTCCACAGCATCCAGCCCGCGGCGCCGAAATCGTCGGCCGCCGCGGTCTGCGCCCGCACCTCTGTCGCTCCGAACGGCCGGTGGTCGAACGCGTAGTCGGTGAACGCCTGCACCCACGGCCGGAAGCGGACGGCCGGCAGGCCGGTCCGCTCGCGCGCGCGCTCGAGCGAGAGCCGCACGATTTCATAGGGGTGCGCCACCGGGTAGCGATACCCCGGGATGCCGAACTGGAACGACGACGGGTAGAGCATCGGCGAGAGATAGTCGACGAGCGGCGCCAAAGTCTCGAGTCGCTGGCCGATCTTCGTGTCGTCGCGGTTCCAGCAGACGTAGCCGAACACGTCGGCCGAGAGGAACACGTTGTAGGGAACGAGCCGGCGGCGTGCCTCGACGAGGAATCCCTCGATCGCGTCGGTGCGGCTCTGCAGCGTGCTCGGGCGTCCGAAGAGGAGCCCGGTCGCGTCCGGAAACCGGATGTAGTCGAACTGGATCTCGTCGAATCCGTGGCGCGCGGCCTCGACCGCGATCGCGAGATTGTACTCGCGCACCTCGGCGCTGAAGGGATCGGTCCAGGCGAGATGCTCGCGGTCGCGCCAGGCCGCGCCGCCTTGCGTCTTCACCGCGAGATCGGGCCGTGCCGACGCGAGAGGTAGGTCCTTGAACACGACGATGCGCGCGATCGTGTAGATGCCGCGCTCGTGCAACGACGCCAGTAGAGCGCCGACGTCGCCGATCGTGGTGGGCCCCTGCGCGCCGACCGCCGCCGCGAGCGGCACCGTGCTGCGGTACGGAATCTTGCCGTTGTCGCTCTTCACGTCGATGACGAGCGCGTTGAGCGGCGTCTCGTCGACGAGCCGGAGCGCGTGCTCGCGCAGCGCCGGGCTGCCGACGCCGTAGAACGAGAGGTAGAGCGCCTTCGTCTCGAGCGGTGCCAGCGCGATCGTGACGGACTCGTCGCGCTGCGGCGGCACCGCGACCGTCTCGCGGCCGTAGCCGACCGCGCGCGCACGCAGCGCATCGGCGTCGCCGGCGACCTGGAAGCGACCGCCGGCGTCGGTGGTCGCGACCTCGTCACCGAGCGTCACGACCGCGCCCGCGATCGGCGCCGTCGTCGCGGCGTCGATCACGCGGCCGTCGAGGGCGAGCGCCACGGCGGCGTTGCCGAGCCCGAGCAGCATGGCCGCGAGCGCGGCGAGACCGGCCGCACGGCCGGCACGCCGGGTCGCACGCCGGCGATGCCGAGCGGCGTCAGCGCGCGGCCGCATGGGGATCCTCTCCGGCCGCGACGAGCCGCGCAAATGCCGCGCCTCGCACTTGCTCGGTCATGAGGTACCGCGGCAGCGCCATCAGGTCGTCCGCCGGTGTCGACGGGCGCGCGTCGAGCGTGACCGCGGCGACGTAGCCGGCGCGCGCCGCCAGCGCGGCGAGCTCGGCATCGTGGATGCCGAAGGGCCACGCGAGCAGGTCGATGCGGGCCCCGAGCTCGCGGGCGAGCCGGTCGCGCGACCGCTCGAGCTGCGTGGCGACGAGCTGCTCGTAGGCGTCCGGCGACAGCCGCGCTTTCTCGCGGCGAAAGTTGGGATGCCAATAGGTGTGCGACTGGATGTCGAAGAGCCCGGAGTCGCGGAGCTCCCGCAGCTGGTCCCACGTGAGGGCATAGTCGGCGTTCGAGACGGCCGAGGGGTAGACGAAGAGGGTAACCGGCACCGCGAATCGCCGCACCAGCGGATACATCTCCTCGTAGACCGAGCGATGCGCGTCGTCCGCGGTGATGACGACCGCACGCGGTGGCGGCGGCGGGGCGGCGCCGCGACGGGCGTCGACCAGGCGCCGCAGCGGGATGACCGTGTAGCCGTGCTCGGCGAGATACTCGAGGTGCGAGACGAACGTCCGCGTCGTCACCGTCATGGTATCGGCGACGACCGGTCCGAAGCGATGGTAGGCGAGAATCGGCACCCGGACGTCCGCCGCGGTTTCATCCGCCGCGCACACCGGCGCCAGCGGCGCGAGCAGGAGCGCCGTCAACGCGAGCGCGTGCCAAAACGCCCGCCGCTCATCCGGTGATCCACTGCGTTCGTCGGCCTTCCGTTGCTCTCGGCTGGTGCGGACGCCGCGTTGTGGGAAGGTCATCGACACACTATCGCCCAACGTAGCTGCAAGGGTTCTGCCGCGCCGTGGAGCGCCGCTGCGGCATTGGCCCCGGACGATAGCCGTTGCCAATCCTGCGACGGCGCGCCCGCCGTTCCTCACAATCGAGAATGAGCGCGAGTCCGGGCACGCTGCGCATCAGGACGTCCCGACTTGGCGTGCGAGTTGCAGTGAGTCTCAGGAGGAAGATTCATGCGAGCTTTGATTCCGTTCAGCGGGCTGACGACTTTCCGGCGCGATATGGATCGGCTGTTCGATCGATTCTTCGAAGGAGAATCGCCCGAGCTGCGGGCATTCGGGGAATGGGTGCCGAGCGTCGACGTGTCGGAGAACAAGGACAAGGTGATCGTGAAGGCGGAGATCCCGGGGATCGAGGCGAAGGATCTCGAGGTCTCGATTTCCGACGGCATGCTCACGATCAAAGGCGAGAAAAAGGAGGAGAAGGAAGAGAAGGGCGAGCACTTCCATCGCTCCGAGCGTGCGTACGGCACGTTCGTGCGAACGCTCAGGCTGCCGGCGTCGATCGACGGAAAGACGGCCGACGCCACCTTCAAGAACGGGGTGCTCACGATCACGGCAGCGAAGTCCGCCGCCGCGAAGGGCACCACGATTCCGGTGAAGGCGGCTGCCTGAGGCCGCGTCGCACGTGAAGCGCAACCGCCGGCTCCCCCCGGCGGTTGCGTGCGTTACCGACGCATGCCGCGGCGCAACCGGTCTTGCTCCTGCGGGCTATGCGAGCACGACCGGCGCTACGGCGCGAGCGACGAAGGCGCGGATCGCACGACGAGGACGGGCGCCGCGGCAACCAGGACCACCCGCCGCGCGACGCTCCCGAGGGCGACGGCCCGCCAGCCCGTGCGCCCGTGCGTGCTGAGGACGAGGAGACTCCCCGGTAGGGCGCGAATCTCGCCCGTGATCGCGTCCGCCGCCATTCCATCGAGGACGCGGATTTCGACCGCCGGCCCCTGCGCTCGCAGCTCGTCGGCCCGGCTCTCGAGATAGCGCGTGGCGCCCTCCCGCAGCGCCTCGAGCACGGGCGCGTAGGCGAGCGGCACGGCGCCGAGCGGGTCGGCGGCAAACGCCAACCCCGTGTACTCGACGATCCGTAGCAGAAGAAGCGGGACGCCGAGCGCGCGCGCGAGAGGCGCCGCCGTCGCGAGCGCCGCCTCGGCAAGGGGTGAGCCGTCGAGCGGCACCACGACGCGGGTCACCATCGGCGCGGCGCCCTCGTCCGCTGCGGGACGGAGGAGCAGCAGCGGCGTCGTCGCGGCGTGCAGCACCGCGTCGGCGACGCTGCCGTGCAGCCAGCGCCCGAGCCCCGAGCGCCCATGCGTCGCGAGCGCGATGAGGTCGACCTTCTCGCGCTCGGCGAAGCGCACGATCTCCGGCGCGGGCTCGCCGACCACGGTCGCGGTGCGCACCGCGCCGCCGGCGGCGCGCAGCTTCAGGGCGACCTCCTCGAGATAGCGATCGGCGCGCCGTCGCTCCTGCGTCACGAGGTCGTCGAGTCCCGTCTCCGCGTCGTCGGCCGCGGCGCGAGCCGTCTCGGGCACGACCGTCACATGCAGCAAGACGATCTCCGCTCGGAGCCGCTCCGCGAGCGTGCGCACCGCGCCGAGGATCGTCTCGGCGAGCGCTGAGCCATCGAGTCCGACGAGAATCCGGCGCATGCTCACGGGCTCATCCTTTCGGGCGCCTCGTCGCACGCCGCAGCGATCGTCGCGCGCGCCGCGTCGCGCAGCCGTACCATCTCTTGCCAGCCCTTGGCGCGCGTCTCGAGCGGCGGCGCGATCCGCACGGTGATTCGCGCCCGGCGCGGAAGCCACGTGTCCGCCGGGAGCAGCTCCCGCGTGCCGCGGATCGCGATGGGTACGACGGGCCGGCCGTTCTCGACCGCCGCCTTGAACGCGCCCAGGCGAAACGGCAGCAAGCCGGGCGGGCGCACGAACGTCCCCTCCGGAAAGAACATCAGCGACGTGCCGCGCCGGAGCGTCGCGGCGGCGCGCTCCGCGTCGGCGACGCTGCGACCGACGTCCGCGCGCTCGACCATCAGGTGCCCCACCTTCGCGATGATGCGTCCGATGAGCGGCGACGCCGCGAGCTCGCGCTTCGCGACGAAGCGGAAGGCGATCGGCAGCGCCGCGAGCAGCACGAGCGCGTCGGTGTAGCTCGAGTGGTTCGCGACCAGCACCGCGGGTCCGGTCGCGAGCAGATGCTCGGCGCCCTCCACGCGAAGCCGGCAACCGGCGAGCGCGAGCAGCGCGCGGGACCAGGCGCGCACGATCGCGTCGATCGCGCGCGAGCCCGGCACGAGCACGACGAGGAGCCAGAGAGTCGGCAGCGCGACGAGCAGCAGCACCCCGACCCAGAGGGCGAACGCGACCCTCCCGGCGCGCCGGACGAGCGCGGCGAGGCGTGCCGCGGTCGCGCCGGCGAGCAGGCGCGCCCATTGCACCGCCGCCGGCGCGCGCGGCGGCGCGAGCCGTCCCGCCACGTACGCGTCGCGCGTGGCGCCGCGACGGATCTTCCCGCTCGACGTCTTCAGCACGGCGCCGGGCGGCGCGATCACGACCACGTCGGCCGGAATGCCGAGGGCCGCGACGACCTGCTCGAGCAGTGCCGCCCGCAGCCGCTCGCGCGCCGCGGGCGCGGTCTCCCGCGTCTCGGCGACGATGACGAAGCGCTCGGTCCCGATCGCGGGATCGGGGACGCCGAAGGCCGCGACGCACCCCTTGCGGATCCCGGGTATGGCGCCGGCGAGCTCCTCGACCTCCTGCGGGTAGAGCTTGCGGCCGCCCTTGTTGATGATGTCCTTGCGCCGGCCGGTGACGAAGAGCTCCCCGTCGGTCACGTACCCGAGATCGCCGGAGTCCATCCAGCCGTCACGCAGCGCGGCGCTGGTGAGCGCCGGGTTGCGAAAGTAGCCGCTCGTCACCGACGGCCCGCGGAACTCGATACGGCCCTCCATCCGCTCGCCGAGCTCCGCACCCGTGCCGTCGACGATGCGGATGGCGTGCGCCGTGATCGCGCGCCCGCACGCCACGAAGCGCAGCGCGGTCGCATCGCCGGGGCGCGCTGGCTGCGCCGTCCGCGTGCTCGCGAACGTCGCGCGGTCGACGGCGTCGATGCGCGGCGCCCGGCCGAGCGGCGGAACGGCGAGCGCGACCGAGGACTCCGCGAGGCCGTAGACCGGGCACATCGCCTCGGCGCGGAAGCCGTAGGGCGCGAAGCGGCGCGTGAAACGCTCGATCGTCTCCGGGCTCACGGCCTCCGAGCCGTTCATCGCGAGACGCCAGGCGCGCAGATCCAAGCCGGCGATCTCCTCGTCGCGCACTCGGCGCACGCAGAGATCGAACGCGAAGTTCGGCGCCGCCGACAGGGTGCCGCCGTGCGCGTGCAGCGTCGTCAGCCAGCGCGCCGGCCGCGCGAGGAACGCGAACGGCGACAGCAGCGCGACCGGCACGCCGAAGTAGAGCGCGCCGAGCCACATGCCGATCAGGCCCATGTCATGGTAGAGCGGCAGCCAGCTCACGCCGACGTCGCCGGAGCCGATGTTGATCGCATCGCCGATCGCGCGGATGTTCGCGAGCAGGTTCGCGTGCGTGAGCAGCACGCCTTTCGGCGCGCCCGTGCTGCCGGAGGTGTATTGGATCAGCGCCGCGTGATCGCCGCGCTGCCCGACGGGCGGCACGTTGCCGCCGGTCGCGAGACGCCCGGCGGTGACCACCTCGCGGAGCGAGTCGACGTGCGGCCGCAAGACCTCCGCGACGCGCTCGGCCTCCTCGAAGGTGACGAGGAGCGCCGCGCCGGCGTTGCGCAGAATGGCGGTCTGTCGCTGCGCGTACTCCTCGATGCGGTCGGCGCGGAACGGCGGATAGATCGGCACCGGCACCGCGCCCGCGACGAGCGCGCCGAAGAACGTCGCCAGGACCGCCTCCTCGGTGCGCAGCATGAGTGCGACGCGCTCGCCGCGGCCGACGCCCCGCTCGCGCAAGCCGGCGGCGACGTTCAGCGCTCCCGTCCAGAGCGCTCCGTAGGTGATCGGGCGCTCGGTGCCGTCGTCCGCGCGCAGGAACACGTGGGCGCGCTCCGGTGTCGCCTCGGCGTGCCATCGCAGGACCTCGACGAGCGTCGCCGCCGAGGCGGGAGCGGGGACGGCGGAGGCGAGCGGCGTGCGTGCGCCCGGCAGCACCTCGGCGCGTGCCGGCGCCGCGACGCGGATTGCCGCCACGAGGTCGCGCGCCGTCTCGGCGTGCTCCAGGACCGTCTCGGGCACGCGCACGCGGAACGCGTCCTCGAGGCGCACCAGGAGCTCGACGCGCTCGAGGCTGCCGAGCCCGAGGTCGCGAGTGAGCGAGTCGTCGAGCGTCACGACGCGTCCGGACGCGGCGCCGCCGAGCTCCGAGACGAGTGCCCCGACGATGTCGAGCACCTCACGCCCGATGTCGTCCTCGGGCGCGTGCCGTGCCGCCGCCAGCGCCGTCATGGCTATGCTTGCCCCTCACGAGCGGGAGCCGCGGACGTGGCGCATCCATGGTCGACCATGGCAGACGTTCAGCAAGGAGCGCTCCAGTGACCGGCGCGCGCGGTCAAGGCGCCAGCCGCGGGATCGCTATCGCTTCTCGGAAACGGCCCGCGAATCTTCTCGGCGGCGCGAAACACACGATCCGCAGCGACTACAGGTACTCGGAGGTCCCGCTCGCCTGCGCCGGCGCGATCATCGCCGCGGTCGTCGAGGCGACGCGCCGCGGGTCTTCCCGGCGGCGCGAGTACGGGTCGCCGGCACTATCGTGAGCACCGGCACGGGCGCGTGGCGCACGACCTTCTCCGCGACGCTGCCGATCAGAAGGTGCGAGAGCCCGGTGCGGCCGAGTGTCGACATGACGATGCTGTCGTGCTGACGAGCGGCATCGACGATCGCGTACATCGGATCGCCCATCACCGCCTGGCAGACGACGCCACGTGCGCGCCGTCCGAGCACACGCTTCACGACCGCCTCGAGGCGCTCCCGTAGATTCGCGAGCAGCTCGGGCGGTGGCGTCCATGCGACCTCGAGCTCGGTCGGAAAACCCGAGCCGGTGTAGAACGGGCCGAGGACGTGCAGGACCGTCAATCGACCGCGATGCTCTTTGGCAAGCTCTGCGGCAACCCGGAGGGCGTCGTTCGCATGGTCGGAGAAGTCGTGCGGCACGAGAATTCGTCGAAAGAGGTGCGCCATGACCGCTGCTCTAACGTCGATTGCGGGCCGAAGATACCGGGGCCCTCGGCCGTGTGACTCCCGAGGTGTCGCTCGGCGGTGTCGAAAGCACCGCGGATGGCGGCGTACGCGTCCCGATGTGCCTGATGCGCGGCGGGTGCTCGTTCCATCGACCTCGTTCATTTCCGGCGTAGCCCGTTCCCGGACGTGAGAAATCCGCGGCGCCGGCTTAGCGCGGATGCGAAATGCGTCGGCTGCTCGGCACGTAGCGCGTCGGACCGCCACTGGCGCGCGACTTGCTGGATGAGCCGGGAGGGCGAGCTGATGCGTGAGCACGTCAACGACTCGGCCAGCGACGCCGGCGAAGGATTCCTGAAGCCGAACGCCGTCATGCCCGCGCAATTCTTTGCCGAGCCGGGCGCGGCGCGCGGTCCCGAGAGGCGGCTCATGGCGGCCGTTCTCGAGGACGCGGTGCGCTGTTACCGGCGCTATCGATGCGCGAGCGACCGCCGAAGCCAGCGGATCCATGCCGACGCGCGCGAGTGGTTCGAAAGCCGCGACGCCGACCCGCTATTTTCGTTCGAGAACATCTGCGACACGCTCGGTCTCGATGCGCACCACGTTCGCGAGACCCTGCGGCGCGAGCGTACCGCGCCGCCCGGCGATGTTCCGTGGGAGGCCGCCTCGCAACACGGGCGCGCGGCGTAAGCTTTCTGGGAACATCAATCGAATCGCGACGGATACGACCGGGTTGCGAATGCTCTTTCCGGGACCGAAGGCCGATGGTAGGTCGGAGGCGCGTCCGCTGGGCGCCTCCCCATGGCCGAAGAAAACCGAACGAGTCGAGCCCTGCGCACCCTCGAGCTGAACGAGGCGCGCTGGCAGGCGATCCTCGACACCGCGCGCGATCCCATCATCTGCATCGACGTGGAGGGCATCGTCACGCTCTTCAATCGCGCCGCCGAGAGCATTTTCGGCTACTCCGCGACGGAGGTCGTCGGCCGGAACGTCAAGATGCTCATGCCGGCGCCGTATCGGGACGAGCACGACGGCTACATCACGCGCTACCGCACGACCGGAACGGCGAAGGCGATCGGACGGATCCGCGAGGTGCAGGCGCAAAGGAAGAGCGGTGAGGTGTTTCCGATCGAGCTCTCGATCTCGGAGGCACGCGTCGGTGATGACGTGATCTATTCGGCGATCATCCGCGACGTCAGCGAGCGGCGCGCGATGGAATCCGATCTCGTCGCCGCGCGGCGGCTCGCGCAGGAGCGCGAGCGGCTTGCCGACGTCGGGGCGATCACGGCGCGCATCGTGCACGATCTCGGCAACCCGCTCGCGGGAATCTCGATGCAGGCCAGTCTCATTCATCGACGTGCCACGCGCGACCCGGATCGACCCTCGAGCGCGCTGGTCGAACCAGCGCGGCAGATCCTCGAGGAGGTCCGCCGTCTCGACCGGCTCGTGCGTGAATTTCTTGATTTCACTCGCCAACAGCGGCTCGATCTCCGCACTGTCGCGCTGGCGCCGTTCCTGCGGCGGATCGTCGATCTGTGGCAGCCGGTTGCGGCCGAGCGCTCCATCGACCTGACCCTCGATGCGCCGAGCAACGGCCCTGCGACGGTCAACGCCGACACGGACAAGCTGCGGCGAGTCGTCGAGAACCTCGTCAAGAACGCCGTCGAAGCGATCGACCATGGACCCGGCCGCATCAATCTCAGCCTCGCGCCATCGACGAAGGCCAAGTACGTGCGCATCGCGATCAGGGACAGCGGCCCCGGGATCGCGGAGAACGTCGAGATGTTCCGGCTCTTCGAAACGACGAAACCGCACGGCTCCGGGTTAGGGCTCTCGATCGCCAAACAGATCGTGATCGCTCACGGCGGAGACATTGGATACGAGCGATTGGAGCCTCATGGAACCCTCTTCTACGTCGACCTCCCGACCGGTCCCTCCGTGTAGCGTTCTCCCGATCGCCGTCGTCGACGACGATCGGACGTTTCGCGTCGGCTTGGCCGCCAATTTGCGTGACGACGGCCACGTGGTGCAGGAGTATGTGGCGCCACTAGCGGTCGACGATGGAGCGGTGCTCGTCGGCGTCCGCGTCGTCGTCAGCGACTATCAGATGGAGCGCGAAAACGGGCTCACCTTCGCGGATGCCGTCCACGTCGTGGATGCCACGATCGCGGTGGTGCTGGTGACCGCATACACGACACGAGAGCTCGAAGCGGAGGTCGACGTGCGGCCATTCCTCCGGCTGTGCCATAAGCCGATCGACTACGACCGGTTGCACCAGCTCATCCACGAGCTGGCGCGCTCGATCGCGTAGCGACCACCGCCTATCGCCGCGCCGCGCGCACGTAGTCCTCGAGAATGTCGGTCGCGGAGATGATGCCGATCACGCGGTCACCGTCGACGACCGGGAGTGCGCGGACGTTGCGGTCGATCATCAGCCGCGCCGCGGCGTCGACGGTGACGTTGCTCGCGACCGTGACCGGGTCCGCCGTCATGGCGGCGTTCACACGCGTGTGGTCGAGATGGCCGATGTGCGCGGGAAAGTCGCGATCGCTCAAGATCCCGACGAGGCGCTCGCCTTCGACGACCGGGAGATGACGCACCGACGCGCTCGCCATCCGATCGCGGGCAAGCGCAAGGACGTCGTCGGGCGCGACGGTGACCGGTCGTCGCGTCATCATTCGGCCCACCTCGCCGATCCGTGCGGACTCGCGGAGTCCACGCTCGATCCGGCCGCCCGGGTGCAGCTCGCGCATCCCTGCCGCGGCGCCGGCGTGCACCGTGAGAACCGGGCACGGCGCCGTTCGGACGGTGCGCTCCGCGACGCTGCCGAGCAGGACGTGCTTCAAGCCGCTCCGGCCGTGCGTTCCGAGCACGATGAGATCGACGCGCCGCTCGATCGCGTACGGCACGACGTCCAAGTGCGGCGAGCCCCACGTCACCTCGACCTCGAGCGCCGGCATCGGATCGAAACCTTCGAGCACGGATGCGACGTGTTTTTTCAACCGTGGGGTCTCTGCCTCGATACGCGTCGCGTCCACCACGGGCATCGGGAAGTCTCCAAACAGCCCGGAGATCTCGATCGGAACCACGTGCAGGACGAGCAGACGGCCGTTGAACGCGAGCGCGATGCGAGCCGCGAGGCGGAGCGCCTCGTCGGAGCAGTCGGAGTAGTCGAGCGGAACGAGAATCTGGGCGAAGTTTGCCATCATCAGAACCTCCTGGACCCTCTTTCAGCTGCTGCTTTCGTGCCACGGCGTGCGCCGGCACCCGGCCGTTGCCGAGAACGGTCTCTTCCCGAATCCGAGATCCGGAGCGGCAACCGGATTCCTACAATTGGGAAGTGCGCCCCTATGACCGCAGCTCAGACGTTGCTCGCGGCTTGGCAGGACAATTGGAAGGACCGCTCGGTAGGAGGCACGACATGCTCGTACGCCATTGGATGACCGAGCAAGTAGAGCTTGCGCATCCAGAAGACGATCTGACGAACGTCGCGGCGCGATTGCGGGGGCGCAGCGTGCGTCAGCTCCCCGTGGTCTCACAAGGGCGGCTCGTCGGGATCGTCACCGATCGCGACGTACGGTCGGCGCCGGACTCGTCCGCCACGGTAGAAATGGTCATGAATCGCAAGCCCGTGACGACGACGTCAGGCACACGGGTCGAGGATGCCGCGGAGATGCTGCGCGGCCTCAAGGTGAACGCGCTCCCGGTCGTCGACGGCGACGCGCTCGTCGGCATCATCACCGAGAGCGACTTGCTCGAAGCGCTGATCGAGCTCTGCCACCTCTTCGAGCCGACCACGCTGCTCGAAGTCGAGTGCGAGGAAGGCGGTGTCGCCGTACAGCGGCTACGCGATCTGCTCGAGCGACATCATGCCTCCGTTCGGTGGCTCTCGGCGGCTCCGGGCGAGAACGGCCGTCAGCTCGTCGCCCTTCGCGTCGATGCGCCGATCGGACACGTGCCCGAGCGGGAGCTCGAGGAGGCGGGCTACCGCGTGCTCTCGGTGGTGATGGGTGACAAGTCGGCGCGCGTTCGTGAACGATCGCGGCGTGCGGGGACACCGTCAGCGGCAGGAGCTCGACACCCTCGACACCATGGTTGAGAACGCCGGCGCCGCCGCGATCCTGCAGGCGCTCTACTTCTTCCTGCCGGCGTATGCGGCGGACGTGGCGCCCGTCCTCGCGTGCCGCCTGCTCCCGTCGCTCGGAGCGCCGATCGACGGCGGGAGAACGCTCGGGGGAATACGGATCTTCGGGGATCACAAGACGTGGCGGGGCTTGCTCGCGGGCGTCATCGCCGGACTCCTCGTGTTCCAGGTGCAGATCCTCGCGGATCGCGCCGGCGCGCTACGGCCTCTGGCGCTGATCGACTACGCCGACGCCAGCCCGCTGATGGGTGCTCTCCTCGGTCTCGGTGCCGGCGTCGGCGACGCCGTGAAGTCGTTTTTCAAGCGCCGAATCGGCATCGCACCGGGCGTGAGCTGGATCGGATTCGACCAGCTCGACTTCATGGCCGGCGCGTACCTGTTCGTATCGGTAGTGTTCGTGCCGCCGCTGGTTGCAACGCTCGCAAGCCTACCGTTCGTCTTCGTGGGCACCATCGCCACCACCGCGACGGCGTATTGGTGCGGTCTCAAAGAGGCGTGGATCTGAGCGATGAAAGTATGCGCGTGAGCCACGGACCGACGCGGTCGTCCTGAAGATCGGATTCTTTGGTCCATCAGGCGACGCGGTCCCGATCCGCATCAGCCCGCGAGCCAGGCGTGAATCCGTTCGTACACCTGGGGGCGACCGAGGAGATCGAAGTGGCTCGTGTCGCAAGCGATCCACTGGTGCGATTCGGGAAGGGCGAGCGTGAACTTTGGGTCGCGGTGGCGGCCGAGGGCGCTGGCGAGGGGCACGAGCCCATCGCCGAGCAGCCGGCCGCGAAGGTCGCTCGGTGACCGTCCCGTCGTTGCGCCAATCGCGAAACAGTCCACGCCCTCCGGCAGCGGCACCGGCCGTCGAGTGTCCTCGCCGTGCGCGAAGCGATCGCGACCGTCCCAGTCCTCATCGAGGAGGCTGCCGTGACGGAGATCGGTGATGCCCGCGCTGCGGATCTTCCCGAGGCGAGCGAAAGGCGCCGTGTAGGGTGCCTGGTCCAACAGTCGGTGCAGCCGGTGACCGCCGCGCTCGAGCGCCGCGCCGTGGTGCGGCGTGCCGAGAAAGACGAGCTTGTGCAGACGGCGCCGCCACGCATGCCCTGCGACCGTCCCGTAATGATGCGCGCTGCGCGCCACGAGCCCGCCCATACTGTGCGCCACGATCGCGAGCTCCTCCACCGGCACCGGCCACGCAGCAACGAGCGCTTCGAGCATTGCCGTCAACGCCCGCCCGTTCGTCGAGATATGCTGGCCGCTGTTGTAGTGGAGATAGACGGGCGTATAGCCGAGATTGCGGGCGAGCGCGGCACCGTGGTTGTGCTCCTGTCGCGTCCATTGCAGATCGTTCATGCAGAGACCGTGCACGAGCACGACGATCTTCGTGCTCGGCATCGGAAAGACCGTGGCCAGCCTTTCCCGTGTGGGCTCGAGCGGCTTGCCGTCGCTCCGCCAGTGCATGGTGATCGCGAGCGGGTTGCCGGTCTCGGTCAGGTAGTCGCCCAGCACGCCGTTCAGCGCCGCGATCACAGCCTCGCGTGTGGGTGACGAGTCCATGTGGCCGAGCATCGGGACGAGTCGCGCGAGCACGATGTCGATTCCACCGCCTGCGGTGCGCGTGACGCCGTGGATGCTCCGGTACACGAGCCAGGTAATGCCGTTCACCGCGCCTTCTACGAGCGGCCCGCCGAGCTTGGCCGGCATGCGCGCGATGCTGACCTGCATCGCCTCGACCAATCCGGTCAGGCCGGTGGTCGCGTCGACGGCGAGGCGGCTCACGCCCCGAAGGTCCGAGACGTGGTTACGAGGTGCACTGGTCGCGGGAACTTTCCTATTCCAGCCGGTCACGTCGTCCATCCACCGCCCCTGCCATGAACCGGTCACAGGATCAATGCGGCATAGCCGTTCATCGCTCCGTTCCCCGCCCCAATCCACAGGAAAACGACCAGGTCCCCGTCGCGCACTCGATTCGCCTTTCGATCCTCGTCCAGCAGAATGAGCGTGCTGGCCGCTGACGTAT
>JBGPIT010000061.1:0-16769 GCA_041485125.1 Binatia bacterium | reverse complement strand
TTTCTCGACGCCATCGAGCGGCGCGGCAGCGCCATCAACCTCGGGGCGCTGGTCGGTCACACACCGGTCCGGCTCTACGTCATGGGCGAGGAAGCGACCGAGCGCGAGGCGACGGCCGACGAGATCGCCGCGATGCGCGCGATCGTCGCCGAGGCGCTCGGCGCCGGCGCGATCGGCTTCGCGACCTCGAAGTCGCCGACGCACGTCGGCTACGCGGGCCGGCCGGTGCCGAGCCGCGCCGCCTCGCTCGAGGAGATCGCGACGCTCGCCGGCTGCCTCGCCGATACCGATCACGGCATCATGCAGGCGACGATCGGCCGCGAGCTCTTCCTCGATCAGTTCGCCGCGATCCAGCGCGCGACGCGACGGCCGGTCACGTGGACGGCGCTCCTCGCCGGCATGCTGGGGCCGGACGGGCATCGAGCCGTCCTGCAACAGACCGAGCAGCTGCTGCGCGAGGGTGTCGAGGTCGTGCCGCAGGTCGCCTGCCGGCCGCTCATGTTCGAGTTCCAGTGGAAGGCGCCGTTTCCGTTCGAGAGCATGCAGCTCTTCAAGCCGGTCTCGGCCGCGGATCTCGCCGGCAAGAAACGGATTTACGCCGACCCGGAGTTCCGCCGGGCGTTTCGCGAGCGCGGCGAGCGCGGCGGGATCGCGGCGCGCTGGAGCGACACCGTGATCTCCGATGCGCCGACGGAGCCGGCGCTCGCCGAGCGTTGCGTCGCCGATGTCGCCGCCGAGCGCGGCGTCCACCCGGTCGACCTCGTGCTCGATCTCGCCCTCGCCTCGAATCTCGACGCGCGCTTCCGGATGGCCGTGATGAACACCGACGAGGACGTCGTCGCCGAGCTGCTGAACCATCCCGCCACCGTCCTCGGCCTCTCCGATGCCGGCGCGCACGCGAGCCAGCTCTGCGACGCGCCCTTCGCGACCCACTTGCTGTCGCACTGGGTGCGCGACAAGGGCGTGCTCGGCCTCGAGCAAGCGGTGCGCATGCTGACGTCGCGCCCGGCCGACCTGTTCGGCATCCGCGACCGCGGCCGGCTCGCGGCCGGGCTCGCCGGAGACGTCACGATCTTCGATCCGGCGACGGTCGGCTGCACGCCGCTGCGGCGCGTGCGCGATCTCCCGGCCGGCGCCGACCGTCTCGTCGCGGAGGCCGTCGGCGTCCACGCCGTCGTCGTCAATGGCGTCGTCATTCGAGAGCAGGGCCGCGATGCGGTCGACGGCGCAGGCCGTCTGCCCGGGCGCGTCCTGCGCGGAGGAGCAGCATCATGACCTTCCCCATCATCTCCGCCGACTCGCACATCACCGAGCCGCCGAACACCTACGTCGACTACATCGAGCCGCAGTGGCGCGGGCGTGCGCCCAAGATGGTGCGGCACGAGAAGATGGGCGACGTCTTCGTCGTCGACGGGATGAAGAATCCGGTGCCGATGGGACTCGTCGCCGCCGCCGGCAAGCCGGCCGAGGAGATTCGTCTCACCGGCGCCAAGTTCGAGGAGCTGCACCGCGGCGGCTGGGATCCCGAGGCGCGCCTCGGCGATCAGGATCGCGACGGCGTCGCCGCCGAGGTGATCTATCCGACGGTCGGCATGGTGCTCTGCAACCACAAGGACTTCGACTACAAGAAGGCCTGCTTCGACGCCTACAATCGCTGGCTGACCGAGTACTGCTCGGCCCATCCCGATCGGCTCCTCGGCGTCGGCCAGACCGCGATGCGCACTCCCGAGGAGGGCATCACGGATCTCGAGTCGATCAAGGCGCTCGGTCTGCGCGGCGTGATGATGCCCGGCAACCCGGCCGTCGAGGACTACGACTCACCCGTCTACGACGACTTCTACCGCGCCGCGATCGAGATCGGCCTGCCGCTCTCCTTCCACATCCTGACCTCGCGCGAGGACGGCAGCCGCCCGCGCGGACCCAAGATGAACGGCTTCCTGTCGATCATCCGCGGCTGCCAGGACATCATGGGGACGCTGGTCCTCGGCGGCGTCTTCGAGCGCCACCCGGCATTGAGGGTCGTCTGCGTCGAGGCCGACGCCGGCTGGGTGCCGCACTACATGTACCGCATGGATCACGCCTACAAGCGGCACCGTAACTGGCTGCCGGCAGGCCAGGAGCTCTCGCGGCTGCCCTCCGAGTACTTCCGCGAGAACGTCTACACGACGTTCCAGGACGACTGGGTCGCGTTCAAAACGGCCGACCTCATGAACTGGCACCGCCTGATGTGGGCGAACGATTTCCCGCACAGCGATTCGACCTGGCCGTGGTCGCAGGAGCTGCTCGCGAAGCACCAAGCGGATCTCAGCGCGCCCCAGAAACAGCGCATCCTCTGCGGCAATGCCGCTGAGCTTTACGGCATCGACGTGACGGCGCTGCAGCGGTCGGTGTAGCAGAGCACCGCGGCCGACCGTCGTTGCGACGCGCGTTGGTGCAAATTGCCACGCTCGGCGCGGAGAACGTCGCCTGCCGACCGGTATCGACAGGCGATGCTGACTTGACTCCGGGAGCCGTTGCGCTGAGCATATCGCCAGGTGAGTCGATTACCCATGACGTTCACACGATATGCGATCGTCGCGGCATTCGCGACGTCAGCGGTCCTCGCGGTCATCGAGCTGCGAAGCGGACCGCCTCCCACCAATGGCAATGCGACGCCGGCGACACAGCTCGGGGCGGGCCAGCATGTAGACGCGGGTGCCGCGTCGGCCGGCGAGACGGCAGGCACCGGCGCGCCCGCTGACCACGCGCTCACACCCGCGACGGAGCACGACTGGGATGCGCTCGACGCGCGCCTGCCGGCGCTCAGAGAGCGTCACCTCGACGACGACGTCGACGCCGACATCGACAGCGAGGAAGCGGCCGCATTGCGCCGTCGTGCGGCGGTGCTCCGCGAGGAGATCGAGCGCGTCGAGGGGCAGGAGAGACGCGGCGCGCGCGCCCTGGTCGAGACGCCGGAGCAGATGCACAAACGCTTGGAGGACACCGAGCGGCAGATCAGCGAGCTCGACAATCACGCGCGCCAGCTCGAGTACGAGGCCTCGGAGCTCCAGAGCGTGACGGCCGGCGCGAGCGCCGACGCGGGTGCGAGCGGCAACTCGGTCGAGGAGCCGCACCCGCACCACACGATCGCACCCGCCGATCCGCTCGCCGCGGGCCTCGACGACGATACCGACCTCGACGACGACGACGACACCGACGTGGATTGATTCCACGGCCGCCCGCGGAGGGCGAGCGCCCCGCGGCCGAGCCGCGGGGCCTGACGCGCCGAGCGCGCGCTCAATGGTCGCGAACGTAGTTCGCGATGTCGTCGGCGACTTCAGCGGCGGCCTCGGAGGGCGCCATGCCCTGGCGGCCGTCGTGGCGGATCTTCGCGACCGGCCGGCCTGAGGCGTCGAAGATCGTGAGCTCGACGCCGATGCCGGCCTGCATCATGTGGCCGCCGGCGTAGGGAATCCAGGCCCGCGCCGGATCGGCGCGCTGCACCCAGTAGATGCACGAGTCGGCCTTGAGGCCCTTCTTGCCCGCCGGCTTCCCGATCCGCTCGAATGCCTGCTTCAGATCCGCCTCGAGATTGCCGGCGAGCGCGGTGTCCGTGACGTTGCTGCGGTTCTTCACCGGCAGGATCTCGATCGGGGCGGGCGCGCCGATCTTGGTCGCGGGATCGACCCACGCCCAGTTCACGCCGTCGGCGGCGACGAGGTTGCCGTAGTCCGTGATCGAGCAGCCTTGCTTGTACTCCGCCGACTCCTTCGCCTCGTCGCTGTCGAGAAAGCGCTTGCCACGCGGACTGTCGTCGTCGCCGCCACCGCCACGCGCAGCGGAGCAGGCGCTGATGGTGAGCAGCAACACGGTGATGATGAGCTTCTTCGACATCGATCGACCCTCCCTCGGTGTGGTGGCGCACGATGCATCCGGCGGCGCGAGCGGGCGCGTATAGCAATCCGTCCGCGGGCCGACAAGTAAGGGCGCGTCTCAGCGCGGAAGAACGACCGTCGACGCCGGCTCGTCGACGACGGTGTTCTCGATCGTGCCGACGTGCTCGATCGTGATGCGCACCACGTCGCCCGCGACGAGGAACTTGCCCAGCGCCATGCCGACGCCGCCGGGCGTGCCGGTCGAGACGACGTCGCCGGGCTCGAGCGTACACACCGTCGAAAGCGTCGCGACCTGGTCGAAGCAGTCGAAGATCAGGTCGCGTGTGCTCGCGTGCTGGCGGCGCTCGCCGTTCACCCAGGTCTCGAGCGTCAGCGCGTGCGGATCGCCGACCTCGTCGGCGGTGACGATCCAGGGTCCGATCGGACCGTGGGTGTCGAACGACTTCCCGAGCGTCATCGTCGGCGCCTTGAACTGCCAGTCGCGGACGCTGACGTCGTTCACGACCAGATAGCCGGCGATCACCTCGGTGGCGCGCTCGCGCGGCACGTGCCGGCAGCGGTGGCCGATGACGAAGCCGAGCTCGCCCTCGTAGTCGAGCTGCGACGAGACCCGCGGCAGGTGGATCGGGTCGCGCGGGCCGGTGACGCACGTCGATTGCTTGTTGAAGAAGACCGGGAAGTCCGGCGCCGGCCGCCCCGCCTCCGCGACGTGATCGGCGTAGTTGAGGCCGATCGCGAGAAACTTGGGCGGGCGCAGGACGGGCGCCTCGAGCCGCACCGCCTCGAGCGGCATGCGCGGCGCCGTGCCGCGGAGCACGTCGCGAGCAGCGGCGAGCGCGCTCGCACCGGCGGCGAGGAACGCGGTCATCTCGCGCGGCAGCGCGGGCGCGGCAGCAGAGAGATCGATGATCGCGTCGTCGACGATCACGCCGATCCGGGTCGTGCCGCCCTCGGTGAAGGTCGCGAGCCTCATCGATGCCTCCTCACAGACGGAACACGCGCCGCGCGTTGTCGCGCAGGAAGAGACGCGTGGTTTCCTCGTCGAGGCCGAGGTCGGCGAGGTGCTCGAGGCAGCGCACCGGCGAGAGCATCGGCCAGTTGGTCCCGAAGAGGACGCGGCTGCGGCCGTGACCGCGCATGAACGTGATCAGCTCGGGCGGCAGGCGATGCGCCGTGTACGCCGAGGTGTCGACGAAGAAGCGCGGGTACTTGGTCGCGAGCGAGATCACCTCGTTGGTCCACGGAAAGCCGACGTGGCCGCCGACGACGGTCAGCTCGGGGAAGTCGAGCAGGACGTGGTCGAGGTACGGAATCGGCCGTCCGGGCTCGGAAGGGCAGAGCGGGCCGGTGTGGCCGATCTGGGTGCAGAACGGGACGTCGAGCTCGACGCACGCGACGTACACTGGATAGTAGCGCCGGTCGTCGGGCGGCAGGTTCCAGAGCCAGGGAACGACGCGCACAGCGACGAAGCCGCGCTCGCCAACGTAGCGACGGATGTCGCGGACAGCCTCGATCGGACGCGTCAGGTCGACGGAGACGACGCCGCGGAAACGGTCGGGCGCGTGCGCGACCGTCGCCGCGACCTCGTCGTTGCTGATGAGCGCGCCGCTCGGGCCGACCCACGCCGCGAGCAGCGCGATCTCGACGCCGGCCGCGTCCATCGCGGCGAGCGTCTCGTCGACGCGCGGGGCGCGGCGCTCCATGCCGGTCCAGCGCAGCAGCGTGTCGAGCCACGGTGCCTGCATGAACCGCTCGGTCGGCTGCTGGGCCCAGACGTCGACGGCGGCGATCCGATGCGTGGCGGTCGTCATGCCCTCACTACGTGACCGCTCGCGACGGTCGATGCAAGTCCTACCCGCGCACTGCGCTGCGCGGTCCGGACGGTCAGGGCGCGCCGGCGACGGCGTCGAGGCGGCGGACGATCTCCTGCTTCGGCACTGCGCCGACGATGCGATCGATCTCGCGGCCGCCGCGCAGGACGAGCAAGGTCGGGATGCTGCGCACGCCGAAGCGCGCCGCCGTCTGCGGATTCTCGTCGATGTTGAGCTTTCCGACCCGGATTTTGCCGGCGAGCTCGTGGGCGAGCTCCTCGACGATGGGCGCGATCATGCGGCACGGGCCGCACCACTCGGCCCAGAGGTCGAGCAAGACGGGGATCGGCGACGCTGCAACGGTGCTCGCGAAGTTCGCGTCGGTGACGATCACGGGATGACCGTCGCCGGCCGCGGCCGTGCCTGCGAGCGGCGCCTTGCACTTGCCGCAGATCGGCCGGAGTCCTTGTTGCAGCTTCGCGAGCGGCACCCGGTTCGCGGTACCGCAACGCGGACAGCGGATCAGCTCGACGTCTGTCGCGGCGCCGGTGCCGGCCATGGCGACCTCCAGGTCATGGTGATTCCTTCCTGTACGTGACCCGGTAGATCACGCCGTTCGAGTCGTCGGAGAAGAGCAGCGATCCGTCCTTGGCGACGGCGATGCCCGCGGGGCGACCGAATTGCGACTTGCCGTCCGGCGCGAGGAAGCCGGTGACGAAGTCCTGGAACCCGACCGGACGCCCGTCGTCGAAGCGGATGCGGACGACCTTGTAGCCGGTCGGCGGATCGCGGTTCCACGAGCCGTGAAACGCCACGAACGCATCGCCCTGGTAGTCGGGCGGGAACTGCGAGCCGGTGTAGAAGACCATCCCGATCGGCGCGCTGTGCGCCTGGTACTCGAGCGCCGACGGCTCGGTCTTCGCCGCGTAGGCGGCTTTGGTCGTGCCGGGCGGATCGTCGCTGACCTGGTCGATGACGCGCTTGCCGTAGACGTAGGGCCAGCCGTAGTCCTTGCCGTCTTGCAGGTGGTTCAGCTCCTCGGGCGGCAGGTCGTTGCCGCGCCAGTCGCTGCCGTGGTCCATCCCGAAGAGCTCCTTGGTCTTCGGATGCCAGCCGAAGCCGATCGTGTTGCGGAGGCCGCGCGCGAAGATCCGTCGCTCGCCGGTCTTCGGATCGGCGCGCAAGACGGTCGCGTTCTCCGGGTTGGTCTCTTTGCAGTCGTTGCAGTCGCTGCCGACGGTGACGTAGAGCGCGCCGTCGGGTCCGAAGCCGAGGGTGCGATTCGGATGCTGCCCGCCGTCGGGCAGGTTCTGGATGATCGGGTGCGGTCGCGCGTCCTGCCCGCCGTCGAGCGGCGTCACGTACACGGCCTTGGGCGACGCGAGATAGAGCTGTCCGTCGCGCAGCGCGATCCCGTGCACCATCTCGAGATCCTTGACGATGCGCTCGGGCTTGTCGGCGACGCCGTCCCCGTCGGTGTCGCGCAACCGGAGCACGTCGTTCTGCTGCGGCCGGGTGACGAGGACGCTGCCGTCGTCGGTGACGAGCAGCATGCGCGGGTGCTCGAGGCCGCGTGCGAAGACGTTGATCGCGAAGCCGGGCGGCAGCTTCAACGTCTTGATGAGATCGACGGTCGGCTCGCGGCGCTCGGGCTGCGCGGCGCTGCCGACGCGGGGCTCGCCGGCGGTGCCGGCGCCGGTGCCGGCAATGAGTACGGCGAGTGCGATCGTGGCCGACGCGACGGCGAGTCGGGGCGTCGCGTGGCGCGGTGCCATGGACGCGGAGTCGATCGGCATGTGCTCAGAGCTACGCGACCGGCGCCGGGTTGGCTAGATCGGTCCCGGGAAGCCCGCTGCCCGACGTCCGGACCGCCGCGTTGGCATGCGTGGCCGTGCTCGTTATGGTGAACGCTCCCGTGCCACGATCACCAACTCGCAGCCGGCGTGTCGCGGCTCGCGACCGCGCGGAGCCCGCCGCCGCCCCGATCGATCGGGATGCCGCGCTCGCGCCCTTCCAACCGGCGACCCGCGCGTGGTTCTCCTCGACGTTCGCGGCGCCGACGCTTGCCCAGGCGAAGGCGTGGGAGACGATCGCCTCGGGGCGGAACGCGCTCGTCGTCGCCCCGACCGGCTCCGGCAAGACGCTCGCCGCCTTCCTGTGGGCGATCGACCAGCTGTCGTTGCGCCGGACACGGAGCGCCGAGACCCTCGGCGTGCGTGTGCTCTACGTCTCGCCGCTGAAGGCGCTCGCGGTCGACGTCGAGCGCAACCTGCGCTCGCCGCTCGTCGGCATCCGCACCGCGGCGGAGCGTCTAGGTGTGGCGCCGCCCGCGATCTCGATTGCGCTCCGCAGCGGCGACACGCCCGCACGCGAGCGCCGTCGCTTCGGTCTCGACCCGCCCGACATCCTCATCACCACGCCCGAGTCGCTGTTTCTGATGCTGACGTCGTCGGCGCGCGAAGCGCTCCGCACCGTCGAGACCGTCATCATCGACGAGGTCCACGCCG
Source organism: Binatia bacterium (assembly GCA_041485125.1). Classification (GTDB taxonomy): domain Bacteria; phylum Desulfobacterota; class Binatia; order UTPRO1; family UTPRO1; genus JBGPIT01. The sequence goes on along the minus strand of JBGPIT010000061.1, from coordinate 8,576 downwards.
TCGCGGGCAGCAAGCGCGGCAGCCATCTGGCGCTCAGCCTCGAGCGTCTCGATCGCCTGCTGGCGACGCCGGCGCAGCGCATCGGTCTCTCCGCGACCGTGCGGCCGCTCGACGAGGTCGGGCGCTTTCTCGGCGGCGCCGCGCCGGTCGCGGCGGTCGACGCGCGGGTCGAGAAGCCGCTCGACGTTTCGGTCGTGGTGCCGCTCGACGACATGACCGCGCTCGGCGAGGCGAGCGAGATCCCGAGCGGTTCGGCCGCCGGGAAGGCGCCGAAGCCGAGCATCTGGCCGCACGTCGAGGCGGAGGTCCTGGCGCTGGTGCGCGCCCACCGCAGCACGATCATCTTCGCCAACTCGCGCCGGCTCGCGGAGCGCCTGTGCGGGCGCTTGAACGAGCTCGCCGAGGAGGAGATCGCGCGCGCGCACCACGGCTCGGTGAGCCGCGAGCAGCGCACGCAGATCGAGGACGCGCTCAAGAGCGGTACGTTGCCCGCGGTGGTCGCGACCAGCTCGCTCGAGCTCGGCATCGACATGGGCGCGGTCGATCTCGTGATCCAGATCGAGGCGCCGGACTCGGTCGCGTCGGGCCTGCAACGGATCGGCCGCGCCGGGCACCAGGTCGGCGCGCGCAGCCGCGGCGTCATCTTCCCGAAGTTCCGCGGCGACCTGCTCGAGAGCGCGATCGTCGCCGAGCGCATGCAAAGCGCCGCGATCGAGGCGGTGCGCTATCCGCGCAACCCGCTCGACGTCCTCTCCCAGCAGATCGTCGCGATGGTGGCGATGGACGAGTGGACGGTCGACGAGCTCGAGGCCGTCGTGCGCCGGGCGGCTCCCTTCGCCGAGCTGCCGCGCGCGGCGCTCGAAGGCGTGCTCGACATGCTGGCGGGGCGCTATCCCTCCGACGCGTTCTCCGATCTGCGGCCGCGTCTCAACTGGGACCGGGTGAGCGGCCGCCTGTCGGCGCGCTCGAGCGCCAAGACCGTCGCGGTCACGTCGGGCGGCACGATCCCCGATCGCGGCCTCTTCGGCGTCTTCCTGGTCGGCGAGCGCGGCTCGCGCGTCGGCGAGCTCGACGAGGAGATGGTCTACGAGAGCCGGGTCGGCGAGGTCTTCGTCCTCGGCGCGTCGAGCTGGCGCATCGAGGACATCACCGCCGATCGCGTCCTGGTGTCGCCGGCGCCGGGGCAGCCCGGGAAGATGCCGTTCTGGCACGGCGACGCGCCGGGACGGCCGATCGAGCTCGGGCGCGCGCTCGGCGCCTTCGTGCGCGAGCTGGCCGCGTCGAGCGATGCCGACGCGCGCGCGCGCCTCACTGCCGCCGGCCTCGACGCGCGCGCCACGGGAAACCTGCTCGCGTATCTCGCCGAGCAGCGTGCCGCGACCGGTCTCTTGCCCGACGACCGCACGATCGTCCTCGAGCGCTTCCGCGACGAGCTCGGCGACTGGCGCCTCTGCGTCCACTCGTTCTTCGGCGCGCGCGTGCACGCGCCCTGGGCGCAAGCGATCGCGGCACGTATCCGCGGCCGCTTCGGCGTCGACATACAGGTGATCTACGGCGACGACGGCATCGTCTTGCGCATCCCCGAAGGCGAGGACGTGTCGACGGCGGCGGCGGAAGCCCTGGTGTTCGACGTTGAGGAGATCGAGGATCTGGTCGTCGGCGAGGTGGGACGGTCGGCGCTGTTCGCGAGCCGCTTCCGCGAGTGCGCCGCGCGCGCGCTGCTGATCCCGAAGCGCCGGCCGGGCCAGCGCTCGCCGCTCTGGCTGCAACGCCAGAAGGCGGCGGCCTTGCTCCAGGTCGCGAGCAAGCACCCTTCGTTCACGATCGTCCTCGAGACCTACCGCGAATGTTTACAGGACGTCTTCGACTTGCCGGCGCTGGTCGATCTCCTGGCCGAGGTGCGGGCGCAGACGGTGCGTGTCGTCGAGGTCGAGAGCGAGGTGCCGTCGCCGTTCGCGCGCTCGCTCCAGCTCGAGTACGTGCGGGCGTTCATGTACGAGGGCGACGCGCCGCTCGCCGAGCGGCGCGCCCAGGCGCTGACCCTCGACCGCGCGCTCCTGGCCGAGCTGATGGGGCGCGAGGAGCTGCGCGAGCTCCTCGACGCCGGCGCGCTCGCCGAGCTCGAGCTGCAGATCGGCCGTCTCAGCGACGACCGCAAGGCGGAGACCGTCGACGACGTGCACGATCTCTTGCGGACGCTCGGCGATCTCGACGCCGCCGACGTCGCGGTGCGGACGCGTCCTGCCGCGAGCGCGCTCGCCGCGCTCGGGACGCTCGAGCACGAGCGCCGCGCGCTCCGCGTGCGCGTCGCCGGCGCCGAGCGCTGGATCGCGGTCGAGGACGCGGCCCGCTATCGCGATGCGCTCGGCGTCGCGCTTCCCGTCGGCGTGCCACAAGCCTTCCTCGAGGCGGTGCCCGATCCGCTCGGCGATCTCGTCGCCCGCCATGCGCGCACGCACGGGCCCTTTCTCGCGAGCGACGTCGCCGCGCGCTTCGGGATCGACATCGCCGTCGCGGCGCGCATCCTGCGCGGGCTCGAGGCGGCAGGCAGGGCGCTCGAGGGCGAGTTCCGCCCGGGTGCGAGCGGGCGCGAGTGGATCGACGTCGAGGTGCTGCGGCGGTTGCGCAGCCGGTCGCTCGCCGCGCTTCGCCGCGAGGTCGCGCCGGCGCCGCCGGAGGCGCTGGCGCGCATGACGGTCGCATGGCACGAGGCCGCGGCGACCGGACCGCGGCGCACCGGCGTCGAGGCGCTCTGGCGTGTCGTCGAGCAGCTGCAAGGCGTTCCGCTGCCCGCGTCCGCGCTCGAGAGCCAGATCCTGCGCGCGCGGCTGCCGGAGTACAGCCCGGCCTTGCTCGATCAGCTCGGCGCCGCCGGCGAGGTGGTATGGGCGGGCGCCGGCGCGCTCGGCTCGCGCGATGGCTGGGTCGTCGTCGCGCTCACCGAGCACGCGCCGCTCTTGCTGCCGGAGCTCGCCGACGTCGAGCTCTCGCCGCTGGCGTCGAACGTCCTCGACGCGTTCGGACGGGGCGGCGCGCTCTTCTTCCGCCAGCTCGCCGAGGCCGTCGATGCCGAGGACGACGCCGAGCTGCTGCTCGCGCTTTGGGAGCTGGTGTGGGCGGGGCGGGTGACGAACGACACCTTCGCGCCGCTCCGCGCACTGCTGCGCCACCGTCCGCGCAAGGTCGCGCCGTCGTCGCGCCGGCGCCGCCGCGCCGGCCGTAGGGGCCTGCCGGCGCTCGTGACCGAGCCGCTCGTCGCGGGCGCGGCACGCGCGGACGGCGCGTTGCTCGCGCGCCCGGCGCGCGCCGCTCGCATTGCGCCGCCGGCCGCGGCCGGACGCTGGAGTCTCACCATCCCGCGCGCCGCCGATCCGACCCGCCGCTCGCATGCGTGGGCGATGCAGCTGTTGCGTCGCCACGGCATCGTCACCCGCGGCGCGCTCGCGGCCGAGCGTATTCCCGGCGGCTTCAGCGCGGTGTACCCGATCTTGCGAGCGTTCGAGGAGTCGGGACGGGCACGGCGCGGCTACTTCGTCGAAGGTCTCGGCGGCGCGCAATTCGCGCTGCCTGGTGCGGTCGACCGCATGCGCGCGCTCGCGAGCGACGAGGTGTCCCCGCTGGACGGCAGCGACGGACACGCCGAGGCCGGCGTCGTCCTTGCCGCCGCCGACCCGGCGAATCCCTATGGTGGCGCGCTGCCGTGGCCCGATCGCGATGCCGGTGACGGCCATCGTGCCGGACGCAAGGTGGGTGCGAGTGTCGTCCTCGTCGGCGGCACGCTCGCGCTCTACATCGAGCGCGGTGGCCGGACGCTGCTCTCGTACAGCGACGACGCTGCCGTGCTACGCGTCGCGGTCGAGGCGCTGGCGCAGGCGACGCGCGACCGCCTGATCGGTCCGCTCGACCTCGAGCGCGCGAACGGCCAGCCGATTCGCGACACGCCGCTGGCGGACGCGCTCGTCAGCGCCGGCTTCCGCCCGACCTGGCGCGGCCTCGAGCTGCGCGCGCGGTCCTAGAGCGCCTGAGCCGCACCACGGGAAGTCAAATCACGACCGGCGATCCGCGCGCCGGCCGGCAACACTGGGTGTACGGCCGCGCGGGCCTGCGGTGCCGGCGTTGCGAGACGCGGATCGTGAAAAAAGATGCGACACCGGGCTCGGACGGTGAGCGGTCGACGTACTGGTGTCCGACCTGTCAGCCACGCCGCGGCTGAGGACGGACGCGATCACGTCGGACGTTGCACGGTATGCGCGGCGCGCGCGCTCGGGGCGGCGTCAGATCGCCAACTGCGGCTCGGCGTGATCGCAGAAGCGCCACACGGTGTGCACCAGCTCGTCGACGTCGATCGGCTTTTTCAGATAGCCACACGCGCCGAGCTCGTCGGCATGGTGGGGCAGATTGCCGGCGCCTGAGAGCAGCACGACCGGGATCTTGGCGATCAACGGGTCGTGGATCTGCGCTTTGCGGAACTGCCAGCCGTCCGTGTTCGGCATCATCAGATCGAGCAGGATGACGCATGGAGGAGGCCCTTTGTGGAGCTGGTCGAGCGCCTCGGCACCGTCACTCGCCTCGACGACGCCGGTACCCTCGACGCGCAGGAGCATGGCGATGGCGGCGCGGACATCCTCGTTGTCCTCGACCAGGAGCACGCTGTGGTGATGCATGGGCGGAAAGAGTAGCGGGCGGGTCAGGTCTGAACAATCACCTCCAATGGTGAGGCAAAACGAGCGCTTGACTTGTCGATGGTCGTTGCGACCGGTGACGCCAGCGTCGCGGGGCCGCGCGAAGCGTGCAGTCGAGCTTTTGACCTCGTTGCGGGTGCCGGGGTACAAGGGCCCCTCATGTCGCGCATGACCTTCACCCCGTTCTGGTACGGCTATTTTACCGGCGACCGCCCGGGGCGGGAGACGTCTGCGTGAACGGATGAGCCGAGCTCGCAGTTCTCAAAGCCCCGAGCGCACCTCGGGGCTTTTTTTTGCCCCCAGGCAGACGCCGGGCGGAGGTGTTCCGTGGAGAAGATCGAAGACCGCAACGTCATCGGGGTCACGCCGTTGATCCCGCCGCGCGCCGTGAAGGCGGCGCAGCCGCTCACGGAGCCGGTCGCCGCGCTGGTGCTCGAGACCCGCCGCGCCGTGCGTGACATTCTGAGTGGCCGCGATCGCAAGCGCCTGCTGGTCGTGGTCGGGCCGTGCTCGATCCACGACCCCGCCGTCGCCTACGACTACGCCCGTCGCCTGAAGCCGGTCGCCGACCGCACGCGCGACCACCTGGTGCTGGTCATGCGCACCTACTTCGAGAAGCCGCGCACCACCGTCGGCTGGAAGGGTCTCATCAACGATCCCCATCTCGACGGCTCGTGCGACATCGCGACCGGGCTGCAGCTCGCGCGCACGATCCTGCTCGAGATCGGCCGTCTCGGTGTCGCGTGCGGCAGCGAGGTGCTCGATCCGATCACGCCGCAGTACATCTCGGACCTGCTCAGCTGGGCGTCGATCGGCGCGCGCACGATCGAGAGCCAGACCCACCGCGAGATGGCGAGCGGTCTCTCGATGCCGGTCGGCTTCAAGAACAGCACCGACGGCGGCTTGCAGGTCGCCTTGCACGCGATGATCTCGGCGCGCCACCCGCACACCTTTCTCGGCATCAACGCCGACGGCGCGACCGCGATGATCAAGACCGCCGGCAATCCCGATCGTCACGTGGTCCTGCGCGGCGGCGGCCGCGGGCCGAATCACGGGCCCGCCGACGTCGCGCGTGCGGCCGAGCTCGTCGCCGGCGAGGGCGTCGCGCGCCCGATCATGGTCGACTGCTCTCACGACAATTCGAACAAGGATCACACCCTCCAGGGCGCCGTTTGCCGCGACGTTCTCCGCCAGCTCACCGACGGCCAAGACGCGATCATGGGGCTGCTCATCGAGAGCAATCTGCAACCCGGGCGACAGACCTGGAAGGGCGGGACCGAGCTCGCCTACGGCGTCTCGATCACCGATGCCTGCATCGGATGGGACGAGACCGAGCCGCTGCTCTACGAGATCGCCGACGCGGTGGCGCGGCGCCCGATCGCCGCATAGGCGGACGCGCGACGGACGGCGCATCGATCGGCAGCGCGGGTGGTCAGCGAGTGTCCCGGTCGCGGGCCGGTGTGCAGAGTCGATCGACGACGCGCGCGATCAGGTCCGGTCCGCGCTCGAACGCGGCGCGTGCCATGCTCTCGTTCGGCTGGTGCGCTTGCTCGAGGTCGCCCGGACCGCAGATGAGCGCCGCGACGCCGGCACGCGCCAGCTCGCAGCCGTCGGTTGCGAACGGCGCACCCGCGCTGGTGCTCTCGCCGAGGACGGCGAAGAGCGCGCGCTCGAGCGTCGTGCCGCGCGGCGAGAGCATCGGCGGTACGACGAAAGGCGCGTCGACTTCGACCGTTGCCACGCTCGCGGGCGCCAAGGGGTCGTGCCGGTCGAGGATCGCGAGCCGCCGCGCGATCGTGTCGTATACGGCGAGCGGGTCGGCGTCGGGGAGCGGCCGGTAGCTCACCTCGAGGAGGCAGCGGTCGGGGATCATGTTGCTCGCGCTGCCGCCGTGGACGGTCGCGACGTTGAGCGCGACGTAGGGACACTCGGGGAACTCGGTGGCGATGGCGGGCGCGGGCGCGCTGCGGAGCTCCGCCTGCAGCGCGGTGATGGTGTCGATCACGCGCGCCATCACCGCGATCGCGTTCACGCCCTGCTCGGGGAGGCTGCTGTGCCCGGCCCGGCCGTGCACCGCGACGCCGAACGACACGATACCCTTGTGGGTATGGAAGAGGCGGTACGAGGTGGGCTCGCCGATCCAGGCGAGGCGCGGCAGGGGAGTCGGCGCGACGAGCGCGCCCAGCCGCGGCGCCAGGCGGCGCGCGCCGCCAGCGCCGATCTCCTCGTCGGAGGTGAAGAGGAAGACGAGCGGCCGATCGAGGCGGGTGCGATCGATCGTGCGTGCCGCGGCGACGCACTGGGCGAGGAAGCCCTTCATGTCGGCGATGCCGCGCCCGTACACGCGCGCGTCGTCGGCGTCGAAGACCAGCGCGTCACGCTCCCAGCCCGCTTGGCTCGCGAACGGCACGGTGTCGACGTGGCCCGAGATGATGAGCCCGTCCGGCTCGTCGGGCCCGAGAACCGCGATCACGTCGACCTTCTCGACGCCGTCGACGTCGCTGCGTTCGAGGTGCACGCGGAAGCCGAGGCGGTCGAGCTCGCCGGCGAGGTACGCCGCGGCGGCGGCATTCGAGTGCACGCTCACCGTGTCGAACGCGATGAGGGCGCGGGCGAGCTCGTGGAGGTACGTAGGCATCTCCGTTCACGTCAGCTGCGAGGCTCGACGGCCGGGCCGTGAGCGTCGCGACACGGCCCGACGTATAGCCGTCGCGGCGACGCCGACAAAGCCGGCGCGCGAGCGCGTCGAGCGGCGCTCGAGGCGGTTGCCGTGGGCCTCGAAGGCGGCGTTGTCGCCGGCGCGGCCATTGCGTAGAACGTCGGCTCGACCGTGCAGGCCCGGCTGGATCATGCGACACCGGACGCTGGCGAGGCTGGTGCGACGCTTGCGCGCCGGAACCGCCGCTTCTACGAGGCCCTGTGGTCCGACACCGCACTGGTCGGGCCGGAGCGCTTCAATACGTGGCCGGCGATCTCCGTGCTTGCGGCGGCCGCGCAGCGCCGTCTCGAGATCGGCCCGGGGTTACGCCCGCGCCTGCCGATCGCGGGCTCGTGCTTCGTCGACCTGAGCGGCCGCGCTCTCGCGGAGCTGCGCGCGCATGGCGGCCGGGCCATGTACGGCGACGTCCGCGCGCTCCCGTTCGCCGACGCGAGCTTCGACGTCGTGTGCGCGCTCGACGTGGTGGAGCACGTCGAGGAGGACGAGGCGGTATTCGGCGAGATCCGTCGCGTCCTCGTCCCCGGCGGCTCGCTCGTGCTCTCGACGCCGCTGCACGCCGCGAGCTGGACGGAGTTCGACGCGGTCGTCGGCCACTGGCGCCGTTACGATCCGGCGGGGCTGGTCGCCACGCTCGCCCGCCATGGGCTCGTCGTAGAGCGCAGCGCCGCCTACGGCATGCAGCCGCGAAGCCGGACCTTGGCGCGTCTCGGCGCGTGGTTCCTCCGCCATCAGCACGCCCGCGCGATGTGGTGGTACGACCGCGTCTTCATGCCGCTCGGCCTCGCCCTCGAGAGCGCCCTCACCTTCGCGCCGGGTCTGATCGACACCACCCGCGTCGACGAGATCCTGCTCGTCTGCCGGCGTGCCCCGGAGGGAGCCGCGTGAAGCTGCGCGTGGTCGTGGTCGCGTCGGTCCTCGTGCTGTCGGCGGGCTGTACCCGCGGCGAGCGGTCGCGTCCGTACCACAAGCCCGAGCGCATCACGCTCGCCCCGAGCCGGGTGACGCGTGCGGTCGGCGAGATCCATTACTTCACCGCGACCGCGCACTACCCCGGCAGCGCGACCCGCAACGTCACGCAGGAGGTGCATTACCGGTCGAGCGACGAGGCTGTGGTGCGGGCGCCGAACGCGGCGGGCAAGCGGAGCCGCGTCGAGGCGGTTGGTCCCGGCACGGCG
>JBGPIT010000060.1:0-16789 GCA_041485125.1 Binatia bacterium | reverse complement strand
GGCGCCGGCCCCTTCCCACGCGTCAGTCCCCGCAGCGTGCCGCAGCTGGCGAGCGCGAGGCTCAGGAGGAGTGCGAGGGCCATACCGATCCGACGTCCGATCCGACTCGTCATCATCGTGTGCTTCTCCTCGTCTCGGCGTAGTGCGAACCGACAGCTGTATCAAGTCGAGAGCCAGCGCCGGAGCGCCACGGCTGCGCGGCGACCGATGCGCGACATCCCGCGCCGGGTCGGACGGGCGCGCAGCCGGAGCCAGCCCCGCTCGTCGGGCACCGCTTCCCGCCAGCGCCGCGTGATCGCTTCGGCCTCGGCGCGGCTCGTGCGGGCGACGTTCGGCACCGGCAGCTCGCCCGCGGCGAGGTTCTCGAGCGCGCGCCGCCACATCGCCGCCCATACGTACGGATTCCGAAGCTCCGTCTGCGGCGCGGAGCGGCTGCGTGCGACGAAGCCGGGCAGGTACGGCCGGCCCGTCGGCTCGCCGATGGGGAGGTAGCGGAGATTGCACGCCCAGCGCATCTCGCCGGCGCTGCGGTTCGCGGTCGCGCCGTGCACGAGCTTGTTGTCCATGAACACCACGTCGCCGGGCATCGCATCGATCGTGATCGCGCGGCGCGTGAGCGCGTCGGCGAAGGGTCCGCCGAGGACGCCGCCGCGGTGCGAGCCGGGGATCACCAGCAGCGTGCCGCGCTCCTGATCGGCCGGCGTGAGCGGAATCCACGCGACGACGATCCGGCTCTCGTGCGAGTCGCGCAGACCGGCGATCGCGTCCGTGTGCCACGGCGTTTCCCCGACCTCGAAGCCGTAGTGCAACGTCCAACTCGGGTTGCGCCGGCCCGATTGCGCGGCGAGGCGCTCCGCCAACTCGAGATGGCGCGCCGCGAGCTTCATGTTGAGATGGTAGATGGGCGATGCGAAGATCTCGGTGCCGATCAGGCCCTCGACCGCATCGAGCAAGCGCTCGTTCCGCATCAACGCGAAGAGCTCGGGCAGCTGCGCCGCCGGCAGGTCGCCGCGCCAGCGAAAGTGCGGCGAGAACACGCTCAGCACCGGCGCGAGATGGTGCAGCGCCTCGCCACCGCTCGCTCCCAGCAGCGTCGCGAAGCGCGCTCCGGTCGACGTGTCGTCGCCGTTCGTCGCGCACGGTCGGTCGAGCTCGGCGTCGTAGATCGTCGCGAGCGCATGGATCAGCGCCTCGTACGCGCGCGCGAGCGGATCGACGTCGCGCGACGGCTCGAGGAGACCTCGTACCGTGAGATAGCCTTCCGCCTCGAAGCGACCAACGTCCGTCTTCAGCACGCGTCGCGATCCCCGTGCGGACGTATGTCATACGAACCCGCCGCTTAGAATTGGTACGTCAGCCGCAGGCCGGTCTCCGATCGTCCGCGGTTCAGCCCACCCAGGCCCCACGGCTCGAAGTTCACCTCCTTGGTCGGATTGATGAGGAAGCGCTGCGAGAGGTTGACCGCGAAGTTCGGCGTCAGGAAGTAGTCGACGCCCCAGATCACCTCCTGGCTGTAGCTGTTCACCGGGTCGAGCAGGTAGACGAACGACGGGACGACGCTGCCGCCGCGATAGAAGCCGAGCACCGCGAGCGTGAAGAGCATCTCCCAACGATGCACGTCGTCCTTCCACGCGACGTTGACGGAACGACCGGGGGTAGGGTTGTCGAGAATGCCGCGGGTGCCGCGCGCCTTCTCCACCAGGTACGACCAGAAGAACTGACCGGTCACGAAGAACGTCGTCCGCTTGTTGAGGGCGCGGATCCAGGTCGGCCGGTCGAACGCGAAGAGTCCCGACCACACGTCGTGATTGCGAACGCCGCCGAGAAACGGTGCGAAGGTGGTCTCGCGCACGCAGCCCTTCTTCGCGATCGTGTCGCCGTTCGGCCCGCAGGTCTGGAAGGGCAGCCCGAAATCGAAGGCCTGCTCCATGCGGAAGACCGCGCTGGAGCGCTGGTCCGCGTAGTTCATCGCGAGGCCGATGGTGTGGATGTACGGCGCGTAGAACTCGACCGGCGCGGTCTGCCGGCCGAGGAGCTCCGCGGTCCGATTGCGTCCGTCCTTGGTGTTGGGAATCCCGCGGACGATCGAGGCCTCCGAGCTGACTCCGCCCGATGCCGTGAAGCGTTGGTAGAGATAGCCGAGTTGGATCTGCAGGCCGTCGGGCAGGAGCGGCGTGTCGGGACCGGCGACGCCGTTGATGCGGATGCCGAATTGGCTATTCTCCAACGGGTTGCGGCTATAGTCGCCTTGCCGTCCGAAGCGGGTGCCGTTCATGAGCCGAACGAGCCGCTGCGGTTTGAAGAACAGACCGGTCGCGGGATTGGTGAATGGATTGCGGAGGTTCAAGCCCCATGGCCGCGGCAGAAACGCGATCTTGTTCGGGTACCAATCGCCGGGATTCCAATACGCCTCGGCGAAGACGTTGCTCCACGATCCGACGCTGCCGACATCGTAGAGCCCCTTGATCATCCAGAACGGGATGCGCAGGTCGTCGAGACCGAACGCCGGCGGCGGCAGCTCCTGCTGGAAGTGCCAGGTGAGGTCGAGGCTGTTGGCGCGGTCGAGGAGGCGAAAGCCGTCCGACTCGCCCCAGATGATCTGCTGGCGCCCGGCGCGCAGGCTGAACCCGCCTTTGAACGTGATGTCGACGTACGCCTCGCGCAACGCGTTCTCGAACTTGAGAGCGTCGCGCGACGACCGGTCGAGGTCGTGGAGGTCGTCGAATCGTTTGTCGGTGCGCTCGCCGTTGAGCTCGCGATGCACGCGCGTGCCGGGCGTCAGGTCGTAGACGCTGTCGTAGACGCCGCGCCAGAGCAGGAAGAGGTGCGAGCGCTCGACCCACTCGGAGAGGTCGAGCCGATCGAGCCACTTGCCGTCGTTGCCCACCCATTCCCAGTCGACGCGCAGGCGCGCCGTGTTTCGTTGCTGGATGAGCTGGTACTTGCCGGGATCCGGATGGCGGATGAGCTGTTGCGCCTGGAGATTGCCCGAGAGCTCGAGCGGACCGAAACGTTGCGTCGCGCCGGCGGGCGACGCCGAGGCCGAGAGTAGCGCCAGCGCCGCAACCGCGGTGGCGAACGCGCCTGGCTCATGTGACGGACGCATGTGCGTTCCTCCTTCGCCGACCGACCGAGCGAAGCGTCGGGCTGGCGACAAGGCATCGATAACGAACGCACAGTTAGCGGCGCTACTATCAGCAAGGTATAAAGAGTACGAGTCGAACCACTATCTCCCGCGTATCGATGCTTCGCTTCAGAGTATGATGGTGACAATGCGAATGGTCCGTTTCGGAATGCGATCTCACCGGCAGCGTCGTCGTTGGCGTCGTCGCCTCGACCGCCAAGCGTGCGGTCGAGCGTTCCCTGCTCGAACACCGCGAGCGCGACCACGACGCTCGCCGCGCATGCGACCCCGCCAACCGACTCGGAGCCGCTGGCGGAGGACATGCCCAGTTGCCTCGGGTCCTATGTATTCATGTACGCGGGACGATGCCGACTTGCGTCGACTTGGCGCGTTGACGCTGTGTCAGAGCGTCAGAGGCGTAGGGTCATGTCGATCTCTTCAGCGCCCGTTTGACTCGCGCGATCGCCTTCTTGCAACCGACGTCCGTCTGGTCCTTCAGATTCGCGACGACGGCCGTGATCGGGATCTTGTGGCCGCGGAAGCCGAGGATGTCCCTGAACAGCGCGTCGTCCTTGCGGAGGCGTACGACGTCTGCGACGAGCCGCTCTCCGTGCTCGCGTTCGAGGTCGCTGCGGATGTCGACGACAACAAGCTGTGCCTGCTCGATGCCTTGATATCCTGCGGCGATGGACCAGTGCTCGGTAGGCGTCGGTGGCGGAGCCTTCCGCGCCGAGGCGATCCCCGCAAGCAGATTGGCGCGGGCTTCCTCGAGGAGTCTCGGGTTCCGGCGCGCGAGGTCGACGATCGGTCCACCGATCATCTCACCGAGAAGCTCCGCGACACCGTCGGGCTCGCGAAGCAGTCGTTCGAGCGCATCGGCCTTGGCGCGCTCCTCCTTCGCTCGATCGCGCTTGCGGCGAACGAAGAGCGCATCGCCGGCGGCGAGGGCAGGTGCTACGAACACGCCGAGATCCGCGAACCCAATTGGGTTGTCGCCCTCGAGCACGACGGCCCGCGAATAGTCCTGCATGAGATCGGTCGTGAAGAAGGCGTCGGGGGCGGTATCGGTCTGCGGGAACGCGAATACCGCGCCGCCGCTCGCGCCCGCTTTCCGGTATCGCCGCAGCTCCGGATGGGTCTTCGGAGCGCTCTCTCGCGGTTCACGGAGGGCATCGTCGCGGATGCAGCGCGCAGCGAGAACCGGACCGTCGAGGCCGTGCAGCATCGACTCGATGAACGTCGTCTTGCCCGAGCCGGCGGGGCCCGCGACGTGGATGAGGGCGCGTTCGATCACCACGGCTCCTGGCGGGCTCGCCGTGCCAGCTCGTACTTGACCGCCTCGAGGGAGCCGCGACGGCGCGCATGATGCTGCGTCAGCGCTCTCACGTGAGCCCGAGCTCCTTTCCGAGGATCCTCGTGACGAATCGCTCGCCGGACGTCTCGCCGGCGACGAGCTTCCTGATGCGCGCACCGGTCTCGACGACGGTGCCGTTCTTCTCCGCCGCCTTCATCGTGCTGGAGTACGCTGCCCAGACGTCGGCGCCGGTGATCTCGTAGCCGTAGCCTTCCACGAGCCAGTGGAGCGCGAGGAAGCCGGCGTCCACGGCGAAGGCCGGCTGGTCGTCGCCGTGGTCGCGAGCGGCGCGGGTCAGCGTCTTGGGATCGCAGGGCGTCCGGCTCGCGAGCGCGAGCGCCTCGTCGTAGAGCCCGGCCTCCTTGGCCGCCGCAAACCACTTTCCCTCTTCGCCCGGAGTCGTCTTGACCAGATCGGCCAGAATCTGGTCCGCGGTCTTGTGTGGGTACTTCTTGGCGACGGCGCGGAAGGTGGCGAGGTACGTGCCGCCGCGGTTCGCGCGCAGTCCGTAGCGCCCGTATGCCTCCTCCACGAGTCCCGAGGACAGCAGAATCTCCTCGCACACGGCGTCGACGTCGCTGTCGTTCGTCGACGGCCCGCGGCACGACTCGGCGTACCGCAGCGCCTCGGACTTCTTGCTCATGGCGGCGAGGGCCTTCGCAGCGAAGCGCCTGTAGGGCCAGAACGTTTCGACCTCGAGCAGGTCGATGATTTCCGCGTAGCGCTCGGCGCCGGAGAGCGCGCTTAGGCACGCGGTGGTTCCGTGGAAGTGACCCCGGAGGTTCTTGTCGGGGCTGAGCGCCATGCGTGTGATGTCGAGCAGGCGGTCGGCCCACGCCGAGGCGATGTCCTTCGATGCACAGAGCTCGCCCCAGTGGTCGGCGAGGCACTCGATGTACGGGATCTCGTCCGCGGCGTGGGCCTCCCACAACCGCTCCAGCCAGGCGTCGCGCGTCTTCGCGTCGGCGGGCGCGCTCGCGATGATGGGGATCAGCTCGGCGATCGCGTTGTTCACCGCGGTGCCGATCGCGCCCGATGAGCTGTCGACGTGCTCCAGCGCCGGCGACAGGCGCTCGAGCAGGCTCACCGCGCCGTCGGCCGCGAGGACGGGATTCTTGCGTGCGACCTTCTTGATCTCGCCGACCGCCTGCTTGACGCGCTGGATGGCCGGCTGTGACTTCCACCCGAACGCATGCCGGCGGAAGCGCGCCTTGAACTCCCACGTGTGCGTGGCAGGCCCCGGCCTCTTCATTGGGACCCTGGGTTCACCGCGTCGATTGATATCGTGTCCCGGGCGCTTTCTACAGGCCCATCTCCCGCAGCCCATCCTGCCACGGCAGCACGTCGATTCCCTCCACGCGCCGCCTGACGTCGCCCAGATAGAGGACGATCGGCGTGCGGGACTTGCCGTGAAAGTCGGCGAATGCCCGCATGCCCCGCAGGTCGCTCGTGCCGACGTTTCGCGACGCCTTGAGCTCGAGCGCCCAGACGTCCGTCGGCGCGAGCCAGCTCACGGATGCCTACTTGCTCGGGCTCGCCGCAACTCGGCGAGGAATCGCCGCGAGCCTGACGCGTCCAGCGCCACCGCGCGTGCGACTTCAGCGACGGCGGCGGGAACTTCGCGGCCGCGCGCTAAGGAGTCGCCGATCGAAAGGGTCCGGTGTGGTTGCGACGATGCGGACCCGTCGCATCCTCGGATGGCCCGGGTTGATCAGGTAGTTCCAGGATCCGGGGACGACGGCAGACGGCACACGCAGGAGCAGTGTCTCTCCGGCGGCGAGCCAGGCGTCACCGAGCGCCCGCGTGTCGAATTCACGAATCTGCCAAGTTTTGCGTAGGGCGCGCAGGTCGACGTCCATCACGTCGTCGGGGGCGTGGATCTCGACGAGGTGGTACCCTCGTGGATGATCGGAGGCATCGATCTCCAGATGCACCAGCACCTCGAGCACGGCGAGCGCCGGGCTCTCGGCGCCGTAAACGACGCGCCGTCCGCGGGCGTGCCACCGCGCCGAGGCGGAGAGCCCGCCGGCTCCCGAGAGGTCTACGTGGCGCGAGACCCGCCACAGGCGCACACTCACGCGACCAAGCCGTGCTCGAGTTGCAGGAGCTTTTCCTCGATGAGGCGCGTACCCTCCGACGACGTCAGCACGTCGATCGGCGTGCGACCCTCGAGGAACCGTTTCGGCTTGCGCAACCAGTGCAGGGCGCGGTCGCGCTCGCCGAATGCGTGTTCGGCGAGCGCTGCGATCCGGGCCAGCCGCACCGCCCGATCGGCCTCGTCGGCGCTCAGGTGCTTTTGGCCGGTGGCGCGGCGATGGGTCAACGTGCGTTGCGGAATGACGATGCGGTAGATCTCGGACGCGAGCAGGCCGTGAGCGCGCAGGGCGTGCACGACGTCGAGCGTGAGGTGTCGGCCCGTTGCGAGCCGAAGGAGATCAGCGGGGCTGGTGACCGCGACCCCGAGTTGCCGCGACAGCCTGCGAGCAAGGGGCGCGTCGAGCGTGGTGTCCGGCAGCGGCCGGCGGGCTCGCTGCTTCGCAGCGACGCGAGGATTGCCCGAGATGGCAGATTGCTTTGACATGGCTGGCAAGATGCCACAGCGATCCTCTCACGTCAACGTTCCGGCTCCGGCACTTTTCTCCCGACGTCGAGTCTCGGGGGCAGACGCCTGGACCGTGTCGTCATCGCGCACTCCACTGTCTGCTCGACCTCGCCGTCGGGCATCTCACGCTGCGCGACGCCTGGCCTTGCGCTCCCGCCGCGATACTCCGCGCTCGACCGTATCGAGCGACCGGCCGCCGCGTTGCCCCCCACCACGATCGATAAGCGCCACCAGTCCCCTGTGATGGGCGATGAGGAAAGCCTCCACGTCGCCCGTCACCCTCGACGGAAGCGGGCGCCGCAGGGCCGCCCGTTCTTCGTGATGATTACCGGCCCCTTTGGAAGGTCGACGTTCACCCGCTGCTCGCGAAGTCTCGTCCGGGTGCGTTGCCAGGCCGAGCACCGTGAGCGTCTGGTGCACCTGCCGCAGTGAGCGCCTTCAAGACGCTCGCGCGGAAGGGTGCCGCCCGCCGCCCAGCCGGGTAGTGGGTCAGTTTGCGGGCGTCGGATTCCGTTGGATACGGAATAGCCCGCCGGCGATCGCCAAGATCGCGAACCCGTTCACGACAGTGACCGGAAGGTTTCCCTTCGAAAATAGCACCCCAAGCGCAACGAGCCCCGAGATGATCACGGCCGGTGCGAAGAACGCGATGCTCTCGACATCGGGTTGAGTCTGCGTAGGAGAAAAGAAGTAGATAGACACTGCTGTTACGATGCAGCCCGCAATCGTCAGACCCGACGAAACCGCGTTTGCGAACCTCTCGAGAGGAGGCCATGGCTGCCCGGTCCATGCTGAGACGAGTCCGTAGAGTACGAAGGCGACGCCGCTCCATCCGAGCGCACTGATGCCCCTTCGTACGAGCATCGAGACTATCCTCGCTCGCCTCGTCGGTTCTGACTGCTGTGCGTCCATCTGCGGCTGTGCCATACTCCCCCCATGCCTGCCCGCTCAAGCGGACGCCTCGTGAAGCGCCCGCGCGATCCCATTGCGCTCGCGAAGCTCATCGGCGACATCGCGACCGGCCAGGTAGAGGACCAGCAGCCCGACGACGGGAAGAACCCGGCAGCGGTCGCGCTCGGTCGCCTCGGCGGTCAGAAGGGCGGCAAGGCGCGCGCCGCGAAGCTCAGCCCGAAGAAGCGCTCAGCTATCGCGAAGAAGGCGGCGGCGGCTCGCTGGGCGAAACGCTAGGCGACGGCGCTGCTTCCCTCAGCACCGCTTCATACTCTTCCAACAGCTGCCGTACATGATCGGTCATCAGCGGGGCCTGAACGAAATAGAGATTCGACTCGAACAGCTGGTTCGCCCGACGCTCGATTTTTAGCTCGCACGGCAGGACATACTGCGCAGGGTTGATCTTCATGCCGATAGAGACGAGCTGAAACGCAGGCGGGAAGCCGCCTTCAGGGCCGAGGGTCGCATAGCTTCCAATCATCCGCGCCAGCGTCATCAGCAGGGGGCTCATCCGGTCGTACGAAAAACCGAAGTTGCCATCGAGCTTCGCTTCCATCTGGGTGAGGTACATCCTTGGAAGGTTGGCCGTTGGCCTGACGAACTCAGATGTCCAGCTGAGCAAGTCATCAAGAACGATGCCCGAGTCTTCACTAGCCGAGCCACTGTCGACGGCGATCGCGCGGTGGAATAGCTGAATGTTCTGGATAACGATGATCCGACCTTCGTGCACAAATTTCCCGTGCACGAATGTGAGTGGCGTGGTCTCGTCCGCCGGCAGCATTTCCTGAGGAGTGGTAGGTACCCTTACGAAACCGTATTTCTTCTGTACCGCGTCTACCAAATCCGGAACGTAGATCGGTTTGTGAATCTCGGTCATCCGCAACGCCTGCGCGGACAAGATAGCGGTGATGTTCAATGCACCAGCTCCGCTCGCGGTATCTTGATGTTGGTCTGAGGCGAAACATCACACGCCCAGGGCGGCGGCCCGACAGCATCCCGAGCAGCTGTTGGTAGCCATCTCAGCCCCGACCCGCCCTGCGCTACTCGGTCAACAATCGCGGCGACACTCTGCGCAATGTCCGCATCGTGTACCGTCACTTGCGCGTCCGGCGCAGGTCTGCGGAGCGGCGCGACTGCCGCCCGGGGGTCGATTCCCATGCCCACCATCAGGTCGGAGAACGTGTCGAATTCTAAGTTGCCCGGCGCTGCCATCCAGCGGGTGATCTGCGATGGATTGCGCCCGAGGCGTTCTGCCAGCTTCTTCTTGGTCAGATTGTGTTCGTCAACCTGACGATCGAACTCGCGGATTACCAACTCATGCAACTCGTGCTGGAGCCGCCGCCGGAAGTACACCAACGTCCGGCGCGAGATCGGGGTCTCGTCAAGGGACAAACTTGGTGTTGGATAGGTAGGCATCGGGATAGCGTCCTTTCCATCGTGGTAGTGATCCAAAGAGTTTCGCCCACGCATCACCGCATTCTCGCATCGCCTCACGGAACTTGAGATCGGGTCTGTAGCGCGACGTGAGTGCAACGAAGTAGTCCTTCTGGACGAAGGCGCCGAAGAGTCGGATCGCCGGCCGAATTTTTGTAAGGCGCAGCTCCCAGATATCGCGAGGGTCGGCGCCACGCCCGTAGAGCTCCGCGATAAAGGTCGGCCCAGTGCGGTGCTGCGGTTTCCTGACCATCAACAGCCTGCCCTCTACGAATTGGTCGAGATCGGGGGCCACGCCCCACCACCGTTCATCGTCGCCCTGGAGCAACGAGTAAATCCTTGAAGAGAGGTACATGGTGCGCTCGTTCCGAATGCCAACGTCGGAAGGGAAGCGTCCGGTAGTCTTCGGGCTTGGCCACCGGACTAGTCGACCGTCGCCGCATGCAGCCTTGATCGCATCGTGAATTGACATATAAGTCAACCGCGAGGAGGGTCAACCCGAAAAGGCGACGGAACCCAAACTGACGCATTTGCTTGACTGCGCATGCAGTCCGGGCTATAGTCTTCCCATGAACAAGCTGACCCGGGCCAAGCGTGCACAAATCCTCGCGTTGATGGTTGAGGGCGTTTCCATCCGCTCTATCACGCGGCTGACCGGCGCCAGCAAGAACACGGTGGCCAAACTGCTCGTCGAGGCCGGAACGGCCTGCCGCGAGTACCAGGACGCGACGCTCCGGAACCTGCCGTGCAAGCGGGTTCAGTGCGACGAAATCTGGTCCTTCGTCTACGCCAAGCAGAAGAACGTCCCCGAGTCGATGCGCGACACGCCTGGTGTCGGCTCGGTGTGGACCTGGACGGCGATCTGCGCCGACACGAAGCTGATCGCGTCCTTCCATGTCGGGACGCGCGATGCGGGCTGCGCGTACGAGTTCATGACCGACCTGGCGAGCCGCCTCCAGGGCCGCGTGCAGCTCACCACCGACGGGCACAGCGCGTACCTGAACGCCGTCCGCGACGCGTTCGGCCGCGACATCGACTACGCGATGCTGATCAAGCTCTACGGCGAGAGCGTCGACAAGGAAGGCCGCTACAGCCCGCCTACCTGCATCGGGACGCGCACGGACGAGATCATCGGCTATCCGAAGGCCGAACACATCTCGACGTCGTACGTCGAGCGCCAGAACCTTTCGATGCGGATGGGCATGCGCCGCTTCACGCGCCTGACGAACGCGTTCTCAAAGAAGATCGAGAACCACCAGCACGCGATCGCGATCTACTTCATGCACTACAACTTCGTGCGGATTCACAAGACGCTGCGCTGCACGCCGGCCATGGAAGCGAAAGTGACCGACCGGCTGTGGTCGATGGACGACATGCTCGCCGTGGTCGAGGCGTGGGAAGCGCGGCAGCAGAAGAAGACTGGGACGGATTCAAACTGACCCACTACCCCCAGCCGCAGGCGCGTTGACAAGTGGCCACATTAGAGTGATATGTGGCCACTTCAGTAGGGGGATGCCATGGCGAAGGCACGGATCGGCGTTCGGGAGCTCAAGGACAAGTTGAGCGCGACGCTCGCGCGCGTGCAGCGAGGGGAGACTGTGACGGTGACGGATCGGAACCGACCGGTCGCCGTCATCGTGCCTGCCGGGGCCAGCGGGGAAGAGGACGCCTTGGTGCGGACGCTCGTGAAGAGCGGGCGGCTCGCCTGGTCGGGCGGTAAGCCGGCCGGCCTCGAGAAAGCGCCACCCGTGCGCGGTCCATCGGTCTCCGATGCCGTCGTGGAGGATCGCCGCTGATCCTCTATCTCGACACGAGCGCGCTGGTGAAGCTCTACGTGCGAGAAGCCGGGACCGATGAGACCAGGGCCCGTCTCGAGGGCGCCACCATGGCGGCGACCTCCCGCGTCGCGTATCCGGAGGCGCGGGCCGCACTGGCGCGGCGGCAGCGGGAGGGGGCCCTCACGCGAGGCGCGCTCGCTCGCACCGTCTCCGCTCTCGACCGCGACCTCGGACGCTTCGTGGTAGTCGAGCTATCCGCAAAGGTCGCGCGGCGCGCCGGAGAGCTGGCCGAGCACCGCGCGTTGAGGGGCTTCGATGCGATCCATCTGGCGAGCGCGCTCGAGATCGGGGAGCTGACCGGCACCGCCCCGAGCTTCTGCTGCTTCGACGACCGTCTCCGCGAGGCGGCCTCTGCCGAAAGGCTGTCGATCTGAAAGGTACCGGCGGCCTGCGCGTCAGCGAAGTCGTCGGGCTCCAGGACGGTGGACAGCGGCCGAGATCGGTCTCGTAACGATTGCCGTCAGTCGCCTACCGGGGCTGCGCGGTGGGCCCAGCGCAAAACCCTGACACTCGTACCGCAGGCTCCCGACCACCCGAGCGGCAGGCAAAGAAATGGCCACGTGCACGGCACCTCGCGCTTGCTGCTGCGCTCGAAGGCGCCGCGCTGGCGCTGAGGCGCGGGCGGGTGCGGCCCCGAAGTCTGCGAGCAGCCCAGCAAGGGGCACGAAGCCATCCTATCGTCGTCGACGGTTGCAGGGACTCCCAGCACCGGGTCACGTTCCGAGGATGGCGCGTCCGTACGAGCCATAGTATTACATTCAGATCCCAGTATTACCTTTTGGAGGATTGCCATGCGGGCCTCGGCAGTGACCAAAAAAGGACAGGTGACCATACCGGCACCGATCCGGAAGCGCCTCGGACTTCGCGAGGGTGATCGGGTCGCCTTCGTGGAAGAGGGCGAGAAGGTTCAGCTCCGGCCGGTTCGGAACGACGTGGCGGCGATCTTCGGATTGGTCAAGTCGAAGAAGAGCGTCAGTCTCGCGAAGATGGAGGCGGCGATTCGGAAGCGTTTCACCCGATGATCGCTGTCGACACGAACGTTCTCGTCCGTACCCTCGTCGACGATCCTGAGGAAAGAGGCCAGGTCGTGCGTGCACGCGCACGCATTCGCCGCGCCGGCAAGATCTACGTTCCGCAGATCGTTCAGGTAGAGACAGCATGGGTTCTCGAGAGCGCCTACGGGCTCGATCGGCCGGCGATGCTGGCGGTGTTCGACGGATTGCTCGCGAATGGCGCCTGCACGCTCCAGGGCCGCGAGATTTTGGAGAAGGCCCTGGTCGCATTCCGGGACGGCAAGGCGGAGCTCTCCGACTACATGATCCTTGCCGAGAGCCAGGCACGCGGCTGCGAGCTTGTGACGTTCGACAAAGGCTTGCAGAAGACCCCCGGCACGGCTCCGGTATAGAAGAAAGTCGCGGACGTACGACCCACGTAGTTCAGGCGCGCGAATTGGCATCCGAGCTGTACGCCCGACGACACTCGCTCCGCGCCCGGGCCGACGCGGGCGAAGATCGTATCCGTTCGGCGAACGTCGGCGAACCGCGTGGCTGACGCCCGTCGCGTGATGGCGTACATCTCGACGCCCCGATGGCACGCGAGACGAGAGCGGGACCCGCCCGATGAACGGACGCGCACGAAGGCGCGTCTGGTCGCTACTCGGAATCGCAGCACAACGCCCCGCGACTTCGGGAAGTTCGGTCGCTACGACTCGGACCGAGGCTCCGCGTTCGCCTCGAGCCACCGCTCGATCACGCTCGCGAATTCCGCCGTGTCCTCGATCCAGGCGAGCTCGTCGAAGAGGCGGCCGTGGTCGACGTCGAGGTAGCCATGGACCAGGATGTTCCGGAGTCGAACGGCGCCGGCGACCTTCGCGGCGAGCGCCGGCGAGATGATGCCGGTCGCGCCGAGCTGCACGAGAGCCTCGGCGTACGTCTCCGGCGCCGCCGCTCCCGTGGCCGCCAGGATGTGGAGCGCCACGTCCGCGCACGCCTGTGCGAGGAGCTGCGCATGGCGATCAGCGCGGTCCTGAACGACCTCGTCGGATTCGAACGCCGCTCTGCCCTGAGATCGCAGCGAACGCAGCACGCGCAGCGACCGTTCCATTGTCCGGAGGATGCGCCGGACGACGACGGGATCAACCGGCAAAGCGCCCCTCGCGGATTCGCTGCGTGAGGCCGGCATCGAGGATGCGGCGCAGGGGCTCCTCGTCGAGGTAGCGGCGGAGGATGCCCTCGGCCACCGCGGCCCGCCGTCGTGGCTGAGGCTCGCACAGCAGCTTCCCACGACCGAGCACGCGGTGGCCGAGGACGGTCGGCGCATCCTCGAGCACGACCACGTCGACGGCGTCGGTACCGAGCCGGACCGACGCGTCGCCCGTGAGGTCGAGGCGCTTCCGCCACCGCGCGGCCGCGTCGAGCCCGGCCGCGAGCGTGACGGCGAGATCGACGTCCGATCGCGGGCCGGGACGGCCAGACGCACGGGAGCCGAAGAGGTAGACGGCCGCGATCGAAGGGTCCATCGCCCAGGCATCCGCCAGGATCCGAATCCGCTCATCCAGGTCGTCCGGAAGCGGGCGTTCGCCGAGCACACGCGCATTCTGCGCCGCCGAGATGCCGCGGGCAACCATCACCTCGCCCACACGGGCACAGATCGTGCGCGCCGTCGTAGCCGCCCGCAGCGCGCCCTTGCTCCCCCGTCGTAGTCATCGGCTCGACGCCCTTGCGCGCGGAACTTCGGCGGCCCGACGCGTCGAGTATCGTCGCGACCCCCGATCTCGGGTGTGTTGCCTCCTGCGGACGTCGTCACATGAGAAGCTACGACTTACGGCGAGGTTAACGTTCGGGCGTGGCCCTCGGACGACATGCAAACGACGATTACCTCCAAGGGTCAGATCACCATTCCGGCGCGGTTGCGGCGGAAACTGGGGCTCGAGGCCTTCAGCGGCCACCAGCAGCGCCCTAACGATCAACCGGGCGACGCGGCACCGCCTCGGCGGCCGTCTCCTACTTCCTGACCGCGCGGCGCGGTTCCTCGTTCGCCGTCACACCGTTTTTGCTACTGCTCGCGGTGCTGACGAGCTTCGCCGCGTGGCGCGCGTTGCATCTCGACTTCGACTTCTCGGTCGCGTGTCGGGAGCGAGTGAGAAGCTCTGGTGTATCGTCGTCGAACTAGCGGCGCTCGTCGAGCCAGTCGGCGAAGGCCGCCGGGAGATCACGACCACGCGCGAACCCACGCGCCGCGATCAGCTGCACGGCTTCACGCGCGCGTGCGATTTGCTCGTCATCCGCTACTCGACGAAGCGCCGCCAAATCGTCGGCATCCTGCGGGCGGTGACGATCGTCTCGAGCCAGGAGTTTGAGCGCGATCAGGTGCCCAACCTGCGCGACCCGGACCTCGAGCCCGCGCAGCACCTCCAACGATTCTGCCGCTGCAACGACTTCCTGCTCGATGCCGGAGGAAGCGAACAACAGATCGGCGACGACACCCGCTTCGTCTTGGCCGGGAGTGATTAGGCGAACGGTCGCCAGGCGCTTACTCCTCTCCTGCTCGACCAGTGTCACGATGCGGTAGCCATCGGGGTTGAGCGCTCGAACCAGTGCTTCCGCGTCGTCGTCGTTCGCGACCGAAACAGCGACGTCGACATCACGAGTCAAGCGCGGCTCCGCGCGAACTGAGACCGCCAAGCCGCCGACGACCGCGTAGCGCGCTTGGTGTCGATCGAGGTCGGCAACCAGGCGGCCCAGCGCGGCGTTCAGCCGGTTCGTCACCGGCGCGGCCAGGTCCCGGGCTCCCCGACTGCGTCGCCCTGCTCCGCTCCCGGACGATCGTGGAGCCAGGCGACAATACGTTCCTCGATCTCGGCGAGTGTAGCGTTTGGAAATCGACGGCGGAGATTTTGGGACATGATCTCCTCTCCCGCCGCGAAGAGATCGAGGGTGAGGCGATAGCGCTTCTCGGGCTCGGTCATCTCATCCACAACCGCAGTTTATCAGCACGGATTGTCGCGAGCGACACACGGACAGGTGCAATCGCCCCCGCACTGGCCCGTGCAGGCGCCATCGTCAGGCGGGCGCCGTCAAGCCCCAGGGCAGGGGCGGCCGCGACCTGCCGGCCAGGCACGACGTCGGTAGGTTCCCCCATCCGCGCGAGTCGCTCACCGTCGAGGCCCGCGACGCGAGACGGGAAGGCGCCGCCGCCGCCGCGCCCTTCATCGTCGCAGGAGGCGTACGTGCTCCTGGCGTCCTTCTTGGTGGCGCGTGAGGAGCTCGTCTCCGCCGACGACCCGTCGGCGTCGATTCTCACCGACGACTACAACCCGCTCGACGAGCTACAGGGCGCGATGCTGGTGGCGTGGCGTGAGGACATGATCCGGAAGGCGCAGAGCGCCCTCCTCTTCGACGGCACGCTCTGACGGCAGGCGCCAGTATGCCGAGCTCGTGTCGTCACCACAGAACGCGGACGCCGTACGTTCTGTAGACCCGATCGGGGGTCGCGATCGACATACGCTCGATCTCGGCCTGGGCGATCAGAAGGCGGTCGAAGGGATCGCGATGGTGCAGGGGGAGCGCACCCGAACGAACCGCGTGAGCCATCGAGATCGGCAGGATCTCGAGCGAGTGCTCCTTGGCGGCGCGAGCAATGAAGGCCGCGACGGGCGTTGGCAGCTCGAGCCGGCCGAGGGTGCTCTTCACCGAGATCTCCCAACCACTCGCCGCGCTCAGGAGAACGTCGTTGGACGGGTCACGCAGCCGTTCGAGCAGCCGCCGAGGAACGCGCTCGGGGCTCGTCATCCACCACAGGAACGCACACGTATCGAGCAGGACCTTCACCCGCGCGGCGCCCTGCCGCGCGGTATCCGCGCTCGGCGCTTCGCTCGTCGCGCCGGCCCGCGTTTACTCGCAGCCCTCACGGGCTCGGCGCTCATTCCCGTCAGTTCCTCGGGCAGGGGCGCGTCGAAGTCGTCGCCGATCCTGATCTTGCCGGTATAGAGCCCCACGGGCCGCTGGCGGCGTTTGCGGGCGACCGGTACGAGTCGTACGGCGGGCTCACCGTCCTTGGCGATGACGACATCCTCCCCGAGGCAGGCGGACTCGACCAACCGTGAAAGGTTCGTCTTCGCCTGATGCATGTTGTACGTCACCTGCCGACGTTCACTCATAGCTAACATCTTAGCTAGCAGGCTCGTCGATGCCCGACAAGCGGCGCAGCCATAGCGTGCCGAGGATCATGTGTCCGCAAGCAGGACCGGGATCCGGAACGAAACGGGAGTCACCTCGGCGTGCCGTTTTGGTTTTGCTACATTTTGCGAACTGCTGTTGAAGTCGGCCCCATCGAAAGGGGCTGGATGAATCAGGCGATTCTTGAAGATGGTGAGATGCCCCCTTTGAACCAAGTCCATAGTCCGCTTTAGGGAGAATGCATGCGCGCCGAACGAGCGCATGCACCGAAGGGGCCGATGTTGTTGGTTTCAGCTGGAGAGTCGCTTG
>JBGPIT010000059.1:0-16791 GCA_041485125.1 Binatia bacterium | reverse complement strand
TCGAGCGGAGCTTCGCGGTCATCGAGAGGCTCACGCCGTATCGTCCCGTCGGGACGATCGACGCACGCACGCGGATCGCCGAGCACGTGACCGGGCAAGCCGGCATTCTCGCCTGACCCAGCTCGACGATGCCTTCGCGGCGGGCAGCGTCCGCGCGCGATTCAGCGACGACGAGACAGCGATCGCCGAGAAGCTCGAGGAACGACGGACGGCACCGGCACTCGTCAGACCGGTGCGTTGAGGTCGATCGCGAGGTGCTCTTTGAAGAATGCCTCGATGCGGGCGAACTCGCGGTCGATGTCGTCGGCGAGCCGGGGCGCGTCACCGAGACGCTCTTCGCGACAAGCGGCCTCGAGCGCGCGGAACATCGGCACGATCTGGTTGATGCACATCGTCGCGCTCGAGCCGGCGCCGTTGTGCGCGATCCTGCTGAGCTCGTCGCTCGATCCGTCCTCGATCGCGACGCGCAGCTTGTGCGTGAGCTCGACGGTGGTGCGCAGGTAGGCCTCGACGACGACGCCGAGGGTGTCCATGTCCTCGCCGACGAGATCCTTCAGACCGGCGAGGTCGACGGGGGGCGCCGCCACGCTCGACTCCGTGGTGCCGCTCGACTGCTGCTCGCTGCTCGCTTCCATTGCGCCCTCGGCGCGGGTGCTCTGACTCATGGTGGGTCCTCCCAGTTCGTTGGTGGTTGGGGCTACCGAGCTGCCGTTGCCCGCCGCGCCGCTCGGCGCGACCGCAATGGTGACGGCAGCGGGCTCGCTGCCGGACGGGTTCTGAGCGACGTCGCCGTTCTGCACTGCCGACACGCCGCGATCGTCGCGATCGACGCGCGCGGCGGCGTCGCGACCGGCGCCGCGCTCGGTGATCCAGCGCTGGAGCGCGGCCTTGAGCTCCTGCGGCTTCACCGGTTTCCGGATGTACTCGTCCATGCCGGCGGCGAGACACTTCTCGCGGTCGCCCTGCATGGCGTGCGCGGTCATGGCGACGATCGGGATGCGCTTGCCACCCTCTTCGCGGGCGCGGATCGTGCGCGTCGCCTCGTAGCCGTCCATCTCCGGCATCTGGCAATCCATGAAGACGAGGTCGTAAGGGAACGAGAACACCATCTCGACGGCTTCCTTGCCGTCGGCGGCGACGTCGACGCGGCAGCCGAGCTGTTCCAGCATCAAGATGCCGACCTTCTGATTGACGACGTTGTCGTCGACGAGGAGCACGCGACCGGTGGTGAGCTTCGCCGACGGCTTGGCCTTGAGACCGTCGCGCGCCTCGGCGTCTTTCGCTTGGATCGCGCGCGGCGCGACGCCGCGACGGGTATTCCAGGTGCTCTCGATGGCTTCGAGCAGGCGCGCGGGCCGCGCCGGCTTGCGCAGCGACGCGCCGAAGCCGGTCTCGGCGATGGCGTCCGTGTGGGCCGGCCGGGTCGAGGAGGTGAGCAGGATGAGCGCCGTCCCGCACAAGCGGGTGTCGGCCTTGATCTTCCGCCCGAGCGTCAGGCCGTCGGTGCCCGCCATGCCGCGGTCGATGATCGCGATCGCGAACGGGTCGCGTGCGGCATCGGCCTGCTGCAGGGCGGTCATCGCCTCGTCGGCGGAGCCCGCCCCCTCGTTGCCGATCTTCCAAGCGTCGAGCTGCTCGCGCAGGACGCGGCGGCTGATCGCGTTGTCGTCGACGACGAGGACGCGCACGTCACGCAGGGCCGCCGGCACCTCGACGGTGTCGCCGGCGTCGGCGGCGTCGAACGGCAACGTGATCGTGAACCAGAAGCTCGAGCCCTTGCCGATGCGGCTGGTGACGCCGTGCGAGCCCTGCATGAGCTCGACGAGCTGCTTCGAGATCGCGAGGCCGAGGCCGGAGCCGCCGTACTTGCGCGTCGTCGAGGCGTCGGCCTGCGCGAAGCGGTCGAAGATGTGCTCGAGCTTGTCGTCGGCGATGCCGATGCCGCTGTCCTCGACCGCGAAGCGCAGCTCGATCTCGGTCGCGCTCGCGCGCTGCACGTCGACGTCGATGAGGACATGGCCGGTCGGCGTGAACTTGATCGCGTTCCCGGCGAGGTTGGTGAGGATCTGGCGGATACGGCCGGGGTCGCCGATCACGCGGCGCTGGATCTCCGGGGTGATGCGTACGATCAGCTCGAGCTTTTTCTCGGCGGCGCGCGGTCCGACGATCTCGACCACCTCCTCGACCGCGGTCCGGAGCTCGAAGATGATCGGCTCGAGCGTGAGCTGGCCGGCCTCGATCTTCGAGAAGTCGAGAACGTCGTTGATGACGCCGAGCAGGTGCTCCGCCGAGCTCCGCGTCGTGTGCGCGTAGTCCTGCTGCTGCGGCGAGAGGTCGGTATCGAGCAGGAGCCCGGTCATGCCGATCACGCCGTTCAGCGGCGTGCGGATCTCGTGGCTCATGCTGGCGAGGAACTCGGACTTGAGGCGCGAGCCCTCGAGCGCCGCCTCGCGCGCGCGCTTCAGCTCCTCCTCGGCCTGCTTGCGCTCGGTGATGTCGCGCATCATCGCCGTGACGAACTGCTCGCCGTCGACGTTCCAGGTCGCGAGCGACATCTCGATCGGGAACTCGGTGGCGTCGTGGCGGCGGCCGATCAGCTCGAGGGTCCGGCCGGCGCTCTGCAGCTCGCGGGTCGCGAGGAAGCGGTCGAACCTGCGGCGGTGCGCGTCCTGGAAGCGCTCCGGGATCAGCATCGAGAGCGGCTTGCCGCTCGCCGCCGTTGCGGTGTGGCCGAAGATGCGCTCGGCGGCGCGATTGAAGAAGAGGATGCGGCCGTGCCGGTCGGCGGACACCACGGCGTCCGACGCGCTCTCCATGACGCTGCGGTAGCGCTCCTCGTTGCGGCGGAGCTCCTGCTCGGCGCGGCGACGCACCGCGAGCTCGAGCTCGAGCTTGGAGTTGGCGAGGCGCAGCGAGTCGGCGCTCGCGACCAGGCTCTCGGCCATGCGGTTGAACGCCTCCGCGAGCTGACCGACCTCGTCGCTGGTGCGCACGGGCGCACGCCGCGCCAGGTCGCCGTTGCCGAACTCCTCGACCGCCGTCACCGTCGCGCGCAGCGGCTCGACGAGCGTGCGGCGCAGCCGCAGGTACTGGAAGAGGCCGAGACCGATCAGCAGCGCAGTCAGCGCCGCCATCGCGGCCATGAACGCGCCGCGCGTACGCTCCTCGGCCTGCGACAGGTCCATGTCGATCGAGATCACCCCGATCGTCGAGCTCTTGCGCACCGGATCGTACGGTCCCCGCACGCTCTGGCTCAGGCGGTAGAAGTGCCGTCCGCCCAGGCCGTACTCGAGATGCGCCTCGCCGGGATTGCGCAGCAGCTCGACGAGCGCGAGCTGGTCCGTGGTGGTGCCGACCAGGCGCGGGTCGGAGTCGGCGATGATGTGCAGCGTCCGGTCGACGATGCTCAAGCGCTCCACGTCGGCGATCTTGGCGTCGGTGCGGAGGACGACCGGCTGCAGCATCTCGTTGGTGAAGAGCCGCGGATCCTCGCTCACCACCTCCTGCATGTTGATGAGGAGGCTCTGCGCCGATTGCCGCACCTGCGCCCGCATGCCTTCGAGCATGTGATGGTAGGCGAGCGAGCCGATCGCCCCGAGAAGGACCGTCAGCGCGACGGCCTGGGTGATGAGCAGACGGGCGGCGACGGAACGGCGATGGCCACGCAGCATCGTCAAGCGGGGACGGGTTCCGCGCGCCGGCGGAGCTGCCGGATGCGCACCAGCGGAAGGAGCACGACGAAGGCGCCGGCGGCGTCCAGCGCATCGGGGACCCATCGCGAGACGAGCAGGTAGCGCAGGCGGCTCCGCCGGATCAGGCCGGCGCGGCGGATGACGTCGTCGCCAGCGCTCTCACCGCCCCAGCGATCGACGACCGCGAGCCGCTTCCCGGTCGCGACCTCGACCAAGTAGTCGTTCGAGTAGCAGCTCTCTTGGATCTTCACGGTCTCGCCCGTGAGCGGCTCGACCCAGACGCGGAGCACGTACTGATCGTCGGCGCAGCGCACTTCCTGCCCGGGCCGTATCGACAATCCCGGCATGCCGAGGTTGCCGACATACGCGTCGGTGTACTCGGCAGGCCCGCGGTACGAGAACACGTACGTGCCGAGGCCCTCGATCTCGTCCTCGCGCTCGAAGACGACCGGGACGCCTTTGATGTAGCTGAAGCGAAGGCGGTAGGTGCGCGGCTCGACGTGGCGCGGAAAGACGAAGTAGTCGCCCGCATACTCGGGCGCCAGATGCGCACCGGTGCGCGGATCGACGTCGGCGCGCGACACGTACTCCCAGATGCGCTCACCGGTGACCGGGTCGTGGATCACGTAGAGGTCCTCGAGCTGGACGGACGTCGGGCGATCGGCTTCCGAGCTGATCCGGATCAGACGGTCGTAGAGCGCGGTGACGTCCTTCGCGGGAAGCTGTCCGGTCGTGGGATCGGCATTGGTCTGGATGCCGACGAACTCGGACTCCCAGCGCCAGTCGGGCGGCAGGCGCTGCGTCCAGCGTGGCGCATAGGACGTCTCCCAGATCGCCGCCGTCGCGAATAGCGCGACGCCGACGACGACACACGCCAGCATGCGTTGTGATTGCGTCACGATTTGGTCGAACCCCTGCCTTGCCCGTCGCGGCGCAGGGGGGCGCACGACGGATGAGTGATCGGGCAGCAGAAAGCGTGCCGCCTGGCAGGTTCGGCGCGGGCGACGATTGGCCCCCGCACGCACCGGCGCACGTCAGAATCCCGTCACGCAACACCCAGACGAGTCGCGCACTTCCGGCGACGGCGGGCGGTCACCGGCGCGGATCGCGAGCGGCGCCGCGCCCCCTCCTAGACGCGACGCCCGTTACGGTTGCGATGCCACGTCATTTCCGCGTCGCCCGGGAGGCTGACCGGCGCCCGGCGTTCTGCTACGACTCGCCCGTCGTGGACATTGGACGAGTCGGCATCTGGACCTTCGCGCTCGAGAGTCAGCCGGCGACGCGCGTGCGCCAGATCGCGGCCGAGATCGAGACGCTCGGCTACGGCGCGCTCTGGTTCCCCGAGGCGTACGGCCGCGAGTCCTTCACCCACGCGGCGCTCCTCCTCGAAGCGACCCAGCGCCTACCGATCGCGTCCGGCATCACCAACATGTGGGGGCGCGACGCGATGACGATGGCGGCGGCGCAGCGCACCTTGAGCGAGGCCTTTCCCGATCGCTTCCTGCTCGGCATCGGCGTCAGCCACGCGCCGATCGTCGAGGGCATGCGCGGGCACCGCTTCGAGCGCCCGCTGAGCGCGATGCGCGAGTACCTCGACGCGATGGATCGGGCGCCGTACATGCCGCCGCCGCCGGCCTCGACGACGCGCGTGCTCGGCGCGCTCGCGCCGAAGATGCTGGCGCTCGCAGCCGAGCGTACCGACGGCGCGCACCCCTACTTCGTGCCCGTCGAGCACACCGCCTACGCGCGCGGCATCCTCGGTCCCGGCCCGCTCCTCGCGCCCGAGCAAGCGATCGTGCTGCAGACCGATCCGACGGTCGCGCGCGGCATCGCGCGCGCCCACATGGCGATGTACCTCGGCCTGCCGAACTACGTGAACAACTTGCGCCGGCTCGGCTGGGGCAACGGCGACCTGGTGAACGGCGGCAGCGACCGCCTGGTCGACGCGCTCGTCGCCTGGGGCGACGTCGCCGCGATCGTCCGCCGCGTCGGCGACCATCACGCGGCGGGCGCCGATCACGTCTGCGTCCAGGTCCTCGGCGCCGACCCGACGGCGGTGCCGCTCGCCGAGTGGCGCACGCTCGCGCCGGCGCTCCTCGCCTGAGCACGGCGGAGTCCGGCGCCGCAGCGCCTGCGCGCGGGGCGTTGGCGGCGCTCGCCCGCGTCGAGGTGGTCGTGTTGCTCGCGCTCGTCGTCGCGACCGTGCTGGTGTGGCCGTTCGGCGAATACGCGATCGACGACGACTGGGGCTACGTCAGGTCGCTCGAGCACCTGCACCGCAACGGCGTTTTCAAGATCCTCGACTGGTTCAACGTCTCGCTGCTGGCGCAGCTCTTCTGGGCGCTACTCTTCACCGAGACCCTCGGCTTCTCGTTCACCGCGACCAAGCTCTCGGTCGTCGTGCTCTCCTACGTGGAGTGCGTCGCGCTGGTCGCGATCCTGCGTCACCTCGGCGTCTCGCGGCGGCTGATCTGGCTCGCCGCGCTGACCTTGCTCTTCAACCCGCTGCACTTCTTCCACGGCTTCGTCTTCGACAGCGACGTCCCCGCGATCGCGTTCGGCATGGTCGCGCTGCTCTTCTATCTCCAGGGCCTCGACGAGAACGACCGCTATCGGCACGCGACCGGCCTCGCCTTGGGATCGCTCTTCGCGGGGCTCGCGTTCCTGGTGCGCCAGCCCGCGATTCTGCTGCCCGCCGCGTTGCTGCTCTTCGTCCTGCTCTACGACCGTCGCCGGCTGCGCTCGCCGTGGTTCCTCGCGCACGCCTTCGGGCCGGTCGCGCTGATCGCCACCGTCTTCACCTACTGGTACGAGTACGTGCACGGCGCGACCAAGAACTTCAGCTGGTCGCAAGCGCAGACCGTCGACTTCATCCTGCACCCGTCGGCGAGCCTGCTCCTCCGCATCGCTTTCGTCCTCGCCATGTACGTCGGCTTCTTCGTGCTGCCGCTCATCCTCGCGACGTTGCCGCCGTGGCGGGCCGCGCGGCGAAAGGCTGCACGGCGGCGCCTCCCGCTCGACGCCGGCACGCTCGTCCCGCTCGCGGTCGCCGTCGCGCTCGCGACCATGATCGCGTACCTCGCCGTCGCCCACGGCGAGACCTTTCCCTATCTCCGCAACAAGCTCACGCCCTACGGCTTTCTCCGCCCGAACGAGGTGGTGCTCGGCGAGCGCGACGTGCTCTGGCCGGCCGGCACCTGGTGGATCGCGACGATCCTCTGTGCCTTCTCCTTCGTCGCGTTCGTGCACCAGCTGCTCGCGGCGCGCTCCGCCGGTCGCACCTCGCCGAGGAGCGCCGCCGACCCGATCCGTCTCGTCGGCATCCTCCTCGTCCTCCAGCTCCTCTATTGCTTCCCGACCTGGACGTTCTTCTTCGATCGCCACCTGCTGGCGTTCTTCCCGGCGCTCCTGGTGCTCGTCGCCGTCGCCGCCGACCGCGTGGCGCGCCGCGCACCCGCCGCGCCGACCCGGACCGGCACCGCCGCCTTCGCCGCCGTCATCGTGACGTTCGCCTTCTACTCAATCGCCGCGACGCACGACGTGCACGCGTTCTCCCGTCTCGCGTTTCGCGCCGGCGAGGATCTGATGCGCGCCGGCGTCGACCCGCACCAGATCGATGCCGGCTACGCCTTCGACGGCTGGTACGTGTACGAGGGTCAGGCCGGGCGGCGGATCCAAGCGCGCGCGAACGACGGCTGGTGGGTACGGAGCCTGTTCCCCTCGATCCGCAGCGACTACGTGGTGTCGCTCTCCCCCGCGCTCGACCGCCGGCGTCTGGCACTCGCGATCACCGGACCGGATCGGAGCGCGCTGATCGCGCCCGATCTCACCGGCTACGTCGTCTACAAGACGTACCCCTACCAGAGCTTCTGGCCGTTCGAGACCAAGACGCTGTACGTGCTGCGCGACGCCGGCCGCCCCTGAGCGGCTCGGTCAGGGAACGACCGCGCCCTGCTTGGGCCGGTGATGCGTCGGCCCGTCGTCGACGTCCTCGGACCGTTGCTCCTGCGCGGCCAGATGTCTTTGCGAGTGCATGACCTGCGCATCGCGCGCTTCCCATTGCCGCTCGCGCGCGCTCGATCTCACGAGCATGCTCGTGACGGCGGTGTCGAGACCGCCGGAGTTCCGACCTTTGACCACGCGAGCGGTCGCCGGCGCGCCGACGATCAGGACGGCGGCGAAGAGCGTCCCGGAAATCAGAAACCGTGAATGGACTGTCACACTGCACCTCGGTGGGCTCTGAATTGGTCGCCTCTAGATTCGCCACCGCACGGAGGTCGCGTCAAGATACCTTCGTTGCGAGGACGATACCGCACGCATCCGCCGCGGCCCCGCGTGGCGATATTCCCCATCGCGAGCCGCTGCGGGTCTCTACGCTTTGCGGAGCCGCGTGCGGAACGCGGCGGCCGTCATCACCGCGGTCCGCCGAATCGCTTGGTGTAACCCTGCTGGTCCGGCGGACGAGCACGCGTCGGCTTGCTCGCCCGCGGCGCGCGCTCGCTCTCGGGCGCGGCCGGCGCTCGAACGTGCGGTTCGCTGTGCTGCGCCACGGCGTGCTGCGCCGGCCGCTCTTCGGCGCGCAGCGCGCCCTTCGCGGTCGCACGCTTGATTGCCTCGTCGACGATCTTTCGCGCCCGCTCGGGACCGGACCGGCGCCGCACCTCGAAGCGCTTTCCGCTGATCGCGTTGTACGACACGAAGAAGTGCTCGATCTCGTCGACGACGTTCTTGCCGACTTGGTCGAGCTCCTCGATGTCCTTGAACTGGTGCGACGCCGTCGCGACCGCGATCAGCCGGTGGTTATCCTGCGATTTGCCGTGTTGGCTCTGCGACGCCTCGAGGACGCCGATGAGTCGCGACGGCACGACGCAGCCGGTGAACGCCGCCTCGTCCATGAGAATCAGGACGTCGATCGGATCGCCGTCACCGCCGAGCGTCGACGGCACGAAGCCGAAGTCGAACGGAAAGACCGCGCCGGTGGGGAGAACGCCGCTCAACCGGTAGACCTTGCGCTGCTCGTCGAGCTTGTACTTGTTCCTGCTGCCCTTGGGCGTATCGATGACCGCGTTGAGATCGCCCGACTCCTCGTCGAACGGCGGTAGCTCGCTATTCATTTCCATACGGCAACCTTTCCTGGGGCGAGGCCTCGGCGCACCGCCTGCGTGTCGGCGGTGGGTGCGTGCGGGCGATGCTGTGTCATCAGATAGTCGACGGACGCGCGGGATGCGAGCCGGTTTTTTTCGCGGTCGCTGGAATCGCCGGGGGTCATGTGTTACCCAGCGCGCTCACCGCGGGCGCGCGCGGGTGATCATCGGCGCCGCCGTCGCGTCACCACCGCAGGAGGTCGCAGCATGCACATCACAACCGAGCGCGTCTCGATCCCGGCCGGCGGCACATCGATGCCGGCGTACCTCGCGCGTCCGAGCGACGCCGGCAAGTATCCGTCCGTCATCGTGTTCCAGGAGATCTTCGGCGTGAACCATCACATCCGAAGCGTCGCCGAGCGGGTCGCCGCCGAAGGCTGCGTCGCGCTCGCGCCCGAGGTCTTCTGGCGGACCGCGCCGGGCCTCGAGCTCGGCTACGACCCGCCGGGGCTGGCGAGGGGCATCGCGCTCATGATGCAGGTGAAGGCATCGGAGGCCGTCGGCGACACGGCGGCCGCAATCGACTGGCTGAGGAAGCGGCCGGAGGTCGGCGGGCGCGGCACCGGCGCCATGGGCTTCTGCTTCGGCGGCCATCTCACGTACCTGGCCGCGTGCGAGCTGCCGATCACCGCCGCCGCGAGCTTCTACGGCGGCGGCATCGCCGTCGGCGCGCCCGGCAACGAGCCGCCGCCGACCGTCGCGCGCAGCGCGAAGATCAAGGGCCGCATCCTCTGCTTCTTCGGCGCCAAGGACGGCTACATCCCGCCCGATCAGGTCGAGAAGATCCGCCGCGAGCTCGAGAAGCACCACGTCAGACACGAGGTCGTCGTCTACCCGAACGTCGGCCACGGCTTCTTCTGCGACGAGCGCCCCGACTACGATGCGAACGCAGCCGCCGACGCGTGGCGCCGGGTGAAGGCGCTGTTCGCCGAAGAGCTCCGCTGACCCGCTTCATCGACGAGCCACCGCGCCGGACGCGCATCCACGCCGAGACCGAGGTCTTGGTCGTCGGGGGCGGCGCGGCCGGCGTCGCCGCCGCGGTCGCGTCGGCGCGCGCCGGTGCGCAGACCATGCTGGTCGAGCGCTCGGGGGCGCTCGGCGGTCTCGCGACCGGCGGCTTGATCATTCTCTTGCTGACGCTCGACGACGGCGACGGCCGTCAGGTCGTGCGCGGGCTCTGCCAAGAAGTGACCGATCGCGTCGCTGCGCGCGGCGCCGCCTTCTTCCCGCCGCGCGAGGAATGGGGCAGCCCCGACGAGGCGCTCGTCGAGGGCTACCGCCGCTGGGGGCTGGTGTGGGGCTCGGGGCCGCATCGGGTGCGCTACTCGGTCGCGTACGATCCCGAGGAGTTCCGCCTGGCGCTGAACGAGATGGTGACGGCGGCCGGCGTGCGACTGCTCTTTCACGCCTGGGCGTGCGAGCCGATCCTCGAGTCGGTCGGGCACCGCATCGACGCCGTCGCGTTCCAGGGCAAGCAGGGTCGCTTCGCCGTCCGCGCCAAGGTCGTCGTCGACGCGACCGGCGACGGCGACCTCTTCAGCGCCGCCGGCTGCGGCTACGAGAGCGAGCGCGTCCTGCCGTGGCTCTGGTTCCGCATGGGCGGCGTCGAGGACGTCGAGCGCGCCATCCAAGAAGGCGGGTGGTTCTTCCGCACCGTCAACGACGGCCAAGTGCTCTTCCCGTGGGGCGCGACCGAGCGCATCGGCCGCAAGATCGACGCCACCGATCCGGAGGATCTCACCTTCGCCGAGATCGAGTGCCGCAAGACGGTGATGGCGGAGATCGACCGCCTGCGCGCCGAGGTGCCGGAGTTCCGCCGTGCCCACGTCTGCGAGATCGCGCGCGACTTGGGGATCACGGAGAGCCGCCGTTTGCGCGGTGCGTACGTCTTGCAGCGCGACGACTTGAACAAGCCCTTCGACGACGCGATCGCCGTCACCGGCCACTGGACCAAGTACGGCGTGCTGTACGCCATCCCCTACCGGTCGTTGCTCTGTCCGGAGGTCGATAACCTGCTCGTCGCCGGGCGCTGCATCTCCGTCGATCATCGCGTCCACCACGCGACGAAGGAGATCCCGCCGGCGATGGCGACGGGGGAGGCCGCGGGTACGGCGGCCGCTTTGGCGGTGTGTCGCCGTGTCCTGCCGCGCGCGCTCGACGTCGCCGAGCTGCGCGCGCGGCTGCGCAGCGCCGGCGCGATCGTCGATCTGCCGGACCCTACGCCGGAGAGCGCGTGAGCACGCCGAAGATCGAGAGTCGGATCAAGACCGACGGTCCGGAATTCCGCGACAATGCCGAGGCCATGCGCGGGCTCGTCGGCGAGCTGCGCGCGCGCGTCGAAGCCGCGCGCGCCGGCGGTGGCGAGCGGACGCGTGCGCGTCATACCGAGCGCGGCAAGCTCGTCGCGCGTGATCGCGTCGACGCGCTGATCGATCCCGGCACCGCCTTCCTCGAGCTCTCGCCCCTCGCCGCCTACGGCATGTACGGCGGCGACGCGCCGAGCGCGGGGATCGTGACGGGCGTCGGTGTGATCCACGGCCGCCCGACGGTGATCGTCGCCAACGACGCCACGGTGAAGGGCGGCACCTACTTCCCGATCACGGTGAAGAAGCACCTGCGCGCGCAGGAGATCGCGCTCGAGAATCACCTGCCCTGCGTCTACCTCGTCGACTCCGGCGGCGCCTTCCTGCCGCTCCAGTCCGAGGTGTTTCCCGATCGCGAGCACTTCGGACGGATCTTCTTCAACCAGGCGCGCATGTCGGCGGAGGGCATCCCGCAGGTCGCCATCGTGATGGGCTCGTGCACGGCGGGCGGCGCGTACGTCCCCGCGATGAGCGACGAGACCGTCATCGTGCAGAATCAAGGCACGATCTTTCTCGGCGGCCCGCCGCTCGTGAAGGCCGCGACCGGCGAGGAGGTCACCGCCGAGGCGCTCGGCGGCGGCGAGGTCCACACCCGGATCTCCGGCGTCTCGGATCATCTCGCCCGTGACGACCGCCACGCGCTCGCGATCGCGCGCGACATCTTCACGTCGTTACCGGTGCCGCCCTCCGCCGTCACCCGCGAGCCCGACGAGCCACCCGCATACGATCCGTCGGAGATCTACGGCATCATCCCGCGCGATCCCCGCAAGCAGTTCGACATCCGCGAGCTGATCGCGCGCCTCGTCGACGGCAGCCGCTTCCACGAGTTCAAGGCGCTCTACGCGACCACGCTCGTCACCGGCTTCGCCCACCTCCACGGCTACCCGGTCGGCATCATCGCCAACAACGGCGTCTTGTTCTCGGAGTCGGCGCTGAAGGCCACCCACTTCATCGAGCTCTGCTGCGCCCGCAGCGTCCCCCTCCTCTTCCTGCAGCACATCACCGGCTTCATGGTCGGGAAGAAGTACGAGCACGGCGGCATCGCCAAGGACGGCGCGAAGATGGTGCACGCCGTCGCCAACGCGCGCGTCCCGAAGCTGACGGTGATCGTCGGCAACTCCTACGGCGCCGGCAACTACGGCATGTGCGGCCGCGCCTACTCGCCGCGCTTCCTCTTCATGTGGCCGAACGGTCGGATCTCGGTGATGGGCGGCGAGCAGGCGGCCAGCACGTTGTTGACGGTGAAGCTCCAGCAGCTCGCCGGCGAGGGGAAGACGATGCCGGAAGAGGAGCAGCGGAAGTTCCAGGCTCCCGTCCTCGCCAAGTACGAGGAGGAAGGCAACGCCTATTACTCTACGGCGCGACTCTGGGACGACGGCATCATCGATCCCGCCGACACGCGCGACGCGCTCGGGTTGGCGCTGGCGGCGGCGCTCGCGGCACCGATTCAGCCGACGAAGTTCGGCGTGCTTCGAATGTGACGACGCTTCGCGGGTGGCGATCTCACCGGTTTTTGGTTGACATCGGTAGTGTTTTCGCTTATTCTTCGCCGTACTCACGGTGGGCAGGCATCGCAGGTTTCGGCGCTCGCGACCGTGGCTCTTCCGACGTCCCGTCGCTCGTGAGGACCACGCGCGAGTGCAGGACGGTCGCAGCACCATCGCAGCGAAAGGCGTGGACCTTTCCGCGTCGCAGCGACCGCAAGACGATACCGAGCGCATCGCGGGCGCTCGTCGCGCGTTCGCGCACGACCTCGATCGGCGGCTGGTCGCCGTCGTACACCGCGACGCGATCGCCCGGCGCGCGATCGGTCGCCTCGCGCAAGAGCTCCTGCGACGTCACGCGCACAAGCGGCTCGGGTTCACGCGGCTCGGCGACTACACCCGCGAACGGCTCGGCATCTCGGCGCGTGAGCTCGAAAGCGCGGCGGCTGTAGCTCGTCTTCTCGACGAGCTACCTGCGATCGCAAAGGCCTTCGAGCGTGGCGAGCTCACGTGGACGCAGGTCCGTCTGCTCGGTGCCGTCGCGGCGGCGGACACGGAGATGCAATGGCTCGACGACGCGCGTGGCCGGACGGTGCGTGAGCTCGACGCGCTCATCAAGACTTCGCACATTCACGCGGACACGGCAGACGCCGAGGCGGACGAGGACGACTCGGCCATCGATGGTGAGCCGTGTATTCGCGTACGCATCGCTTGCCCCGGACGGGTGCGGTCGCTCTTTCGTCGATCGGTCGAGCTCGCGCGTCGGATGTGCGGCGCGCCCGTGCCGATCTGGCAAGCAGTCGAGGCGATGGCCGCGGAGGGTCTGTCGGGCCGGGCGTCCACTCTAAATCTGCACACACCCGTTGCCCATGACTGCCGGACTCGCGACACCGCGATCGCGCCACCTGCCCACGCAACCGAAGACGGTCGAGCTGACGAAGACGCACATCTAGAGGAGACGACCGCGCTCGCGGAGCTCACGCGAGACGCGACCGACCTCGACCCATTCGATCTCGACGAGCGGCTGAGAACGGCGCTGCGCATGCTGCGAACTCTCGCGCCGGAGACAGGACGCTTGCTCTGGGCGATGCTCGATCGCCGGCAGTGTCGGGCGCTCGGCTACGAATCCCGTGCGGACTACGTGCGCGAGCGGCTCGGCATGTCGATGCGCAAAGCCCAAGGGCTCGTCACACTCCACAAGCACTGCGCGCGCGTTCCGCAGCTCGCCGATGAATACGAGAGCGGGGGGCTCTCGTGGGTACGCGCCCTCACGATCGTCCCGGTCATCGATCGCGGCAACGCGGACGCTTGGATCGCGCGGGCTCACGCGGTTACCGTCCGGCGACTCGTGCGCGAGGTCGACTGGGCGCTCGATTGGTGCGACGCGAGCGCCGGCGGCACCGGCTTCGATCCGCCGCCGCTCGGGAGCGCACTGATCGGCCCGTTCGATACTCCGAACGCCAAGGCAACCCGGCGAAGCGATCGACAAATTTTGTCACCGGCCACGCCA
The DNA here is from genome assembly GCA_041485125.1 of Binatia bacterium. Classification (GTDB taxonomy): domain Bacteria; phylum Desulfobacterota; class Binatia; order UTPRO1; family UTPRO1; genus JBGPIT01. The sequence continues at coordinate 2,598 of JBGPIT010000059.1, read as the reverse complement.
CCCGTCAGCTCTGACGCCGACGCGCAAACGTGTGCGCACGGGCGCATCGACTGGCACGCGATGGCGTCCGACGCGGAGATCCGCTTCGTCGCGCCGGCCTCGGTCGTCGCGCTCTTTCGTTGCGCCGTGCACGCGTCTCGAAGACACGGCGAGCCGCGCTGGCGCGCGGTCGAGCATCTGCTCACCGCGGTCATCCACGAGTGGGAACGGCAGCCGCCGCACCGCGATCCGGTGTTCAATCGCGACGGCTGGCGCTGCGCGGTGCCGGCGTGCAGCTCGCGCGGGCCGTTTCACGATCACCACATCCAGTTCCGGTCGCGCGGCGGCGCCAACGATCTCGCCAACCGCACGGCGGTGTGCGTGGCGCATCATCAGTACGCCATCCACTACGGGATCGTTCGCTCATGGGGCGATGCTCCCGACGGCGTCCATTGGGAGCTCGGTGTCCGCGCCGACGGTCCACCGCTCATGCGTCTCGTCGGCGACTGTTACGTCGCCGGCGAACTCGCGTGGTTGCAGCGAACGCGCGTTTCCGGTTAGACCGACACGCTATCGATCTCTGGCTCCCCATCAGCGACGTCGCCGGCCGCATTCGCTCCGGGACGCTATCGCCGGTCGAGTTGACGCGTGCGCAGCTCGACCGCATCGACGCGCTCGACCCGTCGCTCCACGCGTATCTGCACGTCGCACATGCCCGTGCGCTCGAGCAGGCACGCGCCGCGGAGCAGGAGATCCGCGCCGGCCGTTACCGCGGTCCGCTCCACGGCATCCCGGTCGCGGTGAAGGATATCTGTGCGACACGGAGCATGCCGACGACCTGCGCGTCGCGCGTCCCGATCGCCGCGCTCAGAAGCACGGACGCAGCCGTCGTCGAGCGGCTCGAGGCGGCGGGTGCGGTGCTCCTCGGCAAATTGAACCTGACCGAGTTCGCAATGACCTGGTACCACCCGATGCTCCCCGCGCCGGTGAATCCCTGGGGTGCGCGGCACTGGCCCGGCGCATCGTCGAGCGGTTCGGGCGTCGCGGCGGCGGCGGGGCTCGCGTTCGCGACGATCGGCACCGACACCCTCGGCTCGATCCGCTTCCCCTCGGCCGCGAACGGCGTCGTCGGGCTCAAGCCGACCTACGGACGCGTGTCGCGCTTCGGCGTGTTTCCGCTCGGCGAGTCGCTCGACCACATCGGTCCGATCGTGCGCACCGTCGCCGACGCCGCGATCGTCCTCGATGCGATCGCCGGTTTCGATCCGCGCGATCCGACCAGCCGCCGCGAGCCAGTGCCGAGCTACGTCGCCGCGCTCGAGCGCGGCGTGGCCGGCCTGCGCGTCGGCTTCGACGAGCGGTACGTCGGTGAGGGATCCGCACCGGAGGTCACACAGTCGGTCACCGAGGCCGTGCGGACGCTCGAGCGGCTCGGCGCGACGGTCGTCGACGTCGTCGTACCGCCGATCGACGGGCTCGCCGAGGCGGCCGTCACGATCTGCGCCGCCGAGGCATGCGCCGCGCACGAGGAGACCTACCCGTCGCGGTCGGCCGACTATGGCCCCGGCTTTCGCTCCTACCTCGCGCTCGGGACGGGATTCTCCGCGCGCGACTACGCCAAGGCACACGCGGCGCGCGAAGCGTTCGCCGGCGGCCTGGCGGCGCTCTTCGAATCGGCCGACGTCCTCGCCTGCCCCGCCATGCCGATCGTCTCGCTGCCGCAGGGGCTCATCGCGGCCGAGGCCAGCCCGGATTGGATCGTCGGCAACCGACACTTCCTGCGCTACACGGCGCCCTTCAACTTCGCGCGCACACCGGCGCTCACACTGCCCTGCGGCGTCGCCGAAGATTTGCCGATCGCGCTCCAGCTGGTCGGGCCGATGCTCGGCGAGGAAGCGATCCTCCGCGCCGGTCACGCCTTCGAGCGCGCGACCGAGTGGCATCGCCGCCGGCCGCCGCTCTGACCGGCGTCGCTCAACCAGCGTCCGCGTGCCGGCCTTTGAACGGCTGATGCCCGTAGCGGTCGACGTGCACGACGTCGCCGACGGGCCGCCGCGTCGTCGGACCGTAGCGACCGGTCGGCCAGCCGAGCGGCACGACGGCACACGGTTGCACCGACCACGGCAGGCCGAGGGCGCGGCGCGCGAGGAACGTGCTCCAGAGCGGCAAGGTGATGAGCGCGGCGCCGAGCCCGGCGGCGCGCGCCGCGAGTAGGAGGTTCTGCACCGACGGGTAGATCGAGCCATAGTAGCTCGACGCCGCGATCGGCGGGAACGGCACCCGCGCGCCGCGCAAGCACCCGACTACGATCACGGGGATGTCGGCGAAGTGGTCCGCCTGCCACTGCACCGCGTCCAAGATGCGCAACATCCTCGGCTGGTCGCGATAGAGCCGGCGGCCGAGGCCGCCATAGAGCGACCAGGCGCGGCGGTTCAGCGCGCCGAGGCGCTCCTTCACCGCCCGGTCCTTCACGACGATCCATTCCCAGTTCTGCTGGTTGCTCCCGCTCGGCGCCTTCAGCGCGAGCTCGATCAAGTGGAGGACGAGCGCATCGTCGACGGGATCGGGCTTCAGGCGGCGGATCGCGCGTTGCGTCCGCATGGCCTCCTCGAGCGGCAT
>JBGPIT010000058.1:0-16936 GCA_041485125.1 Binatia bacterium | reverse complement strand
TTTCGCGGCCGCCGGCCTCGACGAGCGCCGTCGCCGCGATCACCGCGTCGAGGTACGGGCCGGGCGCGCAGACGCGGCCCATCTGCTCGAGGACGATCGCGAGCTCGATCGCGCCGAGTCCCTGCCCGCCCGCGCTCGCCGGCAACGTGAGGCCGAGGTAGCCCATCTCGGCGAGCCGCCGCCACTCGGCCGGGTCGTAGCCCTCGCGCCCGTGCTCCATCACGTTCCGGCTTTTCTCGAGCGGGAACTCGCTGGTGAGGAAGTCCTGCGTCGATTGCTGTAGCAGCGCTTGGTCTTCCGAGAGGTCGAACTTCATTTCGCGTCCTGCGGCAGGTTCAGCACGCGCTTCGCGATGATGTTGCGCTGGATCTCCGACGAGCCCGAGTAGATCGTCCCGGCGCGCGACCAGAGGAACTCGCGCGCCCAATCGACGTCGTCACGCGCCTCGGGGCTGGTGCGCAGCAGCTGTCCGCCCGGACCGAGGATGTCGAGCGCGATCTCGCGGAAGCGCTTGTCGAACTCGCTCCAGAAGAGCTTCTCGGTCGACGCCTCCGCGCCCGGCATCTTGCCGTCCGCCATGTTCGCGAGCATGCGGATGCCGTTCGCGCGCATGACCTCGTTCTCGACCAAGAGCTTCCCGAGCTTCTCCCGGACCGCCCCGTTGGTGCGTCCGAGCTCTTTGCACGTCTTGGCGAGGTGGCCGAGGTCGCGTGCGTAGCGCGCCGCGAGCGCGAGCGAGCCCGCGCCGCGCTCGTATGCGAGCACCGTCATCGCGATCCGCCAGCCTTCGCCGATCTGTCCGACGAGATTCGTGCGCGGCACCCGCGCGTCCTCGAGGAAGACCTCACCGAACTCGCTCTCGCCGGTGATCTGGCGGAGCGGACGCACGGTGATGCCGGGTGTGTCGAGCTTGGCGAGGATGAACGAGATGCCGCCGTAGCGATCCTTCGGGTCAGTGCGCGCGAGGATGAAGATCCAGTCCGCCCACGGGCCGAAGGTCGTCCAGATCTTCTGGCCGTTCAGGACGAAATCGTCGCCGTCGATCACGGCACTCGTCCGCAGCGACGCGAGGTCGCTGCCGGAGCCCGGCTCGCTGAAGCCCTGACACCAGATCTCGTCGCCCGAGAGCATCGGCGGCAGAAAGCGGCGGCGCTGCTCCTCGGTGCCGTGATGGATCAGTGCCGGACCGAGCAGGCCGATTCCGAGGGCGTTCAAGATCACCGGCGCGTCGGCGAGCGCCATCTCCTCCTCGTAGATCATCTTCTCGACCTCGGTCGCGCCCCGCCCGCCCCATTCCTTCGGCCACGACATCCCGAGATAGCCGGCCTCGTGGACCTTCCGCTGCCACTCGCGGCGCGTCTCCATCAGGCTGTCCTCGGTCGCCTTCGGATCGCGCAGCTCCTCGCGCCACGGCCGGCGCATGTTCGCCTTGAGCCAAGCGCGAAGCTGATCGCGGAACTCGAGATGCTGCTTCGAGAGTTGCAAATCCATGGTGGTCTCCGAGAGAGAAGGGCTGGCGCGGCCGCCTGCCCGCGGCGCGGCGTCGCGGTTGTTGAGTACGAAAGCCTCGAGACTAGGTCAACACAGACGTCTACGCGCCGACCAGCCTCGATGCGATCAACGCTCCGCCAGCGCTTCCCTCAACGAAGCCGTCAGCGCCGGCGCTGCCGCGCGCAACTTCGTGTCCTCGGTCACGAGCTTCGTTCCCAGGCTTTGGGCGGCTGTGATGAAACGCGCGTCGTAGGCCGAAAGCCCAAGTCGACCCGCGACATCGAGAGCGCGCGCGTGCGGAACGTTGATCAAGCGGCGCATGCGCCTCTCCGCTTCCGCGAGGAGGCGCTGCGCCTGTTGGCGGTTCAGGGCACCGGTCCGGAGATACGTCATCAGCACGTTGGAGAACTCGATCAGGACGAACCCTTCGCTCCGCCAATCGGCGTCGCCAACGAAGAGCGCCTGCGCCTTCTCCGTGTGATCTCCCTGCATGAGTAGGTAGACGAGGATGTTGGTATCGATGACGAGCACGCGACGACGCCGCCTATTCGCGCCCGCCGGCGATGGCCGTCTCGATGTCGTCGATGGTGAGTGACTTCTTCAGACGGACCGGCTTCGGGACGCGAGCGAGTGCCTTCGGTTCGGGCGCGGCGGCCATGCCGAGCTCGAGAAGCTGTGCGATGGTGTCTTTCAGCTTCTGATTGCCCTGCACGGCACGCATCTTCACGCGACGGAACAGGTCTTCCGGCAGCTCCAAGGTCGTCTTCATCAGCCCAGTTTCCCATAAAACTGGATTTATGGTCAAGCCTGAGAACTCGCGACCTCAGGACAGCTCGACCGAGAAGCGGATGTTCTTCTTCTCCATCCCGTCGAGGACGATCTTGACGGCGCCGCTGCGGAGCATCCACTCGAGGCGGTGGTCGCGGTACTCGCGGACGAAGTGACCGGACTCGACGATCTTCGGCAGCATCTCGAAGCCGGACATCGACTCCATCGCGGCGGCCATCACCTTCTGCACGCTCTGGCGGGTCTGCATGCGCTGGAGCCAGTCGCCGAGACGTGAACCGGCGGGCGGCGGGAAGCCGCTGAACGCGGCGGCGTTCACCGCGGGGAAGACGGAGAGGTCGCCCCAGCCGAAGCTCGCGCCGTTGAACCACTCGCGGGTGCCGAGCTGGCGCTCGAGGTACTCGTTCGCGCCTTTGATCTGCGCGCCGGCGCGCGCGACGAGCTGGTCGGCGAGGTCGCCCTTCGCTCGGCCGAAGACGCGCACCTCGTAGAGCGCCCAGTTGATGGCCTCGTAGTAAGTGTCGCACATCTCCTCGAGCATGCGGACGCGCGCGCGCTCGGCGGGTCCCGACGGCAGCATCGCGGGGGTCGGCCATTTGTCCTCGAGGTACTCGAGGATGATCGTCGAGTCGAAGACGTTGGTGTCGCCGTCGACCAACGCCGGCACCTCGCGCCGCGGGCTCGCGCGGTGGAAGTCGGCATCGCCGCCGGAGAGAATGTCCGGCATGCGCGACGTGAACTCGATGCCCTTCTCGTACATCGCGAGCTTGACCTTCTGTGCGTAAGGCGAGAGCGGATGCTCCAACAGAGTGATCATGGTGTCTCTCCTCGGGTTGGGTGGCGTTGAACGGCTTCGACTCGACCGCGAAAGCACGACGTCACACCACAGCCGCGCCGGCCTCGCAAGAACGTTGCTTATGGCTCGACGATTTCCCTTGACTCAATTCGGTCAAACGACCTAAAGAACTGGTCTTGGACAATCGACCTACAAGATTCGCGGTGACACCGGTTTCGCGGCGAGGCTTTCTGAAGGCGGGCGCCGCGACGACCGCCGCGCTCGTCGCCGGCGGAACCGTCATGGGCTGCTTGTCGTCGCGACATTACGAGGAGCAGCTCGCAGGCGAGAGGCCAGAGATCCTGACGACGAAGGAGCTCGCGGTCCTCGCCGTATTTGCCGATCGCGTGATCACTGCGGCCGACGGCGTCCCGACCGCGCGCGAAGCGCGGATCGCGCGGCGGATCGATCGCGAGCTCGTCTTCAGCGACGGCCGCCTCACCGACGACGTCCGCGCCGCGCTGGCGCTGATCGAGCACGCTCCCATCCTCGACCTCCGCCTTGGACGGTTCACGAGCCTCGCCGCGTCCGAGCAGGACACCTACCTCGAGCGCTGCGCGAAATCCTCGTGGACGCTCCGGCGAAACGCGTACGCGGGCCTGCGCTTCCTCTGCCTCTTTCTCTACTACAGCGACGACCGCACCTGGCAGTCGATCGGCTACGGCGGGGTGATGGTCGACCGCAAGCTGCCGGAGGCATCGAACGCGCTCGCGGCGCTCGATCGGCCGGTCGGAGGATCGCCGGCATGAGCGAAGCTTCGGGCGCGCGGTCGCAGGTCCTCGAGTGCAAGAACGTCCACGACTGCCGGCGTGAGAACGTCGACGTCGTGGTGATCGGCTCGGGCTGCGGCGGCGCGACGGTCGCGAACGAGCTCGCGAGGGCAGGGCACTCGGTCCTGATCCTCGAGCGCGGCGGCTACTACACGACCGAGCGCGGCGAGCTCGACCAGCGGAGCGACGACATGCTCGCGCGGCTCGACGGCGGCCGCGGCCTCGACACGACCGAGAACGGCGAGGTCTCGCTGCTCTACGGCAACTGTGTCGGCGGCGCGAGCGTCCACTACTGGGCCGACAGCTGGCGCATCCCCGCCGACCGCTGCGAGCGCTTCGCCGCGCTCGGCGTCGAGGGACACGGCCTCTACGTCTTGAACCCGCACTTCGACCGTCTCGAGCGCGACCACAACATCCACCCCGCGCCGCCCGAGTACTACAACCGGATGAACCTGCTCTTCGACGAAGGCGCGAAGCGGCTCGGCTGGCACGTCGAGGCGGTGCCGCAGGCGCGGAAGGGCTGCATCAAGAGCGGCCACTGCTACCAAGGCTGCGCCTTCGACGCGAAGCAGTCGCAGCTCGTCACCCACATCCCGGCCGCGCTCGCGGCGGGCGCGACCCTCTTCGCCGACTGCGAGGTGCAGCGCATCGAGACCGACGAGCACGGCCGCGCCGCGAGCGTCTTTGCGCTCTGGGTCGATCGCGCGACCGGCAAGCACACCGGCCACACGCTCGCCGTCGACACGCACGCGATCGTCCTCGCCGCCGGCGGCTACGGCTCGGCCGTTCTCTGGCTACGCTCGAAGCTGCCGAACCGGAGCGGCATGGTCGGCAAGAACCTCTACTGCAACCCGACGCCGTACCTGCACGCGATCTTCCCCGCGAAGGTCGAGCAGTGGTGGAGCATCCCGACCGCGACCGGCACCGTCGACTTCCGTCTCGCGCGCTACGACGGCAACCGCTACGTCGAGGGCGGCTACCTGCTCCACCCGAACCAGCTCCAGCCGGAGTTTCTCGCGGCGACGCTCCCCGGGTTCGGCGTCGAACATCGCCGCCTGATGGACCTCTTGCCGCGCCTCGGCGGCGCCGTCGCGTGGATCGACGACGAGATGCCCGGCGAGATCACGCTCGACAAGAAAGGGCGTCCTCTCTACCGCTACGCGATCCGCGGCGTCGACGAGCTCAAGGTGCGCGACGCGCTCAAGAAGGAGGCGCTGGTGCTGCTCGCGGCCGGCGCGAGCGAGGTCATCGTCCCCGACGTCCACGGCACGCGGATCCGCGACGAGCGCGAGATCGGCGTGCTCGACACGATCGACGTCACGAAGGGCGCGATCCTCTTCGGCGGACCGCACCCCGCGGGCGCGCTGCGCATGGGTGCCGACCCGCGCACGTCGGTCGTGAAGTCGACGCACGAGGCACACGACGTGCCGGGACTTTTCGTCGCCGACCCGAGCGCGTTTCCGCTGCCGCCCTCCGTCGACCCGTCGCTCACGATCATGGCGTGGTCGTACGTCGCGGCGGATGCGATCAAGGCGTACCTCGGCTGAACGAGCGCGACGCGATGGCGACCAACATCTCGACGAGTCGTGCCGCCGCACCTGTGCCACTCAGGCGCGGGCGCCATCGCGCCGGCACCGCCGTGCTCGCGAAGGGCCGCGAGCGCGCCGAGGCCGTCCTCGACGCCGCGACCGCGATCCTCATCGACGAGGGCTACGCCAAGCTCTCGACGCGGAAGATCGCCGCGCGCGCCGGCATGCACGTCGGACACCTGCAGTACTACTACGCGACCAAGCAGGACGTGATCCGCGCCATGCTCGAGCGCTACCTCGATCAGGCGACCGGGCGCGTCGCGGCGCGCATCGCGCGCACCGGCGGCGATCCCGATGCGTGCGCGCTCTCGGCCCTCGACGCCATCCTCGCCGACCAAGAGAGCGCCGAGACCTGCCGCTTCTTCTGGGAGCTCTGGGCACTCGCCGCGCGCGACGCGACGATCGCGACGGCGATGCGCGCGTTCTACCAGCGCTACTGGCAAGGGGTCGTCGCAACGCTGGTCGCCGCGAACCCCGCCCTCGGAAGGGCGCGCGCCGGCCGGCGCGCCGCGCTCCTGGTCGCGACGCTCGAAGGCCTTACGCTCTTCCGCTCGCGCGAGAACCCGCGCGAGCTGCCGCTGCCGGGCTTGCAGGAGGAGCTGCACGCGCTGCTCCGCCACTTCGTGAGCGACATCGACTGATGAGCACGACGCGAAAGGACGACCCGCGATGATCCCCGACCACGAGCTCGATCGTTTTCTCCGTAATCGCCGCGTCGCCGTCCTCGCGATCACGCGTGGCGCCGATCGGCCGCCGCTCACGCACCCGATCTGGTACGACTACGACGGCAAGACGTTTCGCGTGCAGGTCGAGGACACCAGCGCGAAGGCGAAGGTCGTCGCACGGCACGGGAAGGCGGCGTGCTCGCTGACGATCCAGAGCGAAGTACCGCCGTACCGCTACGCGATCGCCTACGGCACCGCGACGCTCGGCCCCGCCGGCGACGCCGAGCTGCGCCGTAGCGTCGCGCGCCGCTACTTCGGCCGCATGGCCGGCGACATGTACGTCGCGCAGGAGGAGCAGCGCGGAATGACCGCCGACAAGCTCCGCGTGATCGAGATCGTCCCGGACCGCTTCGTCACCCACGACTTCAAGCCGGAAGCGGGCCTGAGCGGACGACTCTACTTCGGTCTCTACCGCTGGCTCCGCCCAGTGCCGGCCTGACGCCGTCGACGCGGATCACCAGCACGCAGGTGTGACGAGCCGGAGAGCGGCGTGTCGGTGGCTCGCCCGCCGCGCGCGTCACTACCTCTCACCAACCCATTGACATTGCCAGAGCGCTCTGGCATACTCGGCCCATGAATAAGCTCTCTACAGCGCGTCGCGCGCAGCTCGTCGCTGCCCTGGTCGAAGGCAACTCGATCCGCTCGACCGCCCGCATGACGGACACCGCGTTCAACACCGTGCTCAAGTTCGTGGTCGACATCGGCACCGTCTGCCAGCAGTTCCTGCATGAGCAGATGCGCGACCTTCCCTGCAAACGGCTCCAGGCCGACGAAATCTGGCAGTTCTGTTACGCGAAGGACAAGAACCTTCCCGACTCGATGCGTGGCCTTCCTGGCGTCGGTTCGGTGTGGACGTGGATTGCGATCGACGCCGACACGAAGCTCGTTCCGACCTTCCACGTCGGCACCCGCGATGCCGGCTGTGCGTACGAGTTTCTGTGCAACGTCGCGAGCCGACTCCGCGGACGCATCCAGGTGACGACGGATGGGCACGCGGCGTATCTGAGTGCAGTGGACGGTGCGTTTGGGCGGAACATCGACTACGCGCAGTTGATCAAGGTCTACGGTGCGGAGCCCGCCATGGAAGCCCGCTACAGCCCAGCCAAGTGCATCGGCACTCGGTACGAGGAGATCGTCGGCAACCCGGCCGAGGAGCACATCTCGACGAGCTATGTGGAGCGCCAGAATCTCACGATGCGCATGTCCATGCGCCGCTTCACCCGCCTGACCAACGCGTTTAGCAAGAAGGTGGAGAACCTGGAGCACGCGCTGGCGCTTCACTACGTCCACTACAATTTCGTGCGCATCCACAAGACGCTGCGCTGCACGCCCGCGATGGAAGCGGGCGTATGCGACCGCCTCTGGGCTGTGCGCGACATCGCTGGACTCTTGGAGAGGTGCGAGTCGAGAAATCAGCGGCGGCATGACGTTGCTCGCCATCCTACGCGCCTTCCTGCATGCCCTGGTGCGCGAGCACTTGGCTGGCGTCATCGTCGGTGGTGGGATCGCCTTGGCTACGACCCTGACGACCACCTACTGGTTCGATCGTCGCGCCCGACGGCGTCCTGCGGCGCAATCAGCGTGGATTCTAATCGACGAGATGAAGCATCTCGGCGGTCCGTTGCTGCGGGTTGAGAACGAAACGTTCATCCAGACCGACGTTGAGGAATTCATGCGCCGCGTCGCACGGGCACTCGACATCTGGCGTGAATGGCGACCTCACCTAGCAGCGGAGTTTCCGACCGAATTCCACGCGATCGGAGTGGCATTCATCAGCCTGGAAGACCTACACGGCATGTTCGCAGCACAACTGCACCTGCGACGCGACCCAAGGTTGCAACGGGCGAAGCAACGCGCTGGTGAAGCGTTGATGACTGCGGCGGAAGCTGCCGCCGACGTTGCGACCGCTGTCGGGCCGCTGCGGTCCCGGGGGCGCCGAGTTCGATTCCCGCGTCAGAAATCAAAATGAGTCACTACCAGGTGGAGGTACCCCCATCGTTTCTGGGACGCTCCATATCCGCGTCCCCAACTCGTCCGCCGCAAGCGGGGATCGGGGCGGATTCCGGCTGTTGTACGGCTGGAATCGCCATCAGAGCGAAATCACGAAGCTGTCGATCGAGGTCCGGCGCGATCAGTTCGGCTGGACGCGTAAAGCGGTCGCGAAGCTTCTGAAGGACGTGAAGAAGCCACGCGCCGACTAGCGTTCTGCGCCCTTCTTCTTCGACCATCGCGCACGGGCGCCCTTCAAGGCCAACGCGCGGCGTTCTGCGGCCGTAAGACTGTCCATCCGGGCGCGCCCGCCCTTGAGTCCGCCTCGTCGGCCAAGCGCGACGGCTGCCGGATCTTTCTCCGGCTGACCCTCGGCCAGGGCCACCGTGCGGCGCATGACTGCGCTCGCCATCTTGTTGACGTCGCGTCCACGGTCGGTGGGCAGCTTCGTGACTTTCGCCCCGCTGCCCGATCGCTTTGGCATGCGCCAATGATGCCAGAGCGGTCTAGCGAGCGCGAGAGGGTCCAAGATTTCAAACTGAGTCACTACCCGCGCGCGCTCGTCGTTGACATGTCCGCAGGTGTCCAATACGGCACCCGGATGACCGACCGACGAGACAGATGCAACTGACTGTCCGTCAGGTCTCCGGCCTTCTCAGCGTCTCCGAAAAGACGATCTACCGGTGGATCGCTCGGGGCATTCTGCCCGCGTACCGGGTGAACGATCAGTACCGCTTCAACCGCGCCGAGCTCCTCGAATGGGCGGCACGCCGCAAAGTGAACGTCTCGATCGAGCTCTTCGAAGAGCCCGAAAGTGACGGCGCCGATCTCCCCGGGCTCGTCGACGCACTCCAGGCCGGCGGCATCGCCTACCGCGTCGAGGGCGCGGACAAGGAATCGGTGCTGCGAGCCGTGATCGACCACATGCGGCTCCCCGACGAGGTCGATCGGCCATTCCTCTTGCGCGTGCTGCTGGCGCGCGAGTCGTTGCAATCGACCGGCATCGGCGACGGCATCGCGATTCCCCACGTTCGGAACCCGATCGTGCTGCACGTCTCGCGACCGATGATCACGCTGTGCTTCCTCGAGCGCGCAATCGACTTCGGAGCACTGGACGGCAAGCCGGTGTTCGCGCTGTTCTCGCTGATCAGCCCGACGGTGCGCGCGCATCTGCGGTTGCTCTCGCGGCTGTCGTTCGCGTTGAAGGACGCGGAGTTCAAGACCGCGATCGGGAAAAAAGCCTCGCGCGAAAAGATCCTCGGCGAGGCGCGCCGAGTCGAAGACGCGCTGGAGCGCCGGCGCCGAGACGGGAAAGGCCGTTGATGCCCAGGGTTCCCGGGGCGCCATGACGCTTCTTCTCTTCGCGGTCGGCTTGCTGGCAGTGAGCGCGGTGGCGAGCCTCGGAGCGCGGCGCTCTCGGAGCTGGTCGACGCGGCTCGGCGTCGGCGGCGTGGCCGCCGCGGCGGCGGTTGGACTGGTACCAACGCTGCGCGTGCTGGGCGCCGGTGCGAGCGAATCGCTGCGCTGGCCTTGGGCGGTCCCGTACGGCGCCTTCTTCGTCGAGGTGGACGTCTTGTCGGCGGTGTTCCTGCTGCCGATCTTCGTGCTGTCCGGCCTCGCCGCGATCTACGGCGGCGAATACCTCCGCGCCGCGCGGCATCCGCGATCGCCGGCGGCGGCGTGGTTCTTCTTCAACCTGCTGGTCGCGAGCATGGTCCTCGTCGTCCTGGCGCGGAACGCCGTGCTCTTCCTGGTCGCGTGGGAGGTGATGGCGCTCGCGTCGTTCTTCTTGGTGACCTCGGACGACGAGGTCGAGAGCGTGCGTGACGCCGGCCGGACGTACCTGATCGCGACGCATCTCGGCACCGCATGCATTCTCGCGCTCTTCATGCTGCTCGGGCGCGGTGGTGCGTCCCTCGACTTCGATCGCCTCGACGGCACGGCCGCACCGGGGCTGCTCTTTCTCCTCGCCGTCGTGGGCTTCGGCGCCAAAGCTGGATTCGTGCCCCTGCACGTTTGGCTCCCCGAAGCACATCCGGCCGCACCGAGCCACGTCTCCGCGCTGATGTCTGGCGTCATGATCAAGACCGGGATCTACGGCCTGCTGAGGATCCTCACGCTGCTCGGCCATCCCGAGCCTTGGTGGGGCTTCGTCCTGTGCGGCATCGGGATCCTGTCGGGCATCGGTGGGGTACTGTTCGCCTTGGCGCAGCACGATCTCAAACGACTGCTCGCCTACAGCAGCGTCGAGAATATCGGCATCATCGCCATCGGTGTGGGGCTCGGCGTCTTGGGACGAAGCCTCGATCTCCCCGCCGTCGCGGTGCTCGGCTTCGCCGGCGCGCTCCTGCACGTCTGGAACCATGCGCTGTTCAAAGGGCTGCTCTTCCTCGGGGCCGGCGCCGTCGCGCACGCGACGGGAACACGCGAGCTCGACGAGCTCGGCGGTTTGCTCAAACGGATGCCGCGCACCGGCCTCGTGTTCTTCGTCGGCGCGCTCGCGATCGCCGCGCTGCCGCCGCTGAACGGCCTCGTCAGCGAGATCCTCATCTATCTCGGCGCGTACCATGCGCTGGTCTCGTCCGCTCAGGACAGCGTCACCGTCGGCGCGGTCTGCGTCATCGGCGCGTTGGCCCTGATCGGTGGGCTCGCGGTCGCCTGCTTCACGCAAGCGTTCGGCGTCGTCTTCCTCGGCGAGCCGCGCAGCGCGGATGCCGCCCAGGCGCGCGATCCGGGCCGAGCGATGCTGTGGCCGATGTACGCGCTCGCCGCCGGCTGCGTGCTCGGCGGCCTCCTCGCGCCCTTCGTGGTGCGGAGCCTCGCGCCGTCGCTGGTCGCGCTCACCCGCTTCGCGCCCGACGTCGTGGCGGCGCACGTGACCAGCGCCGCAACCGTGTGCACGCGCGTCGCCTTCGCCGGTGTGGGTCTCCTCGCGCTCGCGGCGGCGCTCGCGACCTGTCGTCGCGCCCTCTTGGCGAAGCGCCCCGTCGTCACCGGTCTCACCTGGGATTGCGGCTATGCGCGGCCGACTGCGCGCATGGAGTACACGGCGTCGTCGTTTGCGCAGCCGCTCACCGAGCTCTTCGGTCACGTGCTCCGCGCACGGCGCCGTCTGCTTCCGCCGCAGGGACTCTTCCCACGCGACGCGGCGCTTGCCACCGATACGCCGGACGTCGTCCTCGCCCATGTCTACACGCCGCTTTTCGCTGGCTTGAGCCGCGGCTTGGCGGCGCTCCGATGGCTGCAGCACGGTCGCGTGCACCTCTACGTGCTCTACATCGCGCTGACCCTGCTTGCGCTCCTGGTCTGGAAGCTCGGATAGCGGATGGAGACGATACAGATCGCCCCCATCGTCCACGTGTTGCTCGCGCTGGTGTGCGCGCCCTTTCTGCTCGGCGTCATCAACAGGACCAAGGCGATCGTCGCCGGCCGCGTCGGGCAACCACTGTTGCAGCCGTATCACGACGTCCTGAAGCTGCTCCGCAAGTCGGCGGTCTACAGCCGGACAGCGTCAGTCGTGGTCGTCGTGGGACCGGTAGTGGGCCTCGCCGCGGTCGCGATGGCGACGCTCGTGGTCCCTTTCGCTGGCTCGCCCGCGGCCCTGGCGTTCTCGGGGGACGTGATTCTCTTCGCGTACCTCCTGGGCTTGGCGCGCTTCGTGACCGTCGTTGCCGCGCTCGATACCGGGTCGAGCTTCGAGGGCATGGGCGCGAGCCGTGAGGTGACGTTCTCCTGCCTCGCCGAGCCCGCGCTGCTGCTCGGCCTCGCGGCGATCGCGCGGCACACGAGCAGCCTCTCGCTCTCGGCGACGTACGCCGGCATCGATCCCGCGGCGTGGGCGAGAGCAGCGGCCGGATTTGCTCTGGTCGCGGGGGCGCTGCTGGTCGTCTTTCTCGCCGAGAACGCCCGCATCCCCGTCGACGACCCGACGACGCACCTGGAGCTCACCATGATCCACGAAGCGATGGTGCTCGACCACGGTGGGCCGGACCTCGCGTTCATCCAGTACGGTGCGGCGCTCAAGCTGTGGGTCCTCGGAGCGCTCTTCGTCGGCCTCGTCGTGCCGGTGCGGACCGGATCGGTCTGGCTCGACGGCGCCGCCGCGGTCGCAGGCATGGTGGCGCTGGCGATCGTGACGGGCCTCATCGAGTCGTCGATGGCTCGCCTGCGCCTGGTGCGCGTGCCTCAACTGCTGATCGGCGCGACCGTGCTGTCGACCGTCGCCTTCGTCCTGATCGTGAAGTGACGCGCATGAGCATGTGGTGCGACACGCTTCTGGTCCTCTTGGTCCTCACGAGCTTGTTGCTGCTCGGGTCGAGCCGGCTGGTGCGGCTCATCCGGATCGTCGCGCTGCAAGGCGTGCTGCTCGGGCTGCTGACACTCGCGGCGCACTGGGACGACCTGTCGGCGCGGGTCCTCGCGTTCGCGGCGACGATCGCGCTGACCAAGGGCGCGGCATTCCCATGGCTGCTGTCCCGAGTGCTCCGGCAGGCCGACGTTCGCCGAGAGGTCGAGCCGTTCGTCAGCTACAACCTGTCGATCGTCATCGGCGCGCTGATGCTGCCGGTGGCGTTCTGGCTGAGCGCGCGCCTGCCGCTTCCGGCGCCCGCGGTCTCGACGCTCATCGTACCGGCGGCATTCTTCGTCACGCTCGCCGGGCTCTTCTTGATCGTCAGTCGGCGCAAGGCGCTGACGCAAGTGCTCGGCTACGTCGTGCTCGAGAACGGCATCTACGTGTTCGGCGTCGGGCTCGCCGTGAGCACGCCGATGGTCGTCGAGCTCGGCGTCGTCCTCGACGTCTTCGTCGCCGTCTTCGTGATGGGGATCGCGATCTTCCACATCAACCGCGAGTTCGATCACATCGATGCCGATCGCTTGGCGGCGCTCCACGATTGGCCGGGATGATCGTCGCCCTGCTCGCCGTGCCGGCGCTCGCCGGCGTCGCCGCGTACTTGCTGCGCTCCGACCGGCAACGCCGCGCCTTGTTGCTGCTCGCCGCGGCCGCCCACGCCGGCCTCACGGTCACCAGCTGGGTGCGCGCGCCGATGCCCGCGCTCGGGGGATGGCTGCAGCTCGACGCCCCCGGCCGGTTGTTTTTGACGATCACGACGGTGCTCTTCCTGACCGCAGCGGCCTACAGCGTCGGCTATCTCGGTCGCGAGGAACGACGGGACCATCGAGATTTCGAGGAAGGGCTGCTGTTCGCGAACGCCCCCGAGGCGACGTTCACCGCGTGCCTACTGTTCTTTCTGGCGGCGATGACGCTGGTCACGACCAGCCACCGGTTCGGGCTGCTCTGGATCGCGATCGAGGCGACGACGTTGGCGAGCGCGCCGCTGATCTATTTTCATCGTCACCATCGATCGCTCGAGGCGACCTGGAAGTACCTGCTGATCTGCTCCGTCGGCATCGCCTTGGCGCTGCTCGGCAACTTCTTTCTCGCCGTCGCCGCCTCGAATCCCGGCGGCGCGGCCGTGCCGCTGGTGCTCGACGATCTGATTCGCGCAGCGCCGACGCTGCAGCTGCCGTGGCTGAAGGCGGCGTTCCTGCTGTTCTTGGTCGGCTACGGCACCAAGATGGGCCTCGCGCCGTTGCACACCTGGCTTCCCGATGCCCACAGCGAAGCTCCGTCGGTCGTCTCGGCCCTGTTGTCGGGCGCGCTGCTGAATTGCGCCTTCCTCGGCATCCTCCGCATCCAGCAGGTGTGTGTGGCTGCGGGCGAAGCGTCCTTCGGCCGGGAGCTGCTGCTGATATTCGGGTTCGTGTCGATGGCGGTGGCCGCCGTATTCATCGTGGGCCAGGCGGACTACAAACGCATGCTCGCGTACTCGAGCGTCGAGCACATGGGGATTCTCGCGCTCGGGGTCGGGATCGGCGGCGCGGCGACGTCCGGCGTCTTCCTGCACGCGGTCAACCATTCCCTCACCAAGGCCATGCTGTTCCTGGTGGCGGGCAACATCCTGGCGGTCTATCGCACCAAGTCGACGGCCGACGTCCGCGGCGTTCTCCATCGCTTGCCGACCTCCGGACTGCTGTGGGTCGTCGGCCTCTTTGCGATCACCGGATCGCCGCCGTTCGCGCCGTTCCTGAGCGAGCTCGCGATCTTGAAGGGCGCCGTCGATCAGGGGCGGAGCTTGGTCGCGGTCGCATACCTCGGCCTCTTGGCGGTCATCTTCTGCGGGATGGCGACCACGATGCTGCGGATGGCGCAGAGCGGGGGCGAGCGCGACGAGCAATCGGCGAGTCCCGGCGAGACGTTCTTGGCGGTCGCGCCGCCGCTCGCCTTGGGCGCGCTCGTGCTCGTGCTCGGCCTCTACGTGCCAGCGTTCCTGCGCGGCGCCGTCGAGCAAGCCGCTCGACTGCTCGGATGACGCTCACGATTCACAATGGCGACGCCGTGCCACTGGCGAGCGTCCCGAACGTCGGCGTCGAGCGGCTCAGAGACGTCGTGATGGGGGAGGTCGCCTCCGGCGCACGCATCGCCGCTCTCTTCGGGCATCGACTCGCGCCTGATCGCGTGCGACTCGTCGCCGTGCTCGCATACGGCGACAGCGGGGCGCTCGCCCTCCTCACCACGGATCCTCACGAGAGCTTTCCCGCGCTGACGCCGGACTGCCCGCAGGCGCACTGGTTCGAGCGCGAGATCGCCGAGCAATGGGGCGTCGTGCCGCAAGGACACCCCTGGTTGAAGCCGATCCGGTTTCAACCGCCGTACCGGCCGGGCGACGACGTCGTCCGCTCGCCGACGCCGGCGACGCTGCCGGGGGTCACCGACTTCTTCGCAATGCGCGGCAAGGAGGTGCACGAGGTCGCGGTCGGGCCGGTACACGCAGGCATCATCGAGCCGGGCCATTTCCGCTTTCAATGCCACGGCGAGCGCGTCTTTCACCTGGAAATTGCGCTCGGATACCAGCACCGCGGCGTCGAGCGTGCCCTGGTCGGCGGGCCTACCAAGCGGACGATCCACTACATGGAGACCCTCTGCGGCGACACCACCGTCGGCCATGCGACCGCGTACTGTCACGCCGTCGAGGCGTTGGCGGAGGCCCGGGTCTCGGCGCGGGCGGAATCCCTGCGCGGCATCGCGCTCGAGCTCGAGCGCTTGGCGAATCACGTCGGCGACTTGGGCGCCTTGGCCGGCGACATCGGCTACCTGCCGACCGCATCGTATTGCGGACGCATCCGTGGCGACCTCCTGAACCTCACCGCGCTGATCTGCGGCAGCCGCTTCGGGCGCGGGCTGATTCGCCCCGGCGGTGTGGCCTTCGACGTCGACGCCGGCCGCGCCGCCCAACTCCGGGAGGGAGTGACCGCCGCGCTCGCCGACGTCACCGCGGCCGTCACGCTCCTGTGGGACACGCCCTCGGTGCAGGCGCGGCTCGAGAATACCGGCGTGGTCGCGCGCGCCACCTGCGAAGCGATCGGACTGGTCGGACCCGCGGCACGCGCGTGCGGCGTGGAGCGCGACGTTCGTCACGACTTCCCGTCTGGGATCTTCCGCTTTGCGCAGCTGCCGGTCGCGACGTGGCCGAGCGGTGACGTCTTCGCGCGCGCCCAGGTGCGCTGGCTCGAGATCCAGCGCTCTGCCGCCTTCGTCCGCGAGCAGATCGCCACGCTCCCGGACGGTCCCACGTCGCTACCCGTCGGCCCGCTCGCTCCCGACCGAATCGTGGTGTCGCTCGTCGAGGGCTGGCGCGGCGAGATCTGTCACGTCGCGCTCACCGACGAGAGCGGACGATTGGCGCGCTACAAGGTCGTCGATCCTTCGTTCCACAACTGGATGGGTCTCGCGGTCGCGATGCGCGACCAGCAGATCTCCGATTTCCCACTCTGCAACAAGAGCTTCAACCTGTCCTACTGCGGGCACGACCTGTGAGGCCCCGGTGTTGAAGCTCCTCCGCACGCGCCTCCGGCAAGGACGCCGCACCCTGGCATTCCCCGACGGCCGTCCGACCCTCCCGGATCGTTTCCGCGGCTTGCCCGTGGTCGATGCAGCCAAGTGCGGCACCGGCTGCCACGAGTGCGCCGAGGCGTGTCCGACCGACGCGATCACCCGCGACGATGCCGGCGTCGCACTCGATCTCGGCCGCTGCCTCTTCTGCATCGAGTGCAGCGCCGCGTGTCCCGAGGGCGCGATCCGGTTCACGCAGGACTATCGTCTCGCGACCGGCACGCGCGCCGACTTGGTGCTGAGAGGCGAGCCCTTGCAGCTCGCCGACGCGCTCGATGAGCGGGCACGGCGGCTCTTCGGCCGGTCGCTCAAGCTCCGCCAAGTGAGCGCCGGCGGCTGCAATGGTTGCGAGGCCGACGTCAACGTCCTCAACACCGTCGTGTTCGACCTCGGCCGGTTCGGCGTTCAGTTCGTCGCCTCGCCGCGACACGCCGACGGGCTGCTCATCACCGGCGCGATTTCCGACAACATGAAGCTCGCGCTCGAGAAGACCTACGCGGCCGTGCCCGCACCGAAGATCGTGATCGCGGTCGGCGCCTGCGCGATCTCCGGCGGGCCGTACGTCGATCATCCCGAGGTCCACAACGGCGCCGAGAACGTGGTGCCGGTCGACCTGTACGTACCCGGCTGCCCGCCGCATCCGGTGACGATTCTCGATGGGTTGCTTCGGCTGCTCGACAAGGTGAGCGCAGCCGGGCGGGTGTAGGCGCGAGCGGACGCCGCATCCCCGGCCGGCGCCGTCAACTCCCGGCCGCGAGCCTGATCAAGAGCGACCGGGTGCGCTCGACGGCATCGCCGTC
>JBGPIT010000057.1:0-17285 GCA_041485125.1 Binatia bacterium | reverse complement strand
GACACGACCCTGGTGCCGCCGCACTCGACCACCAATCCCATCGAGGTGCGCCAGGATCCGTCGATTCTGAACCTCTATACCGACGAGCTCACCGCGCTCGAAATCTGGATCGAGAACACTCGCCCGCAGAACGCGCTCGCGCTCGGCGAGAACCTCGGTGACTTCTTCAACATGCTCAACAACTTCGACTCGACGCACCCGTTGAACCGCAAGGCGTTGGTGGCCGATTCCGACACGCACTCGACGACGATCATCCAGGCCGGCGGCCCGCGGACGATGATCGCGTCGTCCACCGACAATCCCGCCGCCGTCAACGAGGTCGAGCTCGCGCAAAATATCAACGCCGGCCGTGCCATCCTCACCAACGCACCCTTCGTGAAGGTGAGCGTCGTCGGTGACGGCGGTACGACCGCGCGTCACGCGCTCGGCAACCCGCTCATCGCCAACGCGAGTGTCGCCGGCAACGCGACCATCAACGTCGACGTCAACAGCCCGACGTGGGCGCCGTTCGACCTCGTGGAGATCTACGTCAACACGGTGCCGTCCTGCACATTCCAGTGCATTGGCGGGACCAATGCGGGCACGCCGTGCTCGATGGACGCGCAGTGCAACAGCGGCGCCTGCGGCCGAAACTTCGTGGGCGGCGTGAAGAAGGTCTGCACTGCCACTCCGACCTACTCGCTGCCGGTCGTCCCGTCGCAAATCGCGGGCGTCGCCGGCGACTTCCAGCTCCAGGCGAGCGTCTCGCAGCCGATCAACGTCGCGCAGGACTCGTGGGTCGTGGTCGTGGTTCGCGGTCGGGACGGCATCTCGGTGCCGACGTTCCCGATGAATCCGAACTCGATCTCCAGGCGTGCCTGCACCGGCGATGCGTGCCGTCCGTGCACGACCAACGCGCAGTGCTCGCCGTTCTTCGGCACCTGTCAGGACGTGAACGCCACCACCACGCAGCTCGCGGCCGTCACCACCGGCGACTGCGGTGTCACCGCCTTGGCGCTCACCAACCCGCTCTTCATCGACCGCAACAACGACGGCATGTACAAGTTGGTCACACTCCCTTAGACCCCTCGCTGGCGGGGGCGTTCCCAAACAGGACCGCCCCCGCTAGAAGCTCCCCATGCTCCGCTCCACCACAGTCGGCGGGCCCCTCGGCCCGCCGGACTATTTCTGGCGTTCGACGCTCCGCCGTCGGCGCATCGCGCCGCTCGTCGCGGCGGTGGTCCTCGTCGCGACGGGGCACGCCGAGGCGGCGCTGTCGATCTTCGATCTCGCGGACCGCTCCGACGTGGTCGTGCTCGGCACCGTGAAGAGCGTGACGCCGACTCGGAACGCCAAGCTGCAGGTCTTCGCGATCGAGCCCGAGCGCACGCTCAAGGGCGACGCCGGCACCGAGCTCGAGCTCGTGCAGGAGATGCTCTTCCCCGAAACCAAGCCCTACTTCGCGAAGGGAACACGCACGCTCATCTTCCTCGCCCCGCTGCCGAACTACACCAGCTTTCGTGACGCGTTGGGGGAGGGCACCTACTGGCGCTGGACCGAGCGGCTCGAGACCGCCGCCGACGTGGCACCGCTCGGCGACCCGACGTTGGTAGAACCGCTGGCGCAGTATCTCGCCGTTCGTCACGATCCGACCGCGACGGCGCGCCATCTCGGACGGTTGCTCGCCAGTCCCACGCCACAGCTCCGATCGGACGCGCTCACCACCCTCGAAGGGCGCGAGGAGCTGATGCCGCTCCTCGATGCCGACGCGCTCGCACCATGGCGGACGTTCCTCGCCGACGAAAAGGTGCCGCCCGCGGAACGGGCCCAGCCGCTGGTGCACCTCGCCCGGCGCGGCGCCGTCGGCGTCGAGCCGATCGCGGCCGAGATCGCCGCATCGGGTGGACCGCTGCAAGCCGCCGCCGTCGACGCGCTCGTCAGTCTCGGCAAGCCGCCCGAGGAGAGCCGCCTGATCGGGTACTCGCGCAACAGCGATCCCGCGCTGCGCATCGCGGCGGTGCGCGGCCTCGTCCGCACCGCCTCCGCCGGCGCGTTCGCCCGGCTCGAAATCGTGCTCGCCGAGGATCCGTCCGCGGAGGTCCGCCTCGCGGCGCTGCAGGCGCTCGGCCAAGCCCAGGACGACCGGGCCGTCGCGATGCTCGCGAAGGCGATCGCGGGCAAGGACAAAAACGAGATCAACGCGGCCGCCGAGTCGCTCGGTCGGATCGCGAGCCCGGCCGCGATCAAGGCGCTCGCCGCTACGCTCGCTCACGGCAACGACGACGCCCAAGCGGCCGCCGCGTTCGCGCTCGAGCGCTCCGGGAAGTGGGAGGCGACCCAGGCGCTCCAGGACCAGGCCGCGAACCATCCGGACGAGCGCGTCCGCAAGCTCGCCGAACTTGCGCTCGGCCACGGCAAGCACGAGCACTGATCGGACCGCTTCGCGCCGGATGCGCGGCGAACGCGTTCGAGGATCCGTCGATCGGTCGAGCTTCGGTGTGGGCATATCGACGCGTCGGTTGGCGCCGGTCCGCCCGACCATCGCTCGCCCGTGCGGCGCGACGCCGTCCGGCCGCGGCACCGACCTGTGCCGGCTCGTCGTCTCCGTAGCCGCTCTCGCTCTGCTCGCGGTCGCCGTTCCGGCGGAGGCGCATCAGCAGGGCGTCAGCTATTCCGAGATCTCGTTCGAAGACGGCCGCGTGCGCTACGACCTGACGCTGTCGAACCACGACGTCCCCGACGCCGACACCGACGCGAACGGAGTCCTGACCGACGACGAGATCCTGTCGGTCTTTCCCGCGCTCCGCCGGCTCTTCGACCGTGCGATCATCGTCGAGGCGGGCGGCGCGCGCTGCCCGCTCTCGCTCGAGGACTTCTCGCAGGTCACGGGCGGCGGCGGCGTCCTCTTCCGCCTGCGCGGCACGTGCAGCGACGAGCCGCCGATCCGCGTCCGCTTCGGCCTGCTCGCGCTTGCCGGCAGCGACGGGTACGACTTCGCGAAGATCCGCTGGCGCGACCGCCTCGAGGAGCGCATCTTCACGCGCGACACCACGGAGGTCGTGCTCGACGAGAGCGGCGGCGTCCGGGCGACGGTGCGCCGCTTCTTCCTTCTCGGCGTCGAGCACATCGCGACCGGTTACGATCACATCCTCTTCTTGGTCGCCTTGCTGCTGGTCAGCGGCGGCATCCGCTCGCTGGTCGGGATCGTGAGCGCCTTCACTGTCGCCCACAGCATCACGCTCGCGCTCGCGACGCTCGAGATCGTCACCTTGCCGAGCCGGCCCGTCGAGGCGGTGATCGCGCTCTCGATCGCGTGGGTGGCGCTCGAGAACGTCGTCTTCGACCGCAGCGCCGGACGATGGCGGATCACGTTCGCGTTCGGCCTGGTGCATGGCTTCGGTTTCGCGACCGTGCTCCGCGGCCTGCATCTACCTTCGCGCGAGCTCGCGGCGTCGCTCCTCGCCTTCAACCTCGGCGTCGAGGCGGGGCAAGTCGTGGTCGTGCTGCTCTTCTATCCGATCATCGCCGCGATCCAACGTGCACCGCAGCGTCGCGCGATCGTCGGCGTCTGCTCGGGCCTCATCCTCGCGATCGCGCTCTTCTGGTTCGTCGAACGCACGTTCAGCTGAGCGCGGCACCGGAGGGCACTGCGCTGCGCGCTCCTCATCGACGACGGCGCCCGTTTTCTTGACAGTCCGCCGCGTCGTGTGCGACTCGTGCATTGGGGTAGGGTGAAGGTGGCGACGGCGAAACGGCGGCGCAAGAGATCGCGACGGATCGCGACGGAGCTGCACGTCGAGCGCTTGCTGTGGCGCTCCGGGATCACACTGGTCGCCGGCGTCGACGAGGTGGGCATGGGGCCGCTTGCCGGTCCGGTCGTCGCCGCCGCGGTGGTCTTCGCCGACGGCGAGGTCATCCCCGGCATCGCCGACTCGAAGATGCTGACGCTCAAGGCGCGCGAGCGTGCCGAGACGGAGATTCGCGCGCGCGCCACCGCCTGGGCGCTCGGCGTCGTCGAGCCCGAGGAGATCGACCGCCTCAACATCTACCAAGCGGGGCTGAAAGCGATGCGGCTCGCGGTCGAAGGCCTCGCGGTCGCGGCCGAGCACGTGCTGGTCGACGGCCGGCACATCCCGTCACTGTCGATGCCTCAGACGCGCTACGCGAAAGGCGACACCTTCGTCTACTCGATCGCCGCGGCGTCGATCCTCGCCAAGATGCATCGCGACCGCATCATGTACGAGCACGACACGTGCTATCCGCAGTACGGCTTCCGCCGGCACGTCGGCTACGCGACGCGCGAGCACCTGGCGGCGCTGCGTGCGTACGGTCCGAGCCCGCTCCACCGGCGATCGTTCGCGCCCTGCGTCGCTGGCACACCGCCCACGGGAGCCGTCGGGTACTGATCCGGCGGTCGTCGCGGCGTCGCGGCGCCGTCGCGAGACACTTGGTTTCCCCGCCCCGGTCCCGCCCCTATAATCATCCCATGAGCGTCGAGATCGTCATGCCCAAGCTCAGCGACACGATGGAGGAGGGTACGATCCTCAAGTGGCTGAAGAACGTCGGCGACGAGGTCACCTCGGGCGAGCCGATCGCGGAGGTCGAGACCGACAAGGCCGACATGGAGCTCGAGGCCGCCGAGAGCGGGATCCTGCGCGAGATCAAGGTACCGGCCGGGGGGAGCGCTCCGGTGGGTGCGGTGTTGGCGCTGGTCGACGAGGAAGGTGGCGGCGCATCCGCGTCGCGCCGTGATGATGCGCCGAGCGCGCGCCAGGCCGCGCCCGGCGATGCTGGCTCCGCGCGCGCGCGGGAGCGCGACGAAAGCAATGCCGGCACTCGTCACACGGACCAGGACGACGCGGACGAGACCGGCACGAGGTCGAACGCGGCCGCCGAGCGCCCCGCCGCCGGTGCAGCGCCAAACGGCGAAGACCGGAGCGACGTCAAGGTGTCGCCGGCCGCACGCAAGATCGCCGCCGAGCGCGGTATCGATCTACGGACGGTCCACGGCAGCGGCCCGGACGGACGGGTCGTGAAGCAGGACGTGCAGAGCGATCAGAGCGCCGACGCGCGACACGACGATGTGCGGCTGCAGGCGCACGGCCGGGTGCACGGCGAGACCGGCGGCGCGCCCGTCAGCGAGCGCCAAGAGCTCTCGCGTATGCGGCAGTCGATCGCGCGCCGCATGACGGAGGCCTTCCGCGACATCCCGCACTTCTACGTCACCGCCGCGATCGACATGAGCGAGGCAGTGCGGCTCAAGCAGTCGCTGGAAGCGAGCGGCCTCACCAGCACGCCGGTCACGTACACGCACATGATCCTCAAGGCGACGGCGCTGGCGCTCAAGCGCCACCCGCGCCTGAACGCGTCGTTTCACGACGACGCGATCGAGATCAAAGGCGAGATCAACATCGGCCTCGCCGTCGCCGTCGACGACGGGCTGATCGTGCCAATCCTGCGCCACGTCGACGAGCTCTCGCTCGAGGAGATCGCCCTCGAGGCCCGGCGTCTCGCGGAGCAGGCGAAGCGCGGACGCTTCGCCAGCGAGGATCTGTCGGGCGGCACGTTCACCGTCAGCAACATGGGGATGCTCGACATCGAGGAGTTCGCCGCCGTGATCAACCCTCCGCAGGCGGCGATCCTCGCCGTCGGCGCGATCAAGGAGCGGCCGATCGTCCGCGCCGGCGCGGTGGTCGCGGCACGCACCATGCGCGTCACGCTCTCGTGCGATCACCGCATCATCGACGGCGTCGTCGGCGGCCGCTTCCTCGAGGAGCTGAAGCGGCTGCTCGAGAATCCGCTCATCCTGGTCATGCGGGAGCGCGCCGCGAGATGAGCGCCGCTCTCGACGGTGCCGCACCCGCTCCGGCCGGCAACCACCGCTCGTTGGCGGTGCAGCGCCTCGGCCGCCGCGCGTACGCCGACGCGCTGGCGCTGCAGCACACGGCGCAGGCGGAGGTGCTCGCAGGCGGCGGCGACCGGCTGATCCTGGTCGAGCACGAGCCCGTGATCACGCTCGGCCGCGGCGGCGACGAGCGGCACGTGCTCGCGCCGACGGCGCCGGTCGTGCGTGTGAACCGCGGCGGCGACGTAACCTACCACGGGCCGGGACAGCTGGTCGTCTACCCGATCCTCGATCTCGCCCGCCTTGCCTGCGACGTGCACGGCTACCTGCGCCGCCTGGAGGCGATCGTCATCACGGTCGCGGCGTCGTTCGGCATCGTCGCGGGGCGCCGGCCGGGATTCACCGGCGTCTGGGTCGGCAACGACAAGCTCGCCGCGATCGGCGTCGGCATGCGCCGCTGGGTGACGATGCACGGCTTCGCGCTCAACGTGCGCGACCTGCGCGAAGCGTTCGCCGCGATCGTTCCCTGCGGCCTCCGTGGCACCGGCGTGACGTCGCTCGAGGAGCTGACCGGCAGCGCCCCCGCAATGGCCGAGGTCGAACGGCGGACGATCGAAGCCGTGCGGCGCGAACTCGACTACCAGGTCATCAGCGACGTCGTCGCCGCGGACTCGGCGGCGGCCGCACCGGCGACCAATCGCGGCGGCGAAGGAGCGCGGCCGTGACCGTCGCGCGTCGCCACCCCGAGTGGATCCGCGTCCGCGCGCCGACCGGCGCCGCCGTCGAGCGCACGCGCGCGATCGTGCGCGACTTGCAATTGCACACCGTGTGCGAGGAGGCGCGCTGCCCGAACGTCGGCGAATGCTGGGCGCACGACACCGCGACGTTCATGCTGCTCGGCGACACCTGCACCCGTAACTGCCGGTTCTGCGCCGTGACCCACGGCCGGCCGGTGACCGTCGACGCCGACGAGCCGCGACGCGTTGCCGAGGCCGTGGAACGTCTCGGCCTCCGTCATGTGGTGGTGACGTCGGTGAACCGCGACGACCTCGCCGACGGCGGGGCAGGCCACTTCGCCGAGACCGCGCGGCAGATCCGCGCCCGGCTGCCGGCGTGCACCGTCGAGGTCCTCATTCCCGACTTTCAAGGGGATCTCGCGCCGCTGCAGACGGTCGTCCAGTCGCCGATCCAGGTGCTCAATCACAACACCGAGACCGTCCCGCGGCTCTACAAGCAGGCGCGACCGGGCGCGAGCTACGACCGCAGCATCGGGTTGCTCGCCCGCGCCAAGGAGATCCGTCCCTCGCTGCGGACGAAAACCGGCCTGATGCTCGGCCTCGGCGAGGAGCGCGCCGAGCTTCTCGAAGTGCTGTGCGATCTGCGCAACGCCGGGTGCGACGTCCTCACGCTCGGCCAGTACCTGCGCCCGAGCGCCGACCAGCTGCCGGTCGTGCGCTATCTCCCGCCGGAGGAGTTCGACGCGATCGGTGCCGAAGCGCGCGCCTTGGGCTTTGCCTACGTCGAGTCGGGACCGCTCGTCCGCAGCTCGTACCACGCCTGGCGGCACCACGGCTGACCCAGGCGCAGCGCGGTTTCCCGTCGCTTCCGTACCGGAGGTCAGCACCGTAACGATACACGGCTACCGTACCGTCGAACGCACATCATGTTGTGAAAAAAAGCTAAGAAATGCATGCCCGCTCAATTGCGCACCCTTGGCAATTACTTTAAGGTGCCTAGTTTCCAAGTTGACGCACCGGTCCGTTGGTGACGTTTCGCGGGACGAGGGGTCGAGATCACATCGGTGTGGGAGAGGTGAGCGATGCTGAAGCTGTACGATTCTGCCGAATGCCCGTTTTGCCAGAAGACGCGTATCGTCCTGGCCGAGAAAGACCTGACCTACGACACCATTCCGGTCGATCTCAAGGCCGGAGAGCAGAAGCGGCCGGAGTTTCTCAAGCTGAACCCCTTCGGCAAGGTGCCGGTGCTGATCGACGACGAGGTCATCGTCTACGACTCGACCATCATCAACGAATATCTCGAGGACGAATATCCGCACCCGCAGCTGATGCCGACCGACTCGGCGGCGCGCGCGCGTGTCCGGACGCTCGAGGACTACGCGGACAACGCCTTCACGGTGGTGACCGGACAGATCATGCACGAGCTGCGCAAGTCGGAAGGCGAGCGCGATCAGCAACGTCTCCAGAGCGCCCGGCAGCAGGTGACGCAGATGCTCGCGGTGATCGACGGCTCGCTCGCGGGACGCTCATGGCTGGTCGGCAACTTCTCGCTCGCCGACGTCGCCTACGCACCGCGCGTCGTGATCCTCCCGGCTCTCGGCATCCAGCTCGACCCGGAGTGGCGGAACGTCGCCGCATGGATCCAGCGCCTGAACCAGCGCGCCAGCATTCACGATCTAGTCGGCATCGAATCCTGGCGCTAGCGAGACGCACGATACCTTCGCTGCGAGAGCCGGCCTCGTCGGCTCGCCCTGCTCAGCGTAGCCTCTGGCTACGCTTCCGCGGGCTCGCTCCTCGGGCGGCTCTCTCGCTTCGGTCTCGCGCGTCTCGCTCGCCGCGCTTGGCCTGATCCGCACTCGGCGCGCTACGCGATGGGCGGAGCGGCGGCGGCGGATTCCTCGGTGGCGTATTCCTCTTTGTAGATGTTGAGGAACGCTACGACGGCGGCGATCAGGACCGGGCCTAGGAAAATTCCCAAGAAGCCGTAGACCTCGACGCCTCCCAGCATGCCGAAGAAGAGGAAGATCGTCGGCAGGTGGGCGCGATCGCCGATGAGGCGGGGGCGCAGGACGTTGTCCGCCATGCTGACGGCGATCGTGCCATAGGTGAGGAGGATGAGGGCGCGGACCATGCCGCCGGTGAGCGCGAGGTAGACCGCGCACGGCAGCCACACCAAGACCGGACCGGCGACCGGGATCATCGACATGAACGCGGCGAAGACACCGAGGAACGCGGCGTAGGGAACACCGACCGCGAGCAGGCCGATCCAGGTGAGGATGCCTTGCACGACCGCGGTCACCAGCATGCCGCGCATCACCGCCGAGAGCGTCTCGTAGAGGCGGTAGAAGATCGCGTCCTTGTGCTCCGGGTCCATCGGGATGAGCTCGCGCAAGCCGCGATACATGTGCTCGCCGTCGCGGAAGAAGAAAAACAGCGTGAACACCATGATGGTGAAGTTGAGCAGGAACACCGCGACGTTGCGGGCGATCGCGGTCATCTGCGCGACGGTGAAGTTGCTGACGCGCTCGGCAACGCCGCGCAGGAGCTCGCCGACGTCGATCTCCCAGCCCTGACGATTGAGGCGCTGCACCAGCCGGCCGACGGGCGAGTCGCGCAGGTTCTTCACCCTCTCGTTGAGGTTCCCAGAGCTCACGTACGCGCTGAGCTGCTGGTAGAGCCCGACCGACTCGGAGGTGACGACGCTCGACAGCGAGACCGTCGGCACCACGACCGCGGCGGTGACGAGCGTCGTGAGCGCGAGGGCGGCGGCCGTGCTGCGGCCTTTCCACCGGCGCAGCACGGCGAGGTAGAGCGGGTAGAACACCAGCGCGAGCAGCGCCGCCCAGCCGATCGGCGCGAGGAACGGCTCGATCACCAGGTAGAGCTGGTACAGCAGGAAGCTGAAGGCGGCGAAGAAGAAAAAGACGACGATCTGCTGGCGGGCGGCGGTCATCTGCCGGCCCCAGCGCGGCCGGACGGCGACCGTCGGTCGGCGCGGCGGTCCGCTCGGAGGCAGCTCGGCGCCGGGCGCGATCATAGCCGGGACGCCGCGCTCACGTGCCCGCGATCATCATCTTGCCGATCTTCACCGTCGGCGCGGCCGTCGAGCCGCGGAAGGTGAGATCGTTGCCGACCATCTCGATGTCGCGGAACATCGCAAGCAGGTTCCCGGCGATGGTGATCTCCTCGACGGGGTGGGTGAGCTCGCCGTTCTCGATCCAGATGCCGGCGGCACCGCGCGAGTAGTCGCCCGTCACCGGGTTCACGCCGAAGCCGATCAGCTCGGTGACGAGCACGCCGCGATCCACCGAGGCGATGATCTCCTCCGGCGTGTGCGTGCCGGCACGCAAGAAGAAGTTGGTCGGTGCGGCGCCCGGCGCGTCGCCGATCGCGCGCGCGGCGTTGCCGGTCGACGCGAGCTCGAGCCGTCGCGCCGAGTAGGTGTCGAGCAGGTAGCTGGTGAGGACGCCGGCGTCGACGACCACGGTGCGGCGGGTCGGCAGGCCTTCGGCATCGAACGGCCGCGAGCCGAGCCCGCCGACCAGCCGTCCGTCGTCGACGACCGTCACGTGCGGCGACGCGATCGTCTCGCCGAGCTTGCCGAGGAGGAACGACGTGCCGCGATAGAGACTCGCGCCCGTCACGGCTCCGGCGAGATGACGCAGCAAGGACGCCGCGACCTCGGCCTCGAACACCACCGGCGCCTCCTGCGTCGGCATGCGACGGGCGCCGAGCCGGCGCAGCGCCCGCGCCGCCGCGTGCGCACCGATCTGCGCCGGCGGATCGATGCCACGGAGGTGGCGCGAGCGCGAGTACCAGTAGTCGCGTTCCATCGTCCCGTTCATCGAGACGATCGGCTGCACGCCGAGATAGAAGCTCGAGCTGCGATAGCCGGCGTCGAAGCCGAGCGTCGACGCGTAGGCGATCGTCGACGCGTCCTGCGCAAACTCGGCGCCCTCGGAGTTGGTGACGCGCGGATCTGCCCCGAGCGCCGCCGCCTCGGTGGCGCGCGCGCGCTCCAGGCCCTCGGCGGGCACCGCCGTCTCGGCGGCGTCGTCGTAGAGCTCGAGGTCGGGCGCCTCGCGCGCGAGTTGGCCGAGCTCGGGCAGGCCGCTCGCCGGATCGGGTTGCGTCACGCGCGCGAGCGCGACGGTGTCGGCGGCGAAGCGCGCCAGCGCCCCGCGCGCGAGATCCGCCGTCGACGCGACCGCCGAGCGCTCACCGACGAAGACGCGCAGGCCGAGACGCTTCTGGCGCGCGTCGGTCAGCTTCTCGATCTCGCCGAGGCGGACGCCCGCGGAGAAGGACGCGCTCTGCAGCAGCACCGCATCGGCGGCGGTCGCCCCGGCGCGGATGGCGTCCTCGAGCGTGGTGCTCAGGGCGGCGCGGAGCTCCTCGGCGCGCAGCGGCCGCGTGCTCATCGAGAGCGCTCCCAGTGCGCGCGGTCGACCCGCGGGAGCGTCACGACCGGCCTCACGCTTGCGTCCCGCCGACGGTGAGCCCGTCGATCCGCACCGTCGGCAGACCGACGCCGACCGGTACCGACTGACCATCTTTCCCGCAGGTGCCGATGCCCTCGTCGAGCGCGAGGTCGTGGCCGACCATGCTGATGCGCGTCAGGACGTCGGGACCGTTGCCGATCAGGGTGGCCCCCTTCACCGGGCGCGTCACGCGACCGCCCTCGATCAGGTAGGCCTCGCTCGTCGAGAACACGAACTTGCCGTTGGTGATGTCGACCTGGCCGCCGCCGAACTGGACGGCGTAGAGACCGCGGTCGACCGAGCGAATGATCTCGTCCGGCGTCGACTCGCCGGCGAGCATGAAGGTGTTGGTCATGCGCGGCATCGGCGCGTGCGCGTAGCTCTCACGCCGGCCGTTGCCGGTGAGCGGCATGCCCATGAGGCGCGCGTTCAGCCGGTCTTGCAGGTAGCCGCGCAGGATGCCGCGCTCGATCAGGACCGTCCGCGACGTCGGCGTACCCTCGTCGTCGACGTTGAGCGAGCCGCGCCGGTTCGCGATCGTGCCGTCGTCGATCACCGTGCAGAGCTCCGAGGCGACCTTGGTGCCGAGCAGCTTCGAGAACGCCGAGGTGCCCTTGCGGTTGAAGTCGCCCTCGAGACCGTGGCCGATCGCCTCGTGGAGCAGGATCCCCGGCCAGCCGGGACCGAGCACGACCGTCATCTCGCCGGCGGGTGCGGCGCTGGCCTCGAGGTTGAGGATCGCCTGGCGCGCCGCCTCGCGGGTGAAGCGCAGGTGCCGGTCGTCCTCGAGGAAGAACTCGAAGGCGCTGCGGCCGCCGCCGCCGTAGGTGCCTTGCTGGCGCGCGCCGCCGTCCTCGGCGATGCAGGTGATGTTGAGGCGCGCCAGCGGCTGCACGTCGCTCACCACGGTACCGGTCGAGGTCGCGATCATCACCAGCTTGTGCTCGACCGCGATCGACGCGAACACGTTCTTGATGCGTGGATCGTAACGCCGGGCCTCGCGGTCGATCGCCTCGAGGAGCGCGATCTTGCGGTCGAGCGGCGTCTCGAGCGGCGACGTGGTGAGCGCGTAGAGGTCGCGCTCGGGCCGCGCCGGGCGGATCGCGACGGCGTGGTCGCTCGGCTCGGTCGCGGCGATGTGGCCGGCGGTCTTGGCGGCCTGCTCGATCGTCGCGACCGTGACGTCGTCGCTGTAGGCGTAGCCGGTCTTCTCGGCGGCGACGACACGGACGCCGACGCCTTGCGAGACGCTCTTGTTCGCCTTCTTGACGAGCCCGTCCTCGAGCGCGATCGCCTCGTTGGTGCGGAACTCGAAGTAGAGGTCGCCGTAGTCGGCGCGGCGCGCGAGCGCCGAGCCGAGCGCGTGCTCCAATGCGTTCGAGGAGAGCCCGAACCGGTCACGGAAAAACACGTCGGGCTGTGGTGTCGTGGAATCGGCCAAGCGCACTCCTTTGCTACCGAAGTATCGTCGCACGCGGCGCCGATCGGCGCGCGCACGACGCCTCCACGGTAGCAGACGAGGGGGGGGCGGCAAAGGTGACGACCGCGCCGCGGCTTGCGGAGGTGGCGCGCGCGTGCTCCTCAAGAGACGAGCGCGACGCGAGCGTCGCCCGTTCGTCGCCAGGAGGTCGCGTCATGCGAGAGCGCGTGTTCGAAGTGCTGCGCGAGCTGGTCGGGCAGCAGGAACGGAAAGTGATCGAGACCGCCGGGCGGATCGATGCGCGGCTGACCGCCGACGATCTTCTCCAGCCGCACGACTATCCGGTGCTCGCGCGCGATCCGGGGTTCAACTACGAAGACGGCCTGCTCGCGGGGTTGCGAAGCGCCGAGGCGGCGTTGCGCGCGGCGCTCGCCGACGCCGAGTCGAAGTAGCGGCGCGCCGTCGCCGGACGGCGACCCAATCCGCTCGCGACGCGCGATCCGCGTCAGCCCGCGGACGGACCGCCGCTCGCCGGATCGAGGATCTCGGCGATGTGGAGCGCTCGAATCCTCGAGCCGCGCCGGCGCAGGCCGCCGGCAACGTGCATCAAGCAGCCCCAGTCGGCGGCAACCACCGCCTCGGCGCCGGTCGCCTCGATCGCCGCGAGCTTCGCGTCCATGATCGCCGCCGAGATCTCCGCGAACTTGACCGCGAACGCACCACCGAACCCGCAGCACTGATCCGCCTGCGGCGACTCGACGAGCTCGAGACCGCGCACCCGCGCGAGCAGACGCCGCGGCTCGTCGCGCACACCGAGCTCGCGCAGCAGGTGGCAGGAGTCGTGGTAGGTGACGCGGCCGTCGAAGCGCGCGCCGACGTCCTCGACGCCGAGGACGCGGACGAGAAACTCCGAGAGCTCGTACGTCCGCGCCGCGAGCTCGTGCGCGCCCGCCGCGCTCGGGCCACCGGCGAGGAGCTCCGGGTAGAAGCGGCGCACCATGGTCGCGCACGATCCCGACGGGACGACGACGGGAAAGGGTGCCGCGAACACCTCGACCGTCCGCGCCGCGAGCGCCGCGGCGTCGGCGCGAAAGCCGTCGTTGAAGGGCGGTTGGCCGCAGCACGTCTGCGCCTCGGGAAAGACGACGTCGTGCCCGAGCTGCTCGAGGAGGCGCACCGTCGCCTCGCCGATCCGCGGCGCGAGCTGATCCGCGAGGCACGTGATCATGAGCTGGACGCGCACCTTACGCTGCCTCGCCGGCGTCGGGCGCGACGCCGAGGACGATGACGTGGAGCTCGCACGGACCGTGGACACCGAGGACGAGCTTCTTCTCGATGTCGGCGGTTCGGCTCGGACCCGTGACGAGGGTCGTGCACGGACCTCCGACCGCGGCCGAGACGACCCGCAACGCGGCGGCCAGGTTGGCGACGAGGCGGTCGACCGGCGCGAGCGCGACGTGGACACGCGGCAGCAGCGACGTCGCGCGATGGCGCTCGCCGGCGGCGCCGAGCACGAGCGTGCCGCTCGCGGCAATCAACACGTCGACCTCGGTGACGCCGATCTCGGCCTCCGCGATCGGCAGATCCGCCTCGTCCGCGAAGCTCACCGCGAGATCGGGGAGCGCTGCCCGCGCGCCATCGAGAGCCGCGCTGACGAGCGCCGTCCGCCACGCGACGATGCGCGGCGGCGCCGGTGCGAGGCGCGCGACGCTCGCGAGAATCGTTCCGGCGGCGCTCACGTCGGATGCCAGGTGGACGACCGCGCCGACTGCGCTCGCCTCGACCGTGAACCGTCGCAGCAGCTCGCGCGTGCTCGCGTGAGCAACCGGCTGGGCGTGCTCGGCGAGCGGGGCCGATAGGGACGCGGAGGGATCGTCGCTCCGCGCCGACGGCGGCGAGGCGTCGACGCGCGGCAGGGACGGCGGCACCACGCCCGCAAGCGCGCGGCGCACGCGCTCGAGCATCTCGGCGCCGGTCACCGACGCTCCTCCGACGTTCGCGCGCGAGCCGCGTCGCCGCGAGGAACGTCATCTGGCCCCACGGTAGTGCCCGCGGACGGCGCCATGGCGCCGCCGTCGTCGCCGTGGACCGGGACAATCCGCGGCCTCGCCATGCGGTCGCTCCAGCGTTCGTGAAACGAGCGCGGCGCGCTTTCCGGAAGCGCCCGCGCGTGTGCCCACGCCGCGAGCGGCGGCACCAACGCGAGGAGGCGCGGCGCGCGCGCGACGAGACGCGAGCCGAGGCGTCCGAGGCGCGTCGCCAGCGCGTACGCCCACGGCGTCGAGGCGATCCGCCGCCACCACTCGAACGCCCGCCGCTCGCCTTCCGGCAGGCGACCCGCGCTCGCGACGCGCGCGCGCAGACCGAGCAGCAGCTCGGGAATGTCGATCCGTACCGGGCACACGTCGCGGCACGCTCCGCACAGGGTCGACGCGAACGCCACGTCCGGCGCCGCGCCGAGACCGAGCATCGCGGGCGCGAGCACCGCGCCGATCGGTCCCGAGTAGGCATAGCCGTAGGCGTGTCCCCCGACCCGGCGATAGACCGGACAGGCGTTGAGACACGCACCGCAGCGCAGGCAGTAGAGCGCCTCGCGCAGAGCAGGATCCGCGAGCACGCGGGTGCGGCCGTTGTCGATGATGACCAGGTGCAGCTCGCTCGGTCCGTCGAGCGCGTCCGCCGATCGCGGTCCGCGCACCAGCGAGACGTAGCTGGTGAGCGTCTGCCCGGTCGCGCTCCGCGGCAGGAGCTCGAGCATCGGCGCCAGGTCCTCGTCGCGCGCGATCACCTTCTCGATGCCCATCAAGGCGACGTGCAGCCGGGGCAGGGTGAGTGCCAAGCGGCCGTTCCCCTCGTTCTCGACCACCACCAGCGTGCCGCTCTCGGCGACCGCGAAGTTGACGCCGGTGATCCCCATGTCGGCGGCGAGGAACTTGTCACGCAAGACCTGCCGCGCGGCCGCCGTCAGCGCCTCGGCGGTATCCTGGTGCGGGATGCCGAGCTTCGCCGAGAAGAGCGTCGCGATGTCGTCCTGCGACTTGTGGATCGCCGGCGTGATGATGTGCGACGGCGGCTCGCCGGCGAGCTGCACGATGTACTCGCCGAGATCGGTCTCGACGGCCTCGATGCCGGCTTCCGCGAGCCGATCGTTGAGGTGGATCTCTTCCGAGACCATCGATTTGCCTTTGACGACGAGGCGGACGCCGGCGCGCGCCGCGAGCGCGAGGACGACGCCGCACGCCTCGTCGGCATCGGCCGCCCAGTGGACGGTGCCGCCGTTCGCGACCACGCGCGTCTCGAGCTCCGCCAGCAGCTCCGGCAGCGCGGCGATCGCCTGCGCTTTCACGGCGCGCGCGCGGTCGCGCCGCGCCTCGCCGTCGGCGAGCCCGGCGAAGACCTCGCGGCGCTTGGCGAGAAAACGGAAGGAAGCGTTGTCGAGCTTGCGATGGAGGGCGGAATCGCCGGCGGCGACCGCCGCGCGCTCACGGAACTCGAGCGGGGTGCTCATCGCGACACGCGGCTCCGCAGCCGCCCCGCCTCAATGCAACGTGACCGCAACCCGATGCAGCCGCGCCAGATGCTCGCGTACCTCCTCGGTGTGCGATCCGCGCGGCGCGAGCTCGAGGTAGCGGCGCAGGTCGGCGCCCGCGGCCGAGACGCAGTCGAGCTGCTCGTAGAGCAGACCGCGCACACGGGTGTGCTCGGCCGACTCTGGATTCAGGACGAGGGCGAGGTCGACGGTCGCGAGCGCGTGCTCGTGATCGTTGCGCTCGAGATAGATGCGCAAGAGGTTCGCCAGGATGCGCGCGAGGATGCCGATCGGCGCCGTTGCCTGCAGCACCTGCGGCAACTCGCGCACGACGTTCGTGCCCGCCGGCCCGCCGCCGGCGGCGTAGAACGTCCGCAGGCGCTCGATGATCTCGTCGTGGCCGATCACGCGCCCGCCGTGGAACGGATCGAGCAGCACCGGCCCCGAGCTGCCGGCGACGCGGACCAGGAAGTGGCCGGGGAAGCCGACGCCTTCGACCGCGAGTCCGAGACGGGCGCAGATCTCGATCAGCACCACCGAGAGCGAGATCGGAATGCCGGTCCGCCGTTCGAGCACCTCGTTCAGGTAGCTGTTGCGCGGATCGTAGTAATCGTCGCTGTTGCCGTGGAACCCGCGCTCCTCGAAGAGATACTGCGTCACCGCCGTCACCGGATGCTCGTGGCGCCGGACCGACGCGAGCCGCGGCCGCACCGCCGCCGCCAGCGCGTCGAGCTCGCCGAGATAGTGCGACATCTCGAGCTCGGGGTACGCGATCCGTGCGATCGCGAGCGCGGCGCGTCCGAGCTCACACTCGTCCCCGGCCGCCACGACCGTCGCAAACTCGTCGCGCACCGAGCTCACGACGCGCCCTCCGCCGACGTTCCCGCCATTCCCCCCGCGAGTACCACACGTCCACCAACCCCGCCATCGACGCGCGTCTCATCAGCGTCGAAGACTTCGGAGGCCGCCGCACGCGCGGGGGCGTTGCGATGGTGGCCTCTTGGCGCTGAGGCTCCGCGCCACCGCTGACGTCGATTGCACACGCTGCTGCAGCCGTACGGCAGCAGGCAATCCGTCGCCCCGAACGCGCCCTTCGGCCACCATCGCAACGCCCCCGCGTGCGTCGGACCGCGAAGACTGCAACGTCGTGTGAGACGAAGAACGAGCATGCTTGTTGCGGCGTGAAATCGATGACGCGGCGGCCGCTCGCTCGGAGACGGGGTGGGGCGGCGGCGCGGCGGGCCGGGGGGCCCCGAAGGGCGCGTTCGGGGCGACGATGTGGAAGCGTGCGTCG
>JBGPIT010000056.1:0-17307 GCA_041485125.1 Binatia bacterium | reverse complement strand
AGTGGCGTGTATGCCCGGGTGATCCCGTTCAGGCCGGCGACACGATCCTGGTGGTCGAATCGGAGAAGGCCGCGGTGGACGTCGCCGCCTTCGCGACCGGCGTGATCGCCGCGATCTACGCCGATGCGGGCGCGACCGTCGCCGTCGGCGCGCTGCTCGGCGCGATCGCAGCGCCGGACGAGGCGTTCGACGCGGAAGCGTTCGCGGCGACGTTCGCTCCCGCGGTGACACCGACGCGGAAGGTCGCGGCCGAGGCTGCGGCACCTGGTATCGCGCGCGCCGCGGGCGTTGCCGCGGCGATCCCGACGATGCCGAGCGGCGTGCCGACACCGAAGGCGGCACCGGCGGCGCGCGCGCTGGCGCGTCGGCTCGGCTTCGACCTCGCCTGGATCCAGCCGACTGGTCCCGGCGGCCGCATCACCCTCGAAGACGTCGAGCGGGCGAGTACGACGCTGGTACCGGTGAACGGTACGGCGCTCGCGGTCGAGACCGTCGGTGCGGGGCCGCCGATCCTGCTGATCGCGGGCTACGGTGTCGACCGGCGGTCGTGGCGGCGCCAGGTCGATGAGCTCGCCGCCGCGGCGACGGTCACGAGCTACGATCATCGTGGCATCGGCGGCTCGGCCCGCCTCGGAACCGGGCCGCTCACGCTCGGCGATCTCGCGGCCGACGCCGCGGCGCTGCTTGCCCGCACCGACGACCGACCGGCGACTGTCGTCGGCGCGAGCCTCGGTGCCGCGGTCGCGCTCGAGCTCGCGCGCCAGCGGCCCGAGCTCGTGCGCGGGTTGGTGCTGGTCACCCCCGTCATCATGCGCGACCCGAGGCTGGAGGCGGTGTTGCGCGCGCTCGGCAGCTACGAGCGGAGCGACGACGAGACACGGATCCGTACGATGCTCGCGTGGATGCTCGGTCGTGCCCATCTCGCGCACACGGGCAGGCGAGAAGCAGCAGCCGCGGCGCTCCGCACGATGGCGGCGGCGACCCCGATCGCCACGCTTCGTCTGCACGCCGACGCGTTGCTCGATTGGCTCGGTCCCGAGTTGACGCACCTCGACGGCATCACCGTCCCGGCGCTGATCGTCGCCGGTGACGACGACATTCTCACGCCGCGGATGCACGCGGAAGCGGCGGCGCGCACGCTTTCCGGAGCGCGCCTCGTCGTGCTCCCCGGCGCCGGGCATGCTTTAGCGATCGAGCGCCCGGCGGAGCTGTGCGCACTCGTTCGCGAGTTCGTGCAGGAGACATCGGAGGCTCGCCACGAGACGAATCAGCTGTGATCCGCGGAGGCAATCACGGACTCGGAGGCTGCGTCCCCAAGGGACGATGAGCGGGTAGACTGCGGTAGCTGTGGGGAGGACTTCGTCGCGCAAGACCGCGCCGGATCTACTTCCTTCTGCCGGAGCGTCCCGGTTCGCGCGGTTCGATTTCCCCCGCCTCCACTCTTCTGACTTCCTGACCTGACGCCGGCCGGCGTGCCTTACGGACAGGCGCCGGCGGGGGCGTTCTTCGCCTTCAAGCTGCCGGGCTTGAAGGTCGTCGTGCCGCCGAACGTCATGCAGTAGTGCTTGACGCCGATGCGCACGACCACGTCGACCGGCGTCGGGTCGCTCGGAAGATCGAAGCTCAAGGCGGCGCCCGAGCCATTCGCGTTCACGAGCTTGCCGGGCTTCACGAGAATTTTCTTGATGGGGCCGTTGACGAGGTGCCTGTCCTTGTACCGATAGCCGCGGTTCTCGCCCTCGCCGCCGATCAGGGTCCAGCTCGACCCGGCCGGTAGCGGATAGGTCTCGTCGAAGCTGCCGCTGCGGACGCGCACGTCGCCGCCGGCGGTGCGGGGATCGTCACCGCTGCCGTTGCCGCCGCCCAGGGTGATCGCGGGGTCCTTCGTCTTGACCGAGAGCTTCTTCTTGGTCGCGACCGTGGCGTTCGCCTTTAGCGTGAGTCGGGTGCCGAGGAGAGGCTCGTCGGTGCCGGCAATGAGGCGCGTGACGCGACGGATCTCGCCGGCGCTGATTGCCGAGTAGTAGAGCGCGCCGTCCGGGCCGAAGACGAAGTCCGTCGGGGTATCGGCATTGGTGACGATGGTCTCCGGCGTGCCGACGATCCCATCGCGGGTGCCGTTGACGACGGCATGGAAGACGTTGCTGCTGGTGCAGTCACCGAAGAAGTAGTCGTTCTCGAGGGCGCCGAAGGCCGCTCCCGCGAAGGCGCCGCCGACGATGCAGGTGCCGATCGAGGGAAACGACCCTTCACCGGGGCAGCCGTCGCCGTGCGAGTAGATGAAGATGGGGTCGACGTCACCGGGCAGCTCGCAGCCGTTCGGCCGGGTCGCCTCGCAGTGCGGCCACCCGTAGTTCTTCCCCGAGGTGACGATGTCGATCTCCTCGAAGGCGAGATCGCCGACGTCGGCCACCCAGAGCTTGCTCGTCTGGGGATCGAAGGACATCCGGAAGGGATTGCGGAAGCCGAGCGCGAACACCGGGTTTGCGGCGAACGGGTTTTCGCCGGGGATCGTGCCGTCGAGGTTCAGGCGGACGATCTTCCCTTCGAGCGCGTCCACGTCTTGCGAATACGGGTTCGTCGACGTTCCGGAACAGCCCTGATTGTCGCCGTTGCCGGTGTCGCCGACGCCGGCGTAGAGCTTCCCGTCGGGTCCGATGCGTAGCACGCCGCCGTCATGGTTGCCGCCGTCGGTGCGAGCACCCGTGAGGAGCACCGTCAGCGAGCCGATGGTGTTCCCGGTCATCGTGACGCGGACGACCTCGTTCACCCGACCGGTGCTGCTGCAGCTGCTCGGCGACCCGGGGTGTGTGCGGTAGAGGTAGATGAAGCCGTTACTTCCAAAGTTCGGGTCGATCGCGACCCCGAGGAGGCCCATCTCACCGCTGGTGCCGCAGACGGGTATGCTCCCCAACGTCGACAGGCTGCCGTCCCAGAGTTTTAGATCTCCGCCCTCCTCGGTGATGACGAGCCGGCCGTCGGGCAGGAAGGCGATGGCGGTCGGTGCGCTGAGCCCGCCGGCGTAGAGAGTGTCGGAATACCCGGTGGCGGGAGTGCCGGCCCACGCCGGCGAGCAGAACGTCGCGACAATGAACAGCGAAACGAGGGTGCGCATGGCGCTCTTCTAGCGCCAGGTTCGCCGGGAAGGCCAGAGGAATGTTGGGACATGTGCGTTGGAGACGTCACGCAGAAGCGTTGCGGCGTACGGCTCGAAGACCTACTTGTCCTTGCCGCTGAGCATGTAGGCATTCAGGAGGGAACATGACAGACGAGCGATCGCACGCAGCACCCCTCTCCCCCTGGTGGCGACACGGCGCCATCCTCGTGATGATCGTAGGGTTCACCATCCTCTCGATCGTCACGGTCGAGACCTACGACAACGCGCCGCCGATCGCCGCACGAGTCGTCGACGGCGCGGGGCGTACGCTCTTTACCCGCGACGACGTCCTGCGGGGGCAGGAGGTCTTTCTCAAGTACGGGCTCATGGAGCATGGCACGCTCTGGGGACACGGGGCGTACCTCGGACCGGACTACACGGCGGAGTACCTCCATCGCCTCGCCGAGATCAGCCGCGACACGCTCGCGATGGCTCGATACGGGAAGCCGTACGCAGCGCTCAACGCGGGGCTCGCGCGGGACATCGGCGAGGCCGTTCGCGCTGAGACGAAGGAGAACCGCTACGACGTCGCCAGCGAGACGCTCCGCTTCTCGCCGGCCGAGGTCGCGGCGTTCACGACCCAGCAGCAGGAATGGGGCGAGTACTTCGGCAGCGCCAGCGCCGCCCCGGGCCTCCCACCACGCTACATCGGGAAGCGTACCGAGCTCGACGCGCTCGCGGCCTACTTCGCGTGGGCGACGTGGGCGACGGTCGCCAACCGTCCCGGCAAGGACTACTCCTACACGAACAACTGGCCGTACGAGCCACTGGTCGGAAACGGTCCGACCGCGTCGACGTACCTCTGGAGCGCGCTCAGCCTCGTCACGCTCCTCGGCGGTCTTGGCGTCGTCCTCCTCGCCTTCGGAAAGTTCAGCTATCTCGGGTGGAGAGGTGAGGACGGCCCCGGACACCGGCACGACGACCGGCTCACCGGCTGGCAGCTCACGCCGAGCCAGCGGGCAACACGATTCTTCCTCGCGGTCGTGGCGGTGCTCTTCCTCCTTCAGACCCTCGCCGGCGGGGCGCTCGCGCACTACCGCGTGGAGCCGGGAGCATTCTACGGCTTCGATCTCGCGCGCTGGCTGCCGTACAACCTCCTCCGCACCTGGCATCTCCAGCTCGCCATCTTCTGGATCGCCACCGCATGGGTCGCGGGCGGGCTCTTCCTCGCGCCCCTCGTGAGCGGCGCGGAGCCGCGCGGACAGCGCGTGGCCGTGCTCGTGCTCCTCGGCGCGCTCGCCCTCGTCGTGGGCGGCAGTCTCTTCGGCGAGTGGCTCGGGATCAACGATCGACTTGGAAGCCTCTGGTTCTGGCTCGGTCACCAGGGCTCGGAGTACCTCGATCTCGGGCGCTTCTGGCAGCTGCTGCTCGCCGGGGGCCTCCTCTTCTGGCTCGTCCTCATGTTCCGCGCGCTCCGCCCCGCGATGCGACGCCCGAACGACGGCGATCTCGCGTCGCTCTTCCTCTACGCCGCCGTCGCGATCCCCGTCTTCTACCTCCCCGCCCTGTTCTACGGTCCGCACACCAACTTCGCCGTGATCGACAACTGGCGGTTCTGGATCATTCACTTGTGGGTCGAAGGCTTCTTCGAGCTCTTCGCGACCGTGCTCGTGGCCGTGATGTTCTTCCAGATGGGCCTCGTGGGCGCGAAGACGGCGACGCGCATCGTCTACCTCGACGCCATCCTCTACCTCGGCGCCGGCATCGTCGGCACGGGGCACCACTGGTACTTCACCGGCCAGGGCACGCTCAACATGGGGCTCGCCGCCTGCTTCTCGGCGATGGAGGTCGTGCCGCTCACGCTCCTCACGCTCGACGCGTGGGACTTCGTCAGCCTACAGGATCGCCGCTGCGCCGAATGCGGGCATGCGTTCGCCGCACGGCAGATCTGGGCGATCTACTTCCTCATGGCGGTCGGCTTCTGGAACTTCGTCGGCGCCGGGATCTTCGGTTTCCTCATCAACTTGCCGATCGTCTCCTACTTCGAAGTGGGGACGCTCCTCACGAGCAATCACGGGCACACGGCGATGTTCGGTGTGTTCGGCATGCTCGCCCTCGCCGTCGTCGTGTTCTGTCTGCGCGCGTTCGCGGACGACGCCAGCTGGCAGCGCGTCGAAGGGCTCGTTCGGACCGGCTTCTGGGGACTCAACGGCGGCCTCGGACTCATGGTCCTGCTCGATCTCTTTCCGGGCGGCGTGCTCCAGCTGTGGGATGTCCTCTCGAACGGCTACTGGCACGCACGGCGGCTCGCGTTCCTGACGAGCGGCACCTTCCACATGCTCGAGTGGGCCCGGATCGCGGCCGATATGGTGTTCCTCGTGGTCGGCGTCGTGCCGATCGTCGTCGCGACACTGCGCATCACGCTCGCCCCCGCATCGGCGGAGCCGAGCCCCGCGGTTGCATGATGGAACAAATCGCCCGCTACCTGGCCGACGATCACGCGCGGCTCGACGCGCTCCTCACGTGCGGCGCGTCCGACCCGGCGGCGTATGCGGACTTCCGCAGAGGCCTTCTCCGCCACATCGGGATGGAGGAGAAGATTCTGCTCCCGGCGGCGCAGCGAGCCAGAGGCGGGGAGCCGTTACCCGCGGCCGCTCGTCTCCGGCTCGATCACGGAGCGCTCGCCGCGCTCCTCGTGCCGACCTCCACCCCGGCGATCCGGGCGGCGCTTCGCGGCATTCTCGAGCAACACAACGCGCTCGAGGAGGGGCCGGACGGCATCTACGCCGCGTGCGAACGGTTGGCAGGCGCCGACGCGGCCGCCCTGCTCGGCTCGCTTCGAACGTTTCCCGAGGTGCCTGTGAATCCGCACGTCGACTCGGATCTCGTCGAGCGCGCCATGCGCCGCGCACTCGCGCGAGCTGGCTACGTGTTCGGCGACTTCGAGGTCTAGCGTTTCCTAGCGACACGAACGTCGGTACGAACGTCATCAACGTCGCGGCCACGAGCAAGGATTCGGGTGGACACGTGATCACCCAGACCGTCGATTCGCGCGCCGATGGTCCGCTTGCCGCGCAGACAACTACCCGCTCGTCGCGGTCGTCCCGGCAACAAAGTAAGCGTCCGTGCCGTCGGGCTCGAACTCGAGTCTGCACCCGCAAGCCGTCGACATCGACGGAGCGATCGCGGACCTCACCCGGCCCGCCGGACACAGCGGAAAGCGCCGTCGCCGACGGAGCCGCGCTGAGTGCGGCAACGGCGACCGTGGACATAGGCGGTGCGCCGGGGCTATGCCGTTCCGGCAGCGGGCGCAGCGTCACTTTCCAGTCTGTCCCTGTCTCAAGGCGCATCGCGCTCCGCGATGGAGGACGCAGCCATGACCCATCTTCGTCTAGCGTGCATCATCGGCCTCGGAATGGTCCTCGCCCCGGCGACGGCTCTCGCCACCGGCAACGTGACCGTCGAGAGCAAGGGCGGCAAGCTCGTCATTGTCGGGGATGACGGCGACAACGTCATCGCGATTGATCAGATGGCGCTCGGTCCGGACGAGTTCCGCGTCACCCCCACGAACACCCTGGTGAACGGCGTCGCGAGCGCCGCGACGTTCGCCGGCGTCACCTCGGATCTCCTGCTCGATCTCGGGGCCGGCGCCGACGAGGTCAACATCTCCACCGCGATCGTGCCGGGAAACGTCGTTTTCCACGGTGCGGCCGGTGACGACGAGCTGACGCTGCACGACGCGAGCGTCGCCGGCAAGGTGACCGTGGAGTCGGGTGGCGGCAAGATGACGCTCATTCTCGACGCGGGACACGTCGACGGGAAGGTGACGTTCAAAGGAAGTCAGGACGACGACGTGGTCGTGCTCGACACCGCCTCCTCGATCGGAGGCGACGTCAAGCTCGCGCTCGGGGCCGGCAGTAACACTCTCGTTCTCGATTCATCGAGCGCCCTCGGCGGCAAGCTCTCCGTCAAAGCGGGCAACGGCAAGGACGACGTCATCTTCGACGGTCACTCGACTCTGGACCGCGACGCCAAGCTCGATCTGGGCGCCGGCGACAACCGACTCATTTTCGACACCGGCAGTGACATCGGCGGCAAGCTCTCGATGAAGACCGGCGACGGCAAAGACGATTTCATTTTCGACCAGAACTCCGCCATCGCCGGCGACGTCAAGGCGGTCCTCGGCGCGGGCCAGAATAGGCTCATTTTCGACGTCGGCAGCGATGTCGGCGGCAAGCTCTTCGTGAAAACGGGCAACGGCACCGATGTCGTCGAATTCGACACCGGTGCGAGCGTCGGCACCGACGTCGACGTCACCCTCGGCGCAGGCAACAACACTGTCGGCTTCGATCAGGGCAACGTCGGCGGGAAGCTCGCGGTGAAAACCGGCGACGGTGACGACACCGTCTTTCTGAGCAACGCGCTCGTCGGCGACAAAGCGAAGCTCACGCTCGGCGCCGGCACGAACGCGGTAACCTTCGATGAGGGCACCCAGATCGGCGAGAAGCTCGACGTGAAGACGGGTGCGGGCAACGACACGGTCACGTTGACCACCGCGGTGATCGGCAACAGCGCGAAGCTGACCCTGGGAGACGGCACGAACAGCTTGACCGCGACCCCCGCGATGTTCGGGAGCAACCTCACGGTGAAGACCGGTCAGGGGAACGATACGATCAATCTCGACGGATCAGCGATCGGCGGGAAGACGACCGTGAAGACGGGTGCCGGGATGGATACCATCACGCTGCCGTAGATCGGGGCGCACGTCGAAGGCAGCGGTCAACCGCCGTGCCGCTCGAGTATCCGCCGCCACAGCGCGACGGCGTCACGCGACAGATCGCCTACGATCGCGCCAACATCCGTTTCGAGTCCGGACTCGAGGTCGAGAAGCTGATCGATATCCCGTGCGTCCTGCGGACCGCCGGCGTGGAGCTTGGGCAGCACCAGGTCCGACGCACGCACTGCGGGTACGTCAGCATCGCCGATGCGGTGGACCTCCGCACGCTCGATCGCGGA
This sequence comes from Binatia bacterium, assembly GCA_041485125.1. Lineage (GTDB taxonomy): Bacteria > Desulfobacterota > Binatia > UTPRO1 > UTPRO1 > JBGPIT01. The sequence goes on along the minus strand of JBGPIT010000056.1, from coordinate 9,194 downwards.
CACCTGCCAGGTGTGCCGACCGACGACGACGTCGATCGCCTCGCCAGCTCCCGACGCGGTCCGGACGACGGTCTCATCGCGAGTCGGCGTCACTCGCCGACGGCCGATGGTCAGGGCGAACGAACCGAACCGCGAAGTGCGGCGTTCCGCGCGCTACGGAGTCGGTACATGCGCGATGCCCAGCTCGGCCGCCACTTCCGCGAGGCTGGCATCTTGGGTCCACAGCCGGCAGCGCTCTACCAACGTCGACGCGAGGAGGTGGGCGTCCACCCATCCGACTCCCTTCCCCGTATAGGAGAATAGGCGGCGAATACACGACGTCCGATAGGCGTCGATACATCAACTTGTGCGGCTAGGCCCGCCTTTCGGATCGACGGGCGTCGTCGAGTCTTTCGGCGACGCGCCTCATCGGAGCTCGTGCTCGAGACGTTTGAGGCTCTGGGCCTGACCGATCACCAGCAGACGGTCACCTTGCGCGAGGAGCTCGTCCGGCGCGGGATTGAAACGGGTCTCGCCGGCTGACGTGCGGATCGCGATCACCATCACGTCGACGTGGTCGCGCACGCCGGAGTCGGCGAGCGAGATGCTGCCGGGACGACCGATCGGGATCTCCTCGAGCTGCAGCTCGACGCTGCGGTGATGGGTGGCGAGATCGACGAAGTCGAGGACGGCCGGGCGGAGAACCGCCTGCGCCATGCGGTGACCGCCGATCGTGTATGGCGAGACGACGCGAGTCGCACCCGCCTGTCGGAGTCGCTCGGCGCCGCTCTCGGTCTCGGCGCGGGCGACGATAGTGAGATCGTGCGCGCGGGCTCAGCTCGCGAACTTCGGGCCGGCGTTCGGGCGCGTCGTCGACGTGACCGCCGCCGCAATCCGACCGTCGCGCTCGGCGCCGTCGAGGTACGCGTCCAGCACGTCGCTCCGCGTGACGATGCCGACGAGACGGCCGTGATCGACGATCGGGACAGCGCCGACGCGCTCGCGACGCATGAGGCGTGCCGCGGTCGCGAGCGTGTCGTGTGGCGCGAGCGTGAGCACGTCGCTGGTCATCACGATCTCGACCGGAATCGTGCCTGGGTCACCGTCGTGCCGGTGACGATGCGCGGCGGCGTCGGACGCGGAAGCGAAAACGGACGGAAACGCGTCCCGTAGATCGCGGTCGGTGATGATCCCGATGAGATCACCGCCGTGAACGACCGGCAGCTGGTTGATCCGGTAGGTCTCCATGATCTCCCGGGCGTGGCGGATCGAGTCGAGTGGCCGGACCGTTCGAACCGGCGAGATCATCCGTTGCGCGATCAACATCTGCGAATCCTCCTGGCCTACTGAGATCCAAGTTCCTTGCCACGCCGTCGACCGTGGCCTGCCCGCGGCGCACCGGACGAAACCGTCGCCGGTGCTGGGTTCGGCGGCTATGTCGGCGACCGAGAATCGCCGCGTGATTCGCATCGCCGCGAATCGCGTCGAGGTTCTTCCGAAATGCGGGAATGAGATCGCGACGGGCGGTGGAGCGCCGCGCACTGGCACGATTCCGGCTGCGTGCGGCACCGTGGTCTATGCCCTCGTGTTCCTCGGCGGCGTTGCCGGCTCGCTTCACTGCGTCGGGATGTGCGGCGGCTTTCCGCTCGCCCTCGCGAGCGCGGGCGGCCGCGGCCGAATCGTCCGCCAGCTGCTTTACAATTTCGGCCGGCTGAACACGCTGGTTTTCATCGGCGCGATCTCCGGTGCCGCCGGCGCGGCGCTAGTCGCGACCGGACCGGTGGAGGTCGTGCAGCGCGGCCTCGCGATCACGGCCGGGCTCTTCATGATCGTCGTCGGCGCGGAGATGCTCGGGCTGCTCGCCCAGGTGACGGCGCGCGGCGCGGCGCTCGTGCGCGCGACGGTCGGCCGCGGGCTCGCGGGCGTCATCCGATCGCGCTCGTTCGCAGCGCCGATCGCCCTCGGCGTCTTCAACGCGTTTCTGCCGTGTCAGCTCGTGTACGCGTTCGCGGCGCGCGCCGCGAGCACGGCATCCGTCGCCGAAGGCATGGCGACGATGCTCGCGTTCGGCCTCGGCACGATCCCGGCGATGCTCGCGGTCGGCGTCGCGCGCACGCTCGCGCGACCCGCGGTTCGCGCGCGACTCTCCGCGCTCTCCGGCGTCCTCGTTCTCCTCTTCGGGGCCCTGACGATGGCGCGCGGGCTCGATCTCCTGCCGCACGGCGGCGCGCACGAGCACGGCGGCGGCTCCGCGTCGCACGCGCACGCCGACTGACGCGCGTATCAGCCGCGGGCGAGCGCGAATGCGATCAACAGCGCCGCCGTGACGACGAGCTTCACGAGCGCGACGACTGCGCTCGCGGCGATGACGGTGAGCAGCCGTGGGCGGCCGTTTCGGCGGAGCGCCGCGAGGACGCCGACCGGGATCACCCCATAGCTGACCGTGATCCGCATGAAGTGCGGGTCCCGGACGTGCCTCCACACCGGACCGCCGATGACGACGAACAGCACGACCGACGCGGCGAGAATGGTCAGGAACTGAGTGCGGGAGAGACCGACGGCGGTCCAGATGCCACGCGCCGGCAACGCGCCGAAGAAGGGCGGCCGATCGCTCGGCTGACGCGCAACCGGCGCCGTGCTCGAACCTCGGTCGAGCTCGCGCGGTATGCCTATGCCTACGCGTTCCTTCGCGGCGCTCACGATTTCCCGCCCGTGCGAATTTCGTATGTCCCGTTCCCGCGCATGCGAATCACGGACCTCGTTGCGTCGATGATCATCGGCTTGCCCACGCGGCGATCATGCACGCGGCGCGCCGATCCCTCATGGCATGCCGCTTGCGATGCGCGCTCGACCGTGACCCGTATGCGCCAGCAGATTCGCGAAGAGATCGAGCGCCATCAGCGCGCGATCATCGAGCTCGAGGCCGAGCTCGGCGACGTCGCGGCGCCGCGCTGGCCGCCGGTCGGCTTCTATCTGACGTTCTACGTCGTCGCCGGCACGACGATCGGCATCCTCGGCAGCCTCGCGAGCTTCATCTTCCACATCGTCGGCTCGCTCGCGTTGAATCAAGATCCGCTGCGCTTCCTGCGCGTCTACGGCACCGTCTTCCTGGGCGCCAAGGCGCTGACCACCGACGATCTCAACTTCTTCATGCTGGTCGCGGTCGTGCACTTCTCCGTCGGCGCGATCGCCGGCGCCGTGTTCCACGTCCTGGTGAACCGCTTCGTTCCCGACCGCACCGCGCTGCAGATCGCGCTCGGCATCGCCTACGGCTTCCTCATGTGGATCGTGAACTTCTACCTCGTGCTCTCGTGGCTCCAACCGCGTCTGGTCGGCGAGCCCTTCGTGCTGCAGCTCATGCCCGCGTGGATCGCGGCGCTGACGCACATGATCTATGGCGCGACGCTCGGCGTGCTCCAGCCGCTCGGGCGGTTCGTGCCGTATCGGCCGGCGGTCGCGTGATGCGCCGTCTGACGCGCATCGCGCTGAAAGCCGCATTCCTCACCGCCGCGCTCCTGGCGGCGAGCCCGTCACGTGGCGGCGCGCAGCTCGACCCGCTGCGCGACGAAGGCGCGCAGGTCTATCGCCGCTACTGCGTCGGCTGTCATGGCGAGCGCGGCGACGGCCGCGGCGTCGCGGCGCCGATGCTGATCGTGAAGCCGCGCGACTTCACCACTGGCGTCTTCAAGTTCCGCTCGACGCCGAGCGGCGCGCTTCCCACCGACGAGGATCTCTACCGCATCATCACCCGTGGCGTGTACCGCACCTCGATGCCGGACTGGGCGCTGCTGGGCGAGCGCGAGCGTCTGGCGGTCATTCAGTACCTCAAGGGCTTCTACCCCGCGTGGGAGAAGCGCGGACCCGCGATTCCGATCGTGATCCCGCCGGTGCCGTCGTTCCTCGGCAGCGCCGAGTCGATCGCACGCGGCAAGGAGATCTTCGCGCTCCTCGAGTGCACGACCTGCCACGGCGAGAGCGGGCGCGGCGACGGGCCGTCGGCACGTCAGCTGCCGCCCGACGTGTGGGGCAATCCGCAGAAGCCGTTCGATTTCACCAAGGGGCGCCTGAAGAGCGGCCCGACCGTGCAGGACGTCTATCGCACCTTCATGACCGGCGTCGGCGGCACCGCGATGCCGTCCTACGCCGACATCTTCGCCGAGCCCGACGGCGAGAGCATCCGTGACGGCGATGCCTGGCATCTCGTCTCGTACGTGCTGTCGCTTCGCGCCGCGCCCGCGACTACCGCCGCCGCGCCAGTGCCCGTCGACGGCGATTCCGCCTCGAGAAAGGATCCGCGCTCGTGATCGCTATCGCCGTTCGCCGGCCGCTCGTGCACTTCGGCCTGATCCGCTGGCATCTGACGGCGAGCGCGTTCTGGTTCGCGACGTCGCTCCTTGCCGGCCTCGCGTACGCGTTCCAGTTCAACCAGCTCTACCCGTTCCCCGGGATCGAGTGGCTGTCGCCGGGACGCGTGCGCATGGTCCACACCAACATGGCCGCGTACGGCTTCATCGCCAACGCCTTCATCGCGGGCATGCTGTTCGCGATCCCGCGTCTCACCAAGCGCTCGATCCTGTCCGATCGTCTCGGCTGGCTGATCCTCGCGGCGTGGCAGCTCGCGCTGATCCTCACCGTCGTCGGACAGCTCGCCGGGTACGGGCAGGGGATCGAGTGGGGCGAGACGCCGATCTTCGTCGACCCGCTGGTGATGCTCGGGCTCGTGCTGCTCGTCGTCAACATGTCGGTGCCGATCATCCGCACCGGCGAGCAGGGCCTGTACGTGAGCCTGTGGTACTTCCTCGCGGCGTTCGCGTGGACGGGGCTGGTCTACTTCATGGGCAACTACCTGCCGCAGTTCTGGGTGCCGGGCACCGCCGGCGCGGCGATCACCGGGCTCTTCATCCACGATCTCGTCGGCCTCTTCGTCACGCCGATCGGCTGGGGCCTGATGTACTTCTTCGTGCCGCTCCTGCTGCGGAAGCCGATCTGGAGCCACGCGCTGTCGTTGATCGGCTTCTGGGGCCTCGCGTTCTTCTATCCCATGCAAGGCGTGCATCATTTCCTGTTCAGCCCGATCCCGATGTACGCCCAGTACGGCGCAGTCGTCGCGACGATCGCCGTCGAGGTCGTCGTCCTGACGGTGATCGTCAACTTCTTCGGTACGCTCCACGGGCGCGCCGAGGCCGTCCGCGGCAATCTCGCGATCCGTTGGTTCTTCACCGGGATCATTCTGTACGGGATCACCTGCCTGCAGTGCGCCTTTCAGGTGACGCTCACGTTTCAAAAGATCATCCACTTCACCGATTGGGTCGTCGCCCACGCGCACATGGTGATGTTCGGCGTCTTCGGGTTCTGGATCATGGGGCTCTTCGTCGAGCTCTGGCCGCGCGCGGTTGGACGTCCATGGGCGTCGCCGCAGCTGCTCACGATGCACTACTGGCTGACGGTCGTCGGGCTCGCGCTCATGGTGATCGACCTCACGATGGCCGGCGTCGTGCAGGGATTCAGCTGGGCGTCGCTCAGCCACTGGGGCGAGTCGGTGGTCGCGTCGATGCCGTTTTGGTGGACGCGCACCATCGCCGGCATCATGATCGTCGCCGGGCAGGGACTCTTCTTCTACGAGCTCTGGGCGACTGCTCGCCAGCCGGTGCTCGAGCCCGACGTCGGCGCGATCGCGGCCGCGGTGGAGGCCTGAGTCGTGGAACGGTTCGGCGCGAGCTTCCTCATCGCCGGGGTGATCACCTTCTTCCTCGGCTTCTTCCTGCAAGGCGTGATGCCGGTGCTGACCCTCCGCAAGCTGCCGATCGCGTCGATCGCCGAGATCGCGAAGACGATCCCGCCCGAGTTCACGCAGCTCGCGGAGGACTACCCGGACGAGTTCGCGCGCGACTTCGGAACGGTCAGCTCCGAGAGCTTCGCGCACGCGTTGCGGGTGGGAAAGGCGTCGTACATCGCGGAGGCGTGCTGGCATTGCCACTCGCAGTTCGTACGGCCGGTTTCGAAGGAGGATCTGCGCTTCGGGCCGGTGTCGACGGCGGAGGAGTACCAGAACGAGATGAATCTGCCGCACCTCTTCGGCACCCGGCGCGTCGGTCCCGACTTGATCCGCGAGGCCGGGCGCCACTCGAACGATTGGCACGTGGCGCACCTCTACGATCCGCGCAGCGTCGCGCCGTACTCGGTGATGCCCACGTACCCGTGGTTCTTCGATGCGGATCGCCGTCCCAACGAGCGCGGTCTCGCGGTGGTCGCATACGTGCAATGGCTCGGCAGCTGGAACCGCCAGCGCCCGGCGTCGATCTACGACGTCCAGCCCATCGCAGGAGGCGCACGATGACGATCGCCGCTCGACGTGCCAGGCTCTCGGCGCGCAGCATGACCGTGTTCGGATTCGCGATCGCGGTGATGGTGATCGCGGGGCTCGGGTTCACCTACAAGATGACCGAGTTCGCCCTCACGATCATCAACGACGACGTCGAGGGCTTCGGCGCCGTCGCGGTGGCGACCTATCTGATCGGCATGCTACCGATCTTGTTGCTCACGTTGTGGGCGCTCTTCACCGGCCGCTTTCGCGACATCGAGCGGCCGAAGTTTCGCGTCCTCGAGCTCGACGCGGAGATCGAACGGGAGGAACGATGGCAGCGATCGACCCCGAGACCGTAGCGCCCGCGCCGGGACCGGTGATGGTCGCTGCCGGCGGCAGCGCCGCATCTGCCTCGACCCCGGAGCGTCTCACCGAGGACGGCTACCATATCTACGATACCAACCCGGTGCCGTGGTGGGTGGTCGTGATCTGGCTCGGCTTCTTCGCCTTCGCGTTCGTCTACCTCGTCACCAACCTGCTGGCGCAGTGACGTGGGCGCGGACTGCGCCCACTGCGGACTGCCGCTCGGGCGGTGGCCCGTCGCGGGGCGGGTCGCGGCCGTTCCGGTGCGCGTCTGCTGCTATGGGTGTCTCCTCGCGCTGCAGGTGACGCGGGCGACGGGCGAGCAGGGCGTCGCCACGGCGGTGCTCGTACGGCTCGGTCTCGCGATCTTCTTCGCCATCAACGTCATGATGGTGAGCATGCCGACGTACGTGCCCTACGTGTACGGTGCGGAGGCTGCGCCGACCGACGGCGCGCTCTTCCAGGTGCTCCGGGTCCTGGCGCTCGCGTTCTCCGCGCCGGTTCTCTTGCTGCTCGGCGGGCCGATCCTGGCGAGCGCCGCGCGCTCCCTGCGCGGCGGCGCCGCGAACGCCGACGGGCTCATCATTCTCGGCGCGCTCGCCGCGTACTCGCTCTCGGTGGTGAACACGTTCGCGGGCCGTCCCGCCGTCTACTTCGACACTGCCGCGATGCTCCTCGTCCTGGTGACGCTCGGCCGGTATCTCGAGGCGAGCGCGAAAGCCGAGGCGGGCAGCGCGATTCGTGCTCGCTGGCTCCCTGCACCGGCAGTCGCGACGCGTCTCGGCGCCGACGACGTCGTCGAGCAGGTCGTGCCGGGTGAATTGGCGCCCGGCGACCGCATCCGCGTCGCGCCGGGCGAAGCGTTCCCGACCGACGGCGTCGTCGTCGACGGCACCGGCGGTGTCGACGAGGCGGCGCTCACCGGCGAGAGCCGGCCGATCGTGAAGCGACCCGGCGACGAGGTCGCGTCGGGCACGTGCAGCGTCGACGGCCTCTTCGTCGTCCGCGTGAGTGCGGCCGCGGTCGACAGCGCGGCGGCGCGTGTCGCGGCGCTTGTCGATGGCGCGCGGCGTGAGCGCGCGCCGATCGAGCGCGTGGCCGACCGGGTTGCCCGTGTGCTCGTCCCCACGGTCGTGGCGCTCGCGATCGCAGCCGCGGGCTTTTGGTGGCAGCGCGACTCCTTCGATCGCGGCCTGATGGTCGGGCTCGCCGTCCTCGTCGTGGCGTGTCCGTGCGCTCTCGGTCTCGCCACGCCCGTCGCGCTGTGGACGGGGCTCGTCGAGGCGGCGCGGCGCGGCGTCGTCGTGCGGAGCGCGCCGGCGCTCGAGGCGGCGGCGCGGATCGATCACGTCCTCTTCGACAAGACGGGAACGCTCACCGGCCGCATGCCGGTGCTGCGCGGCATCGACGTAGTGGCCGGCGCGGGGCTCTCCGAGCGCGAGCTGCTGGCGCGCGTCGCCACGCTCGAGCGCGGGCTGCGCGATCCGCTCGCGCGCGCCATCGAGGCCGCGGCGGCGACTCGTCTCGACGGCGAGCTTCACCACGCCCCGCCGGCGCGCGACGTGCGCGTGGTGCCGGGATCGGGCGTCCGTGGGCGTGTCGGCGGCGTCGAGTACGCCGTCGGCAGCCGCCGGTTCGCGGTGGAGGAGGTCGACGGCGGCGACTCGGTGCTCCCGCACGTCGCGCCCGGTGAGCGTCTCGTGTTCATCGTCGCCGCGCGGCGCGTGCTCGGCATCCTGCGCTTCGGGGAGGAGGCGCGGCCGGATGCCGGAGCGGCGGTCGCCGCGCTCGCGCGGCTCGGCGTCGGCGTCGAGGTGGTATCGGGCGACAGCCAAGCCGACGCGATCGTCCCCGCGCTGGTTCCGGAGGGCGCGGCGACGCTCGGCCTCCGGCCCGACGAGAAGCTCGCCCACATCCGCGCCGTCCGCATTGGCGGCGACCCGCGTCGCGCGCCTGCCGCGACGGGCCGTCGCCACGTCGCGATGGTGGGCGACGGCGTCAACGACGCGCCCGCGCTCGCCGCGTCGGATCTCGGGATCGCGGTCGCAACCGCGACCGATCTCGCGCGGATCAGCGCCGACGTCGCGATCGTGAGCGACGACCTCGAACGCGTGCCGTGGCTCCTCGCGCACGCGCGGCGCGTGCTGCGCGTCGTCCGCCAGAACCTCGCCTGGGCGTTCGCCTACAACGCCGGCGCGGTCGCCCTCGCCGCGGCAGGCGCGCTCAACCCGCTGGTTGCCGCGCTTGCCATGCTGGGAAGCAGCGTCGCGGTGGTTGCGAACGCGCGACGACTCCGCGCCGGGTGATCCGGGGGTCATCCGCCGTCGCCGGGTCTCGTTCTCATCCGCGGGAAACCGCCCGTCCGTTTCGTCAGAAATGAGATCGCACGTCGACAACCGTGTCGTCCCGCACCCGAACTGCGGCTCTTGCGTCCGTCGTGCGTGCCGGAGGCTGGCACGAGAGCTGCTTCGACCCGCGCAACGGAGGACGGACATGATCGAGCTTCCCCCCGACGTCGAGACGGTGCGCACCAGCTTCCCGACCACGT